>NZ_AP027728.1:0-316398 GCF_030296555.1 Microbacterium suwonense
GCCCAGCCGGCATCCACCGCACTCTGCGCGATCAGATCGCCCATCAGCGCGGTCTCCAACGACCCTGCGCCGTCGACCACCAGCACGGAGCCCTCGCCCGGCGCCGCCAGCACCTGTTTGACCAGCGCGTTGTCCTGGAAGCAGCGGATGGTGCGGATCGGGCCTTCGAACCGTGCGATGCCACCGAAGGAGCGCAGCTGCAGCGGGAGGGACTGCAGGCTGTCGCCGTGCAGGTCGTACAGGTCGGCGGTGGATGCCATGGGGTGTCCTTCTCGCGGTCAGCTGAACTGGTTCATCGTGTTGTGCGCTCCGCCGGCCTTCAGGGCCGCTTCGCCGGCGAAGTACTCCTTGTGGTTGTCGCCGAGGTCGCTTCCGGCCATGTTCTGGTGCTTGACGGTGGCGATGCCCTGCCGGATCTCCTGGCGCTGCACGTCACGGACGTAGGTCAGCATCCCCTCCTCTCCGAAGTAGCCCTTGGCGAGGCTGTCGGTCGACAGCGCCGCCGTGTGATAGGTCGGCAGGGTGATCAGGTGGTGGAAGATGCCGGCGCGCGCCGAGCCGTCGCGCTGGAAGGTGCGGATCTTCTCGTCGGCGAGGCGGGCGAGCTCGGTGTCGTCGTACTCCACGCTCATCAGCCTGTCGCGGTCGTAGGCCGACACGTCCTGACCCTGCTCGACGAGCTGGTCGTACGCCTGCTGACGGAAGTTCAGCGTCCAGTTGAACGATGGGCTGTTGTTGTAGACCAGCTTCGCGTTCGGTACCACCTCGCGGATGCGGTCGACCATGCTGGCGATCTGCTCGACGTGCGGCTTCTCGGTCTCGATCCACAGCAGATCGGCACCGTTCTGCAGCGCCGTGATGCAGTCCAGCACCACACGGTCCTCACCGGTGCCCTTGCGGAACTGGTAGAGGTTGCTCGCGAGGCGCTTCGGCCGCAGCAGCCTGCCGTCGCGCTTGATGACCACATCGCCGTTGCCCAGCTCGCTCTCGGCGATCTCCTCCGCATCGAGGAAGGAGTTGTACTGGTCGCCCAGGTCGCCGGGCTCCCGGGTGACGGCGATCTTCTGCGTGAGGCCGGCGCCCAGCGAGTCGGTGCGGGCGACGATGATGCCGTTGTCGATGCCGAGCTCGAGGAAGGCGTAGCGGACCGCATTGAGCTTCGCGACGAAGTCCTCGTGCGGCACGGTGACCTTGCCGTCCTGATGGCCGCACTGCTTCTCGTCCGAGACCTGGTTCTCGATCTGGATGGCGCAGGCGCCCGCCTCGATCATCTTCTTCGCCAGCAGGTACGTCGCCTCGGGGTTGCCGAATCCGGCGTCGATGTCGGCGATGATCGGGACGACGTGGGTCTCGAAGCCGTCGATCTGGGACTGGATGAACTCTGCTCCGGTCTCGTCGCCGGCCGCACGCGCCTCGTCGAGCTGGGTGAACAGCAGGTCGAGCTCACGGGCGTCCGCCTGGCGCAGGAAGGTGTACAGCTCCTGGATCAGCGCGGGCACCACCGTCTTCTCGTGCATGGACTGGTCCGGCAGCGGCCCGAACTCGGAGCGGAGCGCGGCGACCATCCAGCCCGACAGGTACAGGTAGCGCTTGTTCGTCGACTTCAGATGCTTCTTGATCGAGATGAGCTTCTGCTGCCCGATGAAACCGTGCCAGACGCCGAGCGACTGGGTGTACACCGACGAGTCGGCGTCGTACTCGGCCATGTCACGGCGCATGATGTCGGCGGTGTACTGCGCGATCTCCAGCCCGGTGCGGAAGCGGTTCTGCGCCCGCATGCGCGCAGCCGACTCGGGGTCGATGGCGTTCCAGCCGGAGCCATTGGCGTCCTTCAGCGCTCCGATGGCGGTGATGTCGTCCTGGTAGTGGGTCATTGTGATGTCCTTCGTGATGGGCGGATGGTCAGGCGGTCTCGACGAGGAAGCGGGAGTACGCCGGCAACGTCAGGAATGCTGGGAACTCGGGCTGCAGCGCCACTTCGCGGAACACGTCCGCGGCATCGTCGAAACGGTCGGATGGGGTGCGCGGGGTCTGCGCGAGCATCTCGCCGATCCTGCGCTCGATGTACTCGACGGTGATCAGGTCGCCCTCCGCGGTGCGGCGATCCTGGTTGATCCACTGCCACACCTGCGAGCGGCTGATCTCGGCGGTCGCGGCATCCTCCATCAGCCCGTCGATGGCCACCGCACCCTGGCCGCGCAGCCACGCCTCGATGTAGCGGATCGCGACCGACACGTTCTCGCGCACGCCTTTCTCGGTGATCGGACGGCCGATGCGCAGATCCAGCAGCTGGGCGGCCGTCACCTCGACGTCGTCGCGCTGCCGGTCCAGCTGGTGCGGTCGGTCGCCGAGCACGGCGTCGAACTCGGCCTGCGCGGCGGGGATCAGGTCGGGGTGCGCGACCCAGGTGCCGTCGAAGCCATCGGCGGCCTCACGCCGTTTGTCGGCAGCCACCTTCTCCAGCGCACGCTCGGTCACCTCGGGATCGCGGCGGTTCGGGATGAAGGCGCTCATGCCGCCGATGGCGTAGGCCCCACGCTTGTGGCAGGTCTTCACCAGCAGCTCGGTGTACGCGCGCATGAACGGCACCGTCATCGTCACCTCGCTGCGGTCCGGCAGCACGAACCGGGCGCCGCGGCCGCGGTAGTTCTTGATGATCGAGAAGATGTAGTCCCAGCGGCCGGCGTTCAGGCCCGCGCAGTGGTCGCGCAGCTCGTAGAGGATCTCGTCCATCTCGAACGCCGCAGGCAGGGTCTCGATCAGCACGGTCGCCCGGATGGTGCCGTGCGGGAGACGCAAGTACTCCTCGCTGAACGAGAAGACGTCGTTCCACAGCCGCGCCTCCTCGCTGGACTCCAGCTTGGCGAGGTAGAAGTACGGGCCGCGGCCGGCGTCGATCAGTGACTGGGCGTTGTGGAAGAAGTACAGGCCGAAGTCGATCAGCGAGCCGGATGCCGAGATCGTCCGCCCGGTGCGGTCGGTGAAGTCGATGTGCCTCTCGCTGAGGTGCCAGCCGCGCGGGCGCATCACGATGGTGGGCGTGCGCTCGGCGGTGACGCGGTACTCCCGCCCATCGGGACCGGTGTGCGTCAGCTCTCCGCGGATCGCGTCGTGCAGCGACAGCTGGCCGCCGATCACGTTGTCCCAGGTGGGGCTGGTGGCATCCTCCTGGTCGGCGAGCCACACCCGGGCGCCGGAGTTCAGGGCGTTGATGGTCATCTTCGGGTCGGTAGGGCCGGTGATCTCCACCCTGCGGTCCTCCAGGCCGGGTCCGGCACCGGCGACGCGCCAGTCGGCGTCCTCACGGATGTGGGCGGTGTCCTCGCGGAAGCGCGGGTCGTGGCCGTTTCCGATCTCGAAGCGCCGGCGCATCCGGTCGGCCAGGCGATCGTGGCGGCGGCCGCCGAAGCGGTGGTGCAGCTCGGTGAGGAAGGCGATCGCCTCGGGGGTGAGGATCTCCTCGAACCGGTCCCGCATGGAGCCGGTGACGCGGATCGCCGGTCCCATGGCGGAGACGGCGGTGCCGACGGTCCGGATCGGTGCGGTCGGCGATGCAGTGGGAATGCTCATGATCTTCTCCTCCGTGAGATGTCGGTCGGCACGGGCTGTGTCGAAAGCGGCCAGGTGGCTTGCATCCACTCTGTGTGAAGTTCCCGACGTCATGCGACCAAATCGAATGAGAAGTTTGATGAAATTTCTGTTTTTGTGACACACTGACTCCCATGACCACAGCGGATGCCGCAGAAGACACCGACTCCCTCACGATCGGGCGACGGATCCGTCAACTGCGCACGGCGCGGGGGATGACCCTCGAGGCTCGCGGGACGCATCGACCGGGCGCCGAGCCAGCTGTCGATGTTCGAGACCGGAAAGCGCGAGCCGAAGCTCACCCTGCTGCAGAGCATCGCCCGTGCACTGGGCACGACGATCGACGCGCTGCTCGAGGGCGAGCCCCTCGACGAGCGAAGCACGATGGAGATCGCTCTGGAGCGCGCGATGAGAGGGCAGACGTTCCAGGCGCTCGGGATCTCGCCGTTCCGCATCGCGAAGTCGATGCCGTCCGAGGCGTTGAGCGCCATGCTCGCCCTGCACGGCGAGATCGAGCGCCTGCGCGATGAGCGCGCCGCGACCCCCGAGGAGGCACGACGGGCCAATGTCGAGCTGCGGCACCTGATGCGCAGCCAGAACAACTACTTCGCCGATCTGGAGAAGCAGGCCGCCGACATCCTCTCCGCCGTGGGGCATCCGGGTGGGCCGATCACCCAGCGCACGGCATCCGAGATCGCCGCCCATCTCGGCTTCACCCTGCACTACGCGCCCGACCTGCCGCAGACCACCCGCAGCGTCGCCGACCTGGCCAACGGCCGGCTGTACCTCTCCAGCAGCATCCCCGCCAAGGGCGACGCCCGTGCGGCCGTGCTGCAGGCGCTCTCCAGCCGCATTCTGGGCCACGGCGAGCCGCGCAGCTACGCGGAGTTCCTGCGTCAGCGGGTGGAGACCAACTACCTCACCGGCGCCATCCTGGTGCCCGAAGCGCACGTCGTCCCGGTGCTGCAGGAGGCGAAGTCCCGACGGGCGATCTCCATCGAGGATCTGCGCGACGCCTATTCGGTGTCGTACGAGACGGCAGCGCACCGGTTCACGAACCTCGCCACGCAGCATCTCGGCATCCCGGTGCACTTCCTGAAGGTGCACGAGTCCGGCACGATCACCAAGGCCTACGAGAACGACGACGTGAACTTCCCCACCGACCGGCTGGGCTCCATCGAAGGGCAGATGTGCTGCCGCCGTTGGACCAGCCGCGAGGTGTTCGACGTCGAGGACAGGTTCAACCCCTACTACCAGTACACCGACACCGGCAACGGCACCTACTGGTGCACGGCCCGCGTGGAGCCCTCCAGCGAGGGCCTGCACTCGGTGAGCGTGGGGGTGCGCTTCGACGACACGAAGTGGTTCGTCGGGCGCGACACACCCAACCGCGGCGTCTCCAAGCATTCTGTGGAGACCTGTTGCCGCCGGGCGCCGGCAGAGCTGGAGGAGCGGTGGCGGGAGCAGTCCTGGCCGAACGTGCGCACCCCCGCACGCTGCTGGCCACCCTGCCCACCGGCGCGTTCCCGGGAGTGGACACCACCGACGTGTACGAGTTCCTCGACGCGCACGCACCGCGCTGAGCGCGCGGCTACGCGGTCGGGGCGATGATCTTCAGCCCGCCGCCAGCAGCGCCGCCCACAGCTCGGCGCGGGCGGGGAACGTGCCCAGATCCGTGCCCAGCAGCCGCGAGGCCTGCGCCACGCGCGCCCGCAGGGTGTGCCGGTGGATGCCGAGGTCTCGCGCGGCCGACTCGAACCGGGCGTCGTGCTCGAGCCAGACCCGCAACGTCTGGATGAGGCCCTCCTGTGCACGCAGCGGGGCCAGGCGCGCCTCGGCGATCAGTCGTGCCTCATCGCCGGAGAGCGCGCTCAGGATGCTCGAATCCGCGGTGGCCGCGTAGTGCGCGGCACCGGCCCGGCCGTGGCGCAGAGCCACCACAGCCTGGCGGTGCGCGTGCGAGAACGCGTCGTAGCCGGCGGGCTCGGAGACGCCCAGACGGATGCCGAAGCGCTCGGCGATCGCATCCAGCATGCCGGCGTCTGCATTCGACACGCAGATCGTCAGTCCTTCCGGCGCCTCCGCATCGAAGACCCGGGAGCCGGACAGTGACCGCAGTCGGTCGCCGAACTGCGTGATCGCGTCCGCCGGGGCGCCGTGTTCGGCGACCGCGACGAGCACGGGCGCCTGCGGCAGGGAGCCGAGCACCGTCCGTGCGAGCGCGGGGTCATCCCGGCGCAGGGTGACCAGCAGCTCGGATCGCAGACGTCGCCGATCCCGCGCGAGCTGCTCGTTCTGCTGCAGTGTCAGACCCGTCATCGCGATCGCCGAAGTCACCACGGCCCGCGCCTCGGCATCCAGAGTGGCCGTTGCGACCGCGATCGTTCCGCGCAGGTTCCCCGTGGGGCCGAGCGTGAACAGGGCGAAGGAGTCCGGCCCGGCGGTGAGGGAGTCGCCGGCCTGATCCCCGCGCGCAGCCAGTTCGATCGTGCGCACCGACAGCTCGCCGATCCGGTCGGCGGGCACGCGCCCGGCCGGATGCTCATGGGCGAGCGCTCCGGCGGCGTCGAACATCCCCACCCAGTGCCCCAGGCGACGGGCCAGCTCGGTGAGCGTGGACTCCAGGGGGCGCGGGCGCAGTGCGGCGATGGCGAGTGCACGCTGTGCTTCGAGCGCCCACGTCCGTCGCGCATACGTCCGCGCGGCGATCGCCTCGGCGTGCGCGCGGGCGATCGCGATGAACGGCGTCAGGTAGGGAACCTCGAACAGGGGGAGTGCGGCCTCGGCGCACGCCTCGACGAGCTCTGCCGGAACGCCGGCCCGGTGCACATCCGTGCCGAAACCCAATCCCCGCACTCCCCGGTCGTGCAGCCGTGAGACGTAGGCCGCAGCGCCGGTCGCGTCGTCGTCTGCGAACTGGCTGCCGGTGGTCAGCAGCACCAGGTCGTCGGCGAGGAATGGGGTGGGGTCGGCCAGGTCCGAGCTGTGCACCCAGCGCAGCGGATGCTCCAGCGCGCCGGCCGGCAGCATCCGCTGGTCCGAGATCAGCCGCAGCCGCAGGTCGCGCTGACCCAGCAGCGTTCGCAGCGTCGGTTCCTCCATGGCATCCTTGCTTGTACAGTCGGGCGAACAACTCGCCATAATCATACGATCCGGCGAATGCATTCCGCATCCGTCGGACGTACTCTCGCCACATGACCCTCATCGACGAGACCAGCACCACCCCCGCCGGCGGACCCGCGCTCGAGCAGGTCCGTCGCCTTGTCACGGTGCTGCCCGGTCCGCGTTCGGCCGCGATCCTCTCCCGGAAGACCGATGCGGTCGCCGGTGGAGTGGCGCACTCCATCCCGGTCTCGGTGGTCGCGGCAGGCGGTGGTGTCGTGCTGGATGCCGACGGGAACTCGCTCATCGATCTGGGTAGCGGCATCGCCGTGACCACCGTCGGCAACGCCCATCCGGCCGTCGCCGCGGCGATCGCTGCACAGGCCGCGCAGTTCACCCACACCTGCTTCATGGTCTCGCCGTATGAGTCGTATGTGCAGGTCGCCGAGGCGCTGAACCGCTTGACTCCCGGCCGGTTCGCCAAGAAGAGCGCGCTGTTCAACTCCGGCGCCGAGGCCGTTGAGAACGCGATCAAGATCGCGCGCAAGCACACCGGGCGCCAGGCCGTGGTCGCCTTCGATCACGGCTATCACGGCCGCACCAACCTCACGATGGCGCTGACGGCCAAGTCCATGCCCTACAAGGCCGGCTTCGGGCCGTTCGCCCCCGAGGTGTACCGCGTGCCCGGCTCGTACCCGCTCCGCGACGGGCTGAGCGGCGCCGATGCCGCCGCCCGCGCCCTCTCGCTCATCGAGAAGCAGATCGGCGCCGACGGCCTGGCGGCCGTGATCATCGAGCCCATCCAGGGCGAAGGCGGCTTCATCGTCCCGGCCGAGGGATTCCTGGAGGCCGTCGTGTCATGGTGTCGCGCCCACGACGTCGTCTTCATCGCCGACGAGGTGCAGACCGGGTTCGCGCGCACCGGCGCCATGTTTGCCAGCGAGATCTTCGGCATCGAGCCCGACCTGATCACCACAGCCAAGGGCATCGCCGCCGGCCTTCCACTGGCAGGGGTCACCGGGCGGGCCGAGATCATGGATGCCGCGCACGCCGGCGGCCTGGGCGGCACCTACGGCGGGAACCCGGTCGCCTGCGCCGCCGCGCTCGCCGCCATCGACGCATTCGAGAACGACGGCCTCGTCGAACGCGCCCAGCAGATCGGTGCGATCCTGCGCAGCCGCCTCGACGCGCTGCGCGACGCCGACCCGCGCATCGGCGAGGTGCGCGGTCACGGCGCGATGATGGCCGCCGAGTTCGTCGATCCCGCCACCGGCGCACCGGATGCCGCACTCACCGCCGCGGTGGCCAGGGCGTGCATCGCCGAGGGCGTGATCGTGCTCACCTGCGGCACCTTCGGCAACGTCATCCGCTTCCTCCCCCGCTCTCCATCGGCGACGACCTGCTGAACGAGGGTCTCGACGTCGTCGCCGCGGCTCTGGCCGCTTCCTGACCACCGGCCGCCACTCGGATCGGGGGATGCGAGCGGCGGCCGGAACATCCCCGACACCTCCCAGTAAGCAGAAGGACTTCATGAGCACCGCACTCGCACCCAACGAGCAGGATCTTCTCAGCCGCGTCCCCGCCGGGCTGTTCATCGCCGGCGAATGGTCCGACGCCTCGGACGGGGCGAGCTTCGATGTGCGCGACCCCGCCACCGGAGAGGTGATCGCCTCGATCGCCGATGCGACGCCTGCCGACGGCATCCGTGCTCTCGACGCCGCCGTGGCGGCGCAGGACGAATGGGCGGCCACCGCGCCCCGCACCCGCAGCGACATCCTGCGCCGCGCCTTCGATCTCGTGCAGGCGCACAAGGAGGACCTCGCGCTGCTGATGACGCTGGAGATGGGCAAGCCGCTGGCGGAGTCCCGCGGCGAGGTCGCCTACGGCGGCGAGTTCCTGCGCTGGTTCAGCGAGGAGGCCGTGCGCATCCAGGGCCGCTACGGCAGCAACCCCGAGGGCACCGGCCACATGATCGTGTCGCAGCGACCGGTGGGACCGTCGTTCTTCATCACCCCGTGGAACTTCCCGTTCGCGATGGCCACCCGCAAGATCGCTCCGGCGCTGGCGGCCGGCTGCACCGTCGTGGTCAAGCCCGCCGCCCTGACGCCGCTGACGACGATCTTCTTCGCGAAGCTGCTGGAAGAGGCGGGGCTGCCCGCCGGCGTCGTCAACGTCGTACAGACCTCGTCGTCGTCGAAGCTGTCTGGCCCGGTCATCGCCGACCCGCGACTGCGCAAGCTGTCGTTCACCGGATCGACCGAGGTGGGCCGCAAGCTCATCGCGCAGGCCGCCGACGGCATCCTGCGGGTGTCGATGGAGCTGGGCGGCAACGCCCCATTCGTCGTCTTCGAGGACGCCGATCTCGACAAGGCCGTGGACGGCGCGATGGCGGCGAAGTTCCGCAACATCGGGCAGGCGTGCACGGCTGCGAACCGCTTCATCGTGCACGAGGACGTCGCCGACGAGTTCGCCCGCCGGGTGGCCGAGCGGGTGCAGAAGATGAAGATCGGTCGCGGCACCGAGGAGGGCGTGGTAATCGGTCCGCTCATCGATGCGGATGCCGTGGCGAAGGCGCAGGAGCTGGTGGGGGATGCCGTGCAGCGCGGTGCCCGGGTGCTGGCCGGCGGCAATGCGCTGGACGGCGCGGGGACGTTCTACGAGCCGACCGTGCTCACCGATGTCGTCGCCGGCAGCGAGATCCTGCGCGAGGAGATCTTCGGGCCGGTGCTCGCCATCGCGCGCTTCTCGGACGAGGCCGAGGCTGTACGCCTAGCCAACGACACCGAGTACGGACTGGTGGGCTACGTGTTCACCGAGAACCTCGCCCGCGGGCACCGCATGATCGATGCGCTGGAGACGGGCATGATGGGACTGAACGTGGGCGTGGTCTCCAACGCGGCGGCGCCGTTCGGCGGGGTGAAGCAGTCCGGCATCGGCCGCGAGGGCGGCGCCGAGGGCATCCACGAGTACCTGTCCACCAAGTACACCCTGCTCCCCAACTCCTGACCCGAAAGCCCGTCTATATGGCGCGTGTGCACGCGAATCGCCGCCGAAAGCGGGCCTAGGCGCCATATAGACGGGCGTGAGAGAGGAACCGACATGACCGATTACGCCGTCGTCAACCCGGCCACGGGCGAGACCGTCGCCAGGTACGACACCTTCACCGACACCCAGATCGAAGACGCCATCGCCCGCGCGGCATCCGCGGCCGGCACCTGGGCGGCGACCGCGCCGGCCGATCGTGCTGCGGTGATCCGGCGCATCGCCCGACTGCACCGCGAGCGCACCGACGAGCTCGCCGCGATCATCGTGCGCGAGATGGGCAAGCCCATCGCCGCCGCCGTCGGCGAGGTCGAGTTCGCCGCTGACATCATCGAGTTCTACGCCACCAACATCGAGCAGATCACCGCCGATCAGCAGCTCGCGATCCTCGCGGCGGGCAGCGCCGTCGTGCGACGCGCTCCGCTGGGCGCACTGCTCGGGATCATGCCGTGGAACTTCCCGGCCTATCAGGTCGCACGATTCGCCGCCCCGAACCTGGCGATCGGCAACACCATCATCCTCAAGCACGCACCGCAGTGCCCCGAGTCGGCCGCCGCCATCGAGGCGATCTACCGCGACGCCGGGCTGCCCGACGGCGCCTACGTCAACGTCTACGCCACGAACGAGCAGGCGGCCACGATCATCGCCGACCCGCGCGTGCACGGGGTGTCCGTGACCGGATCCGAGCGCGCCGGCGCCGCGGTCGCCGAAGTCGCCGGGCGCAATCTGAAGAAGGTGGCGCTGGAGCTGGGCGGCTCGGACCCGTTCATCCTGCTCTCCACCGACGATCTGGATGCCGTGGTGCAGAACGCCGTCGACGCGCGGCTGGACAACAACGGCCAGTCCTGCAACGGGGCGAAGCGCTTCATCATCGTCGATGACCTGTACGAGGAGTTCACCGAGCGGTTCGTCGCCGCGCTCGGCGCGGTCTCGGCGCAGGATCCGACCAGCGAGGACACGGTGCTCGGCCCGCTCTCGTCGCTGGCCGCGGCCGAGCGCCTGCAGCAGCAGATCGACACCGCCGTGGCACAGGGTGCGACGCTGCTGACCGGCGGCACCCGCGAGGGCACGTTCTTCGCCCCGACCGTTCTCGCCGACGTCACTGCCGAGATGGACGTGTACCGCGAGGAGCTGTTCGGCCCCGCAGCCGTCGTCTACCGGGTCGCTGACGAGGATGCCGCCGTCGCCCTCGCCAACGACACCCCCTTCGGCCTGGGGTCGTACGTCTTCACGACGGATGCCGAGCAGGCCGAGCGCGTGGCGGACCGGATCGAGGCGGGCATGGTCTACGTGAATCTGGTCGGCGCCGACAGCCCGGAGCTGCCCTTCGGCGGCGTGAAGCGCAGCGGCACCTCCCGCGAGCTCGGACTGCTGGCAGCCGAGGAGTTCGTCAACAAGAAGCTCATCCGCATCGGCTGAGGCGCCTTCAGGCACCTGCCGAGCAGTCACACCACCCTCGAGCCACCATGCAGATCACCGCGATCTGGATGGTGGCTCGTCGTCTGGATCATGGCTCGCGGGAGAACCATCGAGGAGCGCAACGAATCGTGCTCATCCGGGAATGAACATGTGAGGACCTGGAAAGGAGAGCCACATGGACACTCTGGATGAGCGGCTCGCGTCGATGGCGCAGGCGCTGCCGGCGGAGGCGGAGAACGAAGCGCACCGGATGGCGCGAGCGACCGCCCCCACGCGACGGAAGAGGGCGCGATGGATGTTGCCGGCACTCGTTGGCGGTGCGGTGGTGCTGACTGCGGGCACCAGCATCGGAGTGGCGACGATGTCGCATTGGGCGGGCGTCGAGATGCCGCTCGAGAATGTGCGCAACGAACAGCCGATCCCTTTGAACTGGGTCACGGAGTCCGGCCACTCGGAGCAGTGCCGCGCGTGGATCGAGATCCGCAATCCCCAGGACGGTGATCGGGCTTCACTGGACGCAGCGATCCTCGCGCACAATTGGACCGGGTTGGGGCAGCGGATGTACGACGACGGCACGCCGGAACCCGACGATGCGGATGGCGAGGGGCGGGTCGGTGCGGGGCTGGAGCCCGTGCTGCGGGCGTTCGCGGAGGACACCTTCCCCGGCATCGCGTGGCTCAACGCCAATGCGGGGACGACGACCCGCGCCGTAGCCGCGACAGGATTCACCTGCGTGCCGGATGTCGAATGACCGCTGAGGACCGAAGACAGCGGGTGGAACGGGCGGTGCAGGAGCATGCGCCGGCGCTGCTGGGCTACTTCGCTCGACGCGCGGTGCAGCGCGAGGATGCGGCGGACCTCCTGGCAGAGACGCTGCTGGTGCTGTGGCGCCGCTCTCGTTCGCTGCCGGACGTCGATGACGAGATCCGCCCGTGGATGTTCGGCATCGCGCGGAACGTGCTGATGCATCATCGGCGGCACCGAGCTCGACAGGGCGCGCTCGTCGACCGGCTCCGCGGCATCCTCTCTACCATCCCGAGACCCGGATTCACGGACGTCTCGACCTACGATGACCTGCATCGGGCGATCGCCGAGCTCTCAGACACCGACCGCGACATCATCGGGCTCGTGCACTGGGAAGGCTTCTCGTTGATCGAGGTGTCGCGAATGCTCGGGATGAAGGAGGGCACCGTGCGCAGTCGCTATCACCGGGCTCGCTCGGCGCTACGGGAGAGCCTGTCAGACGACCCGCCGCCTCCCCCTCGAACGGACATAGGCTCGAACCATGGTCACCGTCGCTGAGAACATGGTCCACGCGCTGCGCGCCAACGGCATCGATCGCGTCTACGGCATCCCGGGGGATTCGCTGAACGGCTTCACCGACGCCCTCCGCAAGGACGGCACGATCCGCTGGGTGCACGTGCGGCACGAGGAGTCGGCGGCGTTCGCCGCGGCGGCGGATGCTGCGCTCACCGGCGAGCTCGCGGTCGTCGCGGGCTCCTGCGGTCCGGGCAATCTGCACCTGATCAACGGCCTGTACGATGCGAACCGCTCCCGCGTGCCCGTGCTCGCGATCGCCGCGCACATCCCCTCCGTCGAGATCGGCACCGGGTACTTCCAGGAGACGCACCCGCAGGAGCTGTTCCGCGAGTGCAGCGTCTACGTCGAGTACGTCGCCGATCCGGTGCAGATGCCGCGGCTCATGGAGATCGCCATGCGCGCGGCCATCGAGCAGCGCGGGGTCGCCGTGCTCGTCATCCCCGGCGACGTCGCGCTCGCCGAGATCGCCGACGACCGCGCCGTCGTCCTGCCACGCACGCACCCCGTCGTCACGCCCAGCAGCGACGAGCTCGAGCGGGCCGCGACGCTGCTGAACGGATGCCGGCGAGTCACGATCCTCGCGGGCGCGGGCGTGGAGGGGGCCCACGACGAGGTCATCGCCCTGGCCGACCGGCTGGCCGCTCCCATCGTGCATGCGCTGCGCGGCAAGGAACACATCGAGTACGACAATCCGTTCGATGTCGGCATGACCGGGCTGCTCGGCTTCGCCTCCGGCTTCCGCGCGATGGAGGATGCCGAGGCGCTGCTCATCCTCGGATCCGACTTCCCGTACACGCAGTTCTACCCCGATGACGCGACCACGATCCAGGTCGACATCCGTGGCGAACAGCTCGGCAAGCGGCATCCGCTCGACCTGGGGCTCGTCGGCGATGTGAAGGCGACCGTCGACGCGCTGCTGCCGCGCCTTGCGGAGAAGACCGATCGCTCACACCTCGACGACGCCACCGCGCACTACCGCAAGACGCGGGCGAAGCTCGACGACCTGGCGGTGCCCGCGCGCGGCAAGTCTCCGATCCATCCGCAGTACCTCGCGCGGCTGATCGACGAGGCGGCGGCATCGGATGCCATCCTCACCGCCGACGTCGGCTCACCCACGGTGTGGGCGGCGCGTTATTTCACCATGACCGAGAAGCGCCGGCTGATCGGCTCGTTCACCCACGGCTCCATGGCCAACGCGGTCATGCACGCCATCGGCGCGCAGGTGGCCCGCCCCGACCAGCAGGTGATCGCCCTGGCAGGGGACGGGGGACTGGCGATGATGCTCGGCGAGCTGATCACCATCACCCAGAACAGGCTGCCGGTGAAGACGATCGTGGTGAACAACTCCTCGCTCAACTTCGTGGAGCTGGAGATGAAGGCCGCCGGGTTCGTCACCTACGGCACGGATCTGCAGAACCCCGACTTCGCCGCCGTCGCGCAGGCGCTGGGCATCTTCGCGCGCCGTGTGGAGCGCTCGGAGGATCTTCTGGACGCCGTCGCCGAGGTGCTCGCTCACGACGGGCCCGCACTGCTGGATGTCGTCACCGAGCGACAGGAGCTGTCGATGCCGCCGTCGATCAGTGCCGAGCAGGTCAAGGGCTTCGCGCTCTACGCCATCCGCACGGTGATGTCCGGCCGCGGAGACGAGCTGCTCGACCTCGCCAAGGCCAACTGGCGTCAGCTGTTCTGACCGTGCGACGCACGCGGGAGTCGGCTCGGTTCGGCCCGGGGGATCGGATGCCGTACACTTGAAGGGCAGTTGTCTGCATCCTTCACTGTGCCCTCGTCGGCACGCGGAGGTCGCGGACCCAGGGACCACCGGTCTCTAGGGCGGTAGCTCAATTGGCAGAGCAGCGGTCTCCAAAACCGCAGGTTGCAGGTTCGATTCCTGTCCGCCCTGCGCGTCAGCGCACATGCTGACTCACGAAAGGTACGTGCAGGATGGATCAGGACAACGTTCGCGGCGAACTCGCCGCAGCAGGCCCGTACTCCCTGCGCGATAAGCAGCTGGGCTTCTTCGGTCGCATCGCGCTGTTCTTCCGCCAGGTGATCAGCGAAGCGCGCAAGGTCGTCACCCCGACCCGCAAGGAACTGATCAAGTTCACCGTCGTGGTGCTCGTCTTCGTGCTGATCGTGATGGGTCTGGTCTACGGATTCGACTCCCTGTTCGGTTACGTGACCCATCTGGTGTTCGGGGTTCCCGATAGCTGACGCACCTTTCGACGAGCTCAGGGACCACCTGCTGGGCCATCGAGTGAACGGAAAGAAACAACGTGTCTGAACGATATTCCGACGACGCCGACTGGGCCACCGCCGCCGAGCAGTCCAGCGAGGAGGACGAGGCCCAGGAGGGCAACGTGCTCGCTGCGCAGCAGCAGGCGTCGGCCCCGGCGGAGACCGTCGGCCTGCACGTCGAGGGCGATGGCGACGCCGGCGAGGAATACCCCGACGACACCGACGACATCGAGATCCAAGACCCGGAGGCGGACGCGATCGTGAACGACGCTCTCAACCTGGACGAAGCGGCAGAGTCTGAAGCTGCCGCCGAGGTCCTCAACGACGCTGCGGCCGAAGAGACGGCTGAAGAAGAGGCGGCGGCTGCCGAAGAGGTGGCGCCGTACGACGGACCCGACCTCGGGGGCGACGAGGCTGACGAGTCTGCGGATGCCGACCAGGCTCCGGCCGAGGAGGACCCCTACGAGGCCTTCCGGATGGAACTGCGGATGCTGCCGGGCAAGTGGTACGTCATCCACTCGTACGCCGGCTTCGAGCGCAAGGTGAAGGCCAACATCGAGCAGCGCAAGTCGACGCTCGAGGTCGAGGAGGAGATCTACCAGGTCGAGGTCCCGATGGAGGACGTCGTCGAGATCAAGAACGGCCAGCGCAAGATGGTCACCCGCGTGCGCATCCCGGGCTATGTGCTCGTGCGCATGGAGCTCAACGAAGACACCTGGTCGGTCGTGCGGCACACCCCGGGTGTGACCGGCTTCGTCGGCAACGCCCACAACCCCACTCCGCTGCGCTTCGAAGAGGCGTTCAACATGCTCAAGGCGCTCGTCGAGGTCAAGGACGTCCCCACCGCGAAGTCCATCGCGGCCAAGGGCGGCGTCGCCGTGGCGCGTCCGATGCCCGCCGAGGTCGACTTCGAGATCGGCGAGACCATCACCATCAAGGAAGGCTCGTTCGCGGGTCTTCCCGGTACGATCAGCGAGATCAACGCGGCCAGCGGCAAGCTCACCGTGCTCGTCTCGCTCTTCGAGCGCGAGACACCGGTGGAGCTGTCGTTCGAGCAGGTCACCAAGATCTGATCCCGTTCTTCGGGTAAGATCAAGAGGTTTGTGCGTCAGCGCACGAACAGCACCGCACCTCGGAGATGCCGAGGACGCGGGAGAGGATGCCTCCGGCATCCGCTCGATGAAAGGAAAGAGAATGGCACCGAAGAAGAAGGTGACCGGCCTGATCAAACTTCAGATCAACGCCGGTGCAGCCAACCCGGCGCCGCCGATCGGCCCCGCGCTCGGTCAGCATGGCGTCAACATCATGGAGTTCTGCAAGGCGTACAACGCTGCGACCGAGTCGCAGCGCGGCAACGTCGTCCCCGTCGAGATCACCGTCTACGAGGACCGCAGCTTCACGTTCATCCTGAAGACCCCGCCGGCAGCAGAGCTGATCAAGAAGGCCGCCGGTGTGTCGAAGGGCTCCGCCACTCCGCACACTGTCAAGGTCGCGAAGATCAGCGCTGAGCAGGTCCGTCAGATCGCCGAGCAGAAGCAGGCCGACCTGAACGCGAACGACATCGACGCCGCGTCGAAGATCATCGCCGGAACCGCCCGCTCCATGGGCATCACGGTCGAGGGCTGAGGGAGATAACAATGGCTACCAAGTCCAAGGCATACCAGGCTGCTCTCGCGAAGATCGAGGCAGACCGTTTCTACACCCCGACCGAGGCCGTCGCTCTGGCGAAGGACACCGGCTCGGCGAAGTTCGACTCCACCGTCGAGGTTGCGCTGAAGCTCGCGGTCGACCCGCGCAAGGCTGACCAGATGGTGCGCGGCACCGTCATGCTCCCGCACGGCACCGGCAAGACCGCCCGCGTCATCGTGTTCGCCAACGGCCCGGCCGCTGAGGCTGCGATCGCCGCCGGCGCGGACGAGGTCGGCGGCTCCGAGCTGATCGAGAAGGTCGCCGCAGGGTGGACCGACTTCGACGCCGCCGTGTCGACCCCTGAGCTCATGGGCCAGGTCGGCCGTCTCGGCAAGGTGCTCGGACCTCGCGGTCTGATGCCGAACCCGAAGACCGGCACCGTGACTCCGAACCCGGCCAAGGCCGTCGAGGAGATCAAGGGCGGAAAGATCGAGTTCCGCGTCGACAAGCACGCCAACGTGCATTTCATCGTCGGCAAGGCCTCGTTCTCGGCCGAGCAGCTCGACGAGAACATCGGCGCTGCGCTCGAGGAGATCGTGCGGCTGAAGCCGTCGAGCGCCAAGGGCCGCTACATCCAGAAGGGCGTCGTGTCGACCACGTTCGGCCCCGGCATCCCGCTGGACGTCAACGCCATCTGATCGACGGTCACTGATCCCGTCACGAAGACCCCCGCCGGTTCGCACCGGCGGGGTCTTCGGCATCCAGGTCCTCCCCGACTGAAATCCGGCGTCACGCGATGCGGGGCTCCGGCCTCTCGGCGCGTACTGTGGGGTCGTCCTGCGGCTCACCTGCCGCAGAGCCCTGCGATGCGCGCTCGCGTGCCGCAGCACACAGCACACAGCACCCCAGGAGGGTATCCGCATGTCTCGTCGCCTCATCGTCGCCGCCGCACGGCCGCTCCCGCCGAGAGCCCCAGCGGGGCGGGCGCCGACTACGGCCTCGTCAAGGGCGGTACGCTCACTGTCGCCACCGAGGGAACCTACCGCCCGTTCAGCTTCCACGCTGACGGCGGCACCGGCGATCTGACCGGCTTCGATGTCGAGGTCATCCAGGCCGTCGCCGATGAGCTGGGTCTCGAGGTCCGGTTCCAGGAGACCCAGTGGGATGCGATCTTCGCCGGTCTGGATGCCGGCAGGTTCGACGTCATCGCCAACCAGGTCACGATCAACGATGAGCGCAAGGCGAAGTACCTCTTCAGCGCGCCGTACACGGTCTCGCCTGGCGTGATCGTGGTCGCCGAGGACGATGACTCGATCAGCTCCTTCGACGACCTGGCGGGCAAGACCGCCGCGCAGTCGCTGACGAGCAACTGGAACGACCTCGCTCTCGAGTCCGGCGCCAAGGTCGAGGCCGTCGACGGATGGGCGCAGGCCGTCTCACTGCTGCGGCAGGAGCGCGTGGACGCCACGATCAACGACAAGCTCACCTTCCTCGACTACGAGACCACCGATGGTCCCACCGGCCTGAAGATTGCGGCCGAGACCGAGGAGTCCGGCAAGCAGGCGTTCGCCTTCGCGAAGGACAAGGAAGCGCTCGTGAAGGCCGTCGACGGCGCACTCGACGGGCTGCGGGCCGACGGCACCCTCGCGAAGATCAGCGAGAAGTACTTCGGCGCCGACGTCACCGAATAGAACGCGACGGAAGAGGATGCGACGATGGATGCCTGGCAGCTGTTCCTGAACTCCCTCGGGCCGATCGCCCTGGGCGGGCTGCTGGGCACCATCCCGCTCGCGCTGGTCTCCTTCGCCCTCGGCCTGATCCTCGCGGTCGGCGTCGCCCTGATGCGGATCTCGAAGGCTCCGGTCGTAGCCGGGATAGCCCGGTTCTATGTGTCCGTGATCCGCGGAACCCCGCTGCTCGTGCAGTTGTTCGTGATCTTCTACGGCATGCCCGCCGTCGGCATCGTCATCGATCCGTGGCCGAGCGCCATCGTCGCCCTGTCGCTGAACGTCGGCGGCTACGGTGCCGAGGTCGTGCGGGCCGCGATCCTCTCGGTGCCGCAGGGGCAGTGGGAGGCGGCGTACACGATCGGGATGAATCGCACGCACACCCTCACGCGGATCATCCTGCCGCAGGCGGCGCGGGTGTCGGTGCCGCCGCTGTCGAACACGTTCATCTCGCTGGTGAAGGACACCTCGCTGACATCGACGATCCTGGTCACCGAGCTGTTCCGGGTGTCGCAGCAGATCGCGGCGTCGTCGTATCAGGTGATGGTGGTGTATCTCTGCGCGGCATTGGTGTACTGGGTGATCTGCCTGGTGCTGGCCACAGGGCAGAGCGCCCTGGAGAGGAGGCTCGACAGCCGTGTCTCGAACTGATCCGTCCGATGCCCCGCTGCTCGCGGCGACGCAGCTGCACAAGCGGTTCGGCGCCAACGAGGTGCTCCGCGGGATAGACCTCACGCTGCATCGAGGCGAAGTCGTCGTGCTCATCGGACCCAGCGGGTCGGGCAAGACCACGGTGCTGCGCTCGCTGAACGGGCTGGAGACCCCGGATGCCGGGACGATCGCTGTCGACGGCGGACCGGAGATCGACTTCGCGGGCCGCGTGTCTTCACAGCAGCGCTTCGCGCTGCGCGACCGTTCCGCGATGGTCTTCCAGCACCACAATCTCTTCCCGCATTTCACCGTGCTCGAGAACGTCATCGAGGGGCCCTGGCGCGTGCAGGGGCGGCCCAAGGGGAGGCCATCGACGCGGCTCGGCTGCTGCTGGATCGGGTCGGTCTTGCCGACAAGGAGAATGCGCGACCGCATCAGCTCTCCGGCGGTCAGCAGCAGCGCGTCGGGATCGTCCGCGCGCTCGCGCTCCGCCCCGATCTGCTGCTCTTCGACGAGCCCACCAGCGCGCTCGACCCGGAACTGGTCGGCGAGGTGCTGCTGGTGATCAAGGAGCTCGCCGACGAGGGCTGGAGCATGGTCGTGGTCACCCACGAGCTCAGCTTCGCGCGCGAGGCCGCGGACCGGGTGCTGTTCATGGACGGCGGTGTCGTCGTCGAGCAGGGCCCGCCCGCTCAGCTGTTCGGTGCGCCCCAGCACGAGCGCACACAGAAGTTCCTCACGCGCATCCTGCGCCCGCTCGACGGCACCTGAGCGTCGGCATCCCGGCGCTGCGGCGTGCACGCCGACTCTGCGGCGTCTACACGCCGAGCGTGAGGCGTCTACACGCCGAGCGTGGGCAGCACCAGGCCGACGGCGAGCATGATCATGACGACCGCGATCAGCGCGTCCAGCACGCGCCACGCGCGGGGAGTGCGCAGCCACCGACCGAGATAGCGGGCACCGAAGCCGAGCGCGGCGAACCACAGGATGCTGGCGGCGATCGCCCCGGCGGCGAAGAGCCAGCGCTGCTCGCCGTGCGTCGCGGCGATCGACCCCAGCATGAGCACCGTGTCGAGGTACACGTGCGGGTTCAACCAGGTCAGCGCCAGCGTGGTGAGGATCACCGGGACCAGGCGCGTTCGGGTCAGCGTCGCGGCACCGCCTGACCGAGCGGATGCGGTGCCGGCTGACGGCTCCGTGCGCTCTGCTGCGAGCTCGGTGCCCTCTGCCGTGAGCTCGCCGCCCCCGTGCCACGCGCGCCGGGCGGCCAGGATTCCATAGGTCGCCAGGAACAGGGCTCCCGCCCACCGTGCGATCGGCACGAGCCAGGGCGCGGCGGAGATCATGACGCCGAGCCCTCCGACCCCGGCGGCGATGAGCACGGCATCCGATGCGGCGCAGATCACCACGACGGCGAGCACGTGCTCCCGGCGCATTCCCTGCCGCAGCACGAAGACGTTCTGGGCCCCGATCGCCACGATGAGCGACAGGCCGAGTCCGAGACCCGCGAGAACGGTGAGCATGGCTCCTACGCTAAAGGGCGCTCAACGACAGCACCAGCGAAGATACCTGATGAAGCATTAGCATCGCTTATGTGAGGATCGATGCGCAACTGGCTGCCACCGTCGCCGCAGCCATCGACGAGGGCAGCTTCGACGCCGCCGCCCGGCGCCTGCACATCACCCCCTCGGCGGTGAGCCAGCGGATCAAGGCCGTCGAGCAGCAGCTCGGCCGGGTGGTCGTCGTGCGCTCTCGACCGGTGCGCGCCACCGAGGCGGGGAGGCCCTCGTCCGACTGGCGCGGCAGGTCGAGCTGCTGGAGCACGATGCCATCGCCGGCTTCGGGCTCGCGGATGCCGAGGGGGAGCAGGTGCCCCGCATCCGGGTGCCGCTCGCCGTGAACGCCGATTCGATGGCGACCTGGTTCCTCGCTCCGATCGCGCGCGTCGCGCAACGGCATCCGGTCGACGTCGACCTGCACCGCGACGACCAGGACTACACCGCGCGGCTGCTGGAATCCGGCGAGGTGATGGCGGCGGTCACCAGCGAGTCCGATCCGGTCGGCGGAAGCGCGGTGACGCCGCTGGGGGTGCTGGAGTACCGTCCGATGGCGACGCCCGACTACATCGCCCGGTGGTTCGGCGGCGGCGTGAGCACCGACGCCCTGCGGTCGGCGCCGTTCGTGGACTTCGATCGGCGCGACAGCCTGCAGCAGGACTGGCTGCGGGCCAAGGGAGTGGACCCCTGGCAGGTGCCACGCCACTACGTGCCGGCCTCCCACGACTTCTCTCAAGCCGTGCGGCTGGGACTGGGCTGGGGACTCATCCCCTCGCCGCAGGCCGGGGCCGACCTCATCGACCTGGGCGGGCCGCCCACGCGGGTGCCGCTGTACTGGCAGCAGTGGAACCTGAGCTCCCCTCTGCTGGACGCGCTCGCCGCAGAGATCGTCGCCGAGGCCCGCCGCGTGCTCTCCCCGCTCTGACCCGGTGCGCGGGCCGGCAGCGCGTGCGGGCAGCGCGGCTGGCAGTGCGCGCGGGCAGCGCGTGCGCGTGACGGCGAGCGGGTTCAGTCCGAGAGCGCGAGGGCACGGAACATGTCGCGCTCGCGCAGGGCGCTCCGGCGACTCGGGGTCACGGGCTCGCGGGCCGGCGGCAGTTGTCCGGTGGTGCGATGGTAGAGCTCGTCTATCAGCCGGTTCGCCAGCCCGACCAAGCGGCGGATCTGCGTGTCGTCACGATCGATCCACACGCTCTTGGGCTCGTCGTGCACCGGCTGGAAGTCGACGTGCTCCTCCCAGACGAACAGTGTGCGCTCCGCCCCCAGCACGTACTGCTGCCACCACACCTGGCGCAGGTAGGTGCGCGGGATGGTGTGCCAGGACTTGTTCGTGGTCTTGATCTCGGCGAGCAGCACGCGTCCCTCGCCGTCGACGCACACGCCGTCGGGCGTGGCCAGGTGGCGCTTCTCCACCTCGGCGCGGAACAGCGCGGAGGAGGGCAGGATGCCGTGTGTCGCGGCCACCCAGGAGGCGATCTCCGGTTCGCGCCGGCGGCCGTGATCGGTGTACGCGTTGCCGCCGAACCGCGGGCCGTGGCCGAGCTTGGCATCCGCCGCCCTGGCGATCGACGACTCTCCGGAGAGCCCTGCGACGTCGGTCGCGGTGATGCCGCGTGCCCGTGCTCGAAGCCAGGCGACCCGATCGCGAGAATCCGCGATGATGCGCGCTTCGAGTTCCGGGGTCACCCCTCGAGGCTACCCCCGCCCCCGGCATCCGCCCGCCCGCACACACCGCTCGACACGGCATCCGTGGGCGCGGTGTCTGCCCCTCCACGCCGCCCCTGCTCGCCTACCGCGCCCCTGCTCATTCACGTGAATGAGCAGGGGCGGCGAAGCTCAGCAGGGGCGGTGACGGAGATGACGTGCCACGACCGGGTGCCGCGCGGCACTCTTCCTGCACAATGCAGGGCAGTGCACGAACTCGTCGTGAGCCTGTGGAGAGCTCCGAATCAGGCGAGAGGATGGCACAGGATCGGGGGATGCCGAAGTCCATCGACGTCACCCGGGCACGTGCGCTGATCCTCACCCGAGCGCAGTTGCGCGGACGTGGGCACTCCGAGCGCGACATCGAACACCTGGTCGCATCGGAGGTGCTGCGTCGCGTGCGGAACGACCGCTACGTGGCCGTCGACGACTGGAGAGGCCTGTGGAACGAGGGCCGTCATCTCGTGGAAGTCGTCGCGACGCACCTCAACTCCGCCGAGCCTGGCCCGGTCTTCTGGGGCCCCTCAGCCGCTGTGCTGCACGCGCTGCCGCTGTATCGTCTGGCGCCGAAGAACGTGCACACGGCGATCCTGGGCGCTCGTCACGGCCGCACCGTGGCCGGCGTGGTGTGGCATCGGATCCCGGTGGATTCTGCCGACATCGTCGAGATCGACGGCATCCGCTGCACTTCACTCGATCGCACGATCCTCGATCTCGCCTGTGCGAGCTCAGCACCCGTGTCGCTCTCGGCTGCAGATGCCGCGCTGCGTCGTGAGGCGGTCGTCGGGCAGGTGCAGGACGCAGATGTCGCCGGAGAATGGCAAGCACGGATGCTGGATCGCGCGGAGCACTCGCATCGGCCGGGGATCGTCCAGGCGCGGCGGATCATCCGCTTCGCCGACGGGCGGGCTCAACTGCCCGGCGAGAGCGTGAGCAGACTGCACCTGCGGAATCTGGGATTCGCCGATCCCGACCTGCAGGTGCATGTCGTGGGCTCCGCAGGCGATGACTACTGGCTCGACTTCGGCTTTCCGCGCTTGCGCTGCTTCGGCGAATTCGACGGCAAGGGCAAGTACCTCGACGATGAGTTGCGCGGAACGATGAGCGCAGAAGAGGTCGTCCTTGCGGAGAAGAGACGAGAAGACGATATTCGCGGGGTCACCGGCTGGCGCATGGCACGCTGGGGATCGTCCGACCTCCGCACCGCGGCGGTCTTCGGTGCAAAGCTCGCCGCATTCGGCATCCGTCCGCCGGGCTGATCGGCTTCCGCCCCTGCTCGGCTACCGCGCCCCTGCTCATTTACGTGACTGAGTAGGGGCGGCGAAGCTCAGCAGGGGCGGCGACGGAAGAGGCCTGGGGCGACGGCAGGATTTTGGGGAGAGGGGACGGATGCCGTAGAGTTGGCGTAACCGAAGACCGCCGGTCATCGTCGTGTGCGAACACGAGGATCGAAGCACTGCTCAGCAGGGGCCCGCGCAGGTGTCATAGAGAGTTTCTCCTTGAGATCCACGCTCCGTGCGCTTGCGCCGGAGCGTTTTTGTTTGAGCCGGGTGGTGGTCGAGGTCGACGTTGCGCAGCCGCGCGGCGTCCGTACACGTAAGGAGTGACCATGGCGCAGAAGGATGCAACGGTTGCCGAGCTCACGAAGAACTTCGAGAACTCGAACGCCGTCCTGCTGACCGAGTACCGCGGTCTGACGGTTGCCCAGCTCAAGCAGCTGCGCAACGACATCCGTCAGGACGCGGAGTACGCCGTGGTGAAGAACACGCTGACCAAGATCGCCGCCAACAACGCGGGGATCACGACGCTGGACGACGACCTCAAGGGTCCGTCGGCCGTCGCGTTCGTGCACGGTGACTTCGTCGCCACTGCCAAGGCTCTGCGTGACTTCGCCAAGGCCAACCCGCTTCTCGTGATCAAGGGCGGCGTGTTCGAGGGCAAGACCCTCGACGCCGACGAGGTCAACAAGTACGCCTCGCTCGAGAGCCGTGAGGTTCTGCTGGCGAAGGCTGCGGGCATGATGAAGGCGACGATGGGCAAGGCTGCCGCCACCATCGACGCGCTTCGCGAAAAGCTGGAGACCGCAGAGGCCGCGTGAGCGACCAGCGTTTTCCTCACCCAAACCCCATTTATTAGGAGATACATCATGGCGAAGCTCACCACTGAGGAGCTGCTGGAGCAGTTTGCTGGCCTTACCCTTGTCGAGCTCAGCGAGTTCGTGAAGGCGTTCGAGGAGAAGTTCGACGTCACCGCTGCCGCCCCCGTCGCCGTTGCCGGCGCTGCCGGTGGCGCAGGCGAGGCCGCTGCCGAGGAGGAGAAGGACTCGTTCGACGTCATCCTCGAGGCTGCCGGCGACAAGAAGATCCAGGTCATCAAGGCTGTCCGCGAGCTCACCTCGCTCGGCCTCGGCGAGGCCAAGGCCGTCGTCGACGGTGCCCCCAAGGCCGTCCTGGAGGGCGCCAACAAGGAGGCCGCCGAGAAGGCCAAGGAGGTCCTCGAGGCCGCTGGAGCCACGGTCACCCTCAAGTAATCACGCCTCGCAGCGTCGATACTTCCAGAAGGCCCCGGGACATCCCGGGGCCTTCTGCTATGCACGGGGAACGGCCGTCGATGCGCGCACGACGAGTTCGGAGGGCAGCACGCGCTGCACGGATGCCGCATCCGGCGCCTTGATGTGCTGGCGCAGCAGCTCGACGGCGGCCCGGCCCTGGGCGCGCGGCTGCTGCCGGACCGTCGTGAGGGTGAACATCTCAGCATGCTCATGATCGTCGATGCCGACGATGCTGAGCTCGGCAGGCACAGACAGGCCGAGCCGCCGCGCGGCGATCATGGCGCCGATCGCAGCCTCGTCGCAGACGGCGAGCACGGCCGTGGGGCGATGCTGGCGGTCGCCCAGCATCCGCACCCCTGCCTCGTAGCCGCCGGGCATGGTCGGCGCCCCTTCGGCGAATCTGATGTGCGATTCCAGATCGGCCGCGGTCATCGCCGATCGGTAGCCGGCGCGTCGCTGCTCGTCGCCGTAGGCATGGGTCGCGGCATCCGCCCGTCCGCAGAGGAAGACGATGTCGCGGTGCCCGAGGTCGATGAGGTGCTCGGTCGCGATGCGCGCGGCGGCGGCGTCGTCGATCGAGACGGCGCTGGTGTGCTCCCGGTAGGCGCCGACGCTCACCAGGGGCGAATCGACCTGCACGAGCCGCTCGAGTTCGCGGGCGCTGGGCTGGATGCCGACGGCGATGATGCCGTCCAGGCGCCGGCGGGGAGTACCTTCTCGAAGAGGCGCGCTCGTTCGGCGGTGCCCTCGCCGATGCCGTACAGCACGAGATCCAGGCCGGATGCCAGCAGCTCGTCCTGGATGCCGGCGAGCAGCTCTGTGAAGAACCAGCGGTCCAGTGCCGGCAGGATCACCCCGACAGACAGCGAGCGACCGGTCGCCAAGCTCATCGCCGAGGAGTGCGCGATGTAGTCCAGCTCGCTCGCAGCGGTCAGCACCCTGGTGCGTGCGGCATCCGAGACGTAGCCGCCGCCGCTGAGGGCGCGACTGGCTGTGGCTTTGGAGACGCCGGCGCGCGCGGCGACATCGGCGATCGTGCTCATGAATCCTCCGGAGGGGCTCTCGACAGCGTATCCGGATTCGGGTGTCGAAGGGAACCGGTTCCACAGGTTAGGCTTTGGGAGCGCTCCCACGAAACGCATCACGTCTCCACAACGGTTGTGAAGATCTCTGTGCGTGGCGTTGTGAAAGGGCGCCCAGGGCAAGTAGGTTGTCCTGGAATCGGTTCCTCAAGGGCAGCGGAGATCGCCGCCCGTGAGGGACCGGGATCCACCCAAAGAGGAGAAAACACATGGCTTTGTCACAGCGATACCGCCTTCTCGCTCCCCTCGCTCTGGTCGGTGCGGCTGCGATCGCCCTGACCGGGTGCGCGGAAGCGACACCGGGCGGCGGCAACGGCGACAGCGACGGCAAGACGACGATCCGCATCTCCGGCGGCATCACCGGCTCGGAGGCCGAAGACCTCAACAAGTCGTTCGAGCAGTTCACCAAGGACACCGGCATCAAGGTCGAGTACACCGGTGACAAGAGCTTCGAGGGCAACATCGTCACCAAGGTGACCGGTGGCGACGCGCCCGACATCGCGATCGTCCCGCAGCCCGGCCTGCTGAAGACCCTGGTCGAGACCGGCAAGGTCAAGGAGGCGCCGGACAGCGTCTCGAAGGCAGTCGACGAGAACTGGTCCGAAGACTGGAAGAACTACGGCACCTTCGACGGCACGTTCTACGCGGCGCCGATGCTCGCCAACCTCAAGGGCTACATCTGGTACTCGCCGCAGAAGTTCAAGGAGTGGGGCGTCGAGGTTCCCAAGACCTGGGACGAGATGATCTCGCTCACCGACACGATCCGCGAGAAGACGGGTGACGCACCCTGGTGCGCCGGATTCTTCTCCGATGCGGCCTCCGGCTGGCCGGGAACCGACTGGATCGAGGACATGGTTCTGCGCCAGTCCGGCCCCGAGGTCTACGACAAGTGGATCGACGGCGACGTGAAGTTCACCGACCCCGAGATCAAGGAGGCGTTCGACGCCGTCGGCTCGATCCTGAAGAACCCGGACTACGTCAACGCCGGGTTCGGTGGAGTCAAGAGCATCAACTCGACGGCGTTCGGTGACGTGGCGGCCAAGGTGGCCGACGGCACCTGCGCACTGACCCACCAGGCGTCGTTCCTGTCGGCGAACTTCCTCGACGTGAAGAACGCCGATGGCGAGACCCCGACGGTCGACCCCGACGGTGACGTCTACGCGTTCCTGATGCCGGGTGTCAAGGAGGGCGAGCTGAGCGTCGAGGGCGGTGGCGAGTTCGTCGCCAGCTTCAACGCCGACCCGTCCACCGTCAAGGTGCTCGAGTTCATGGCCTCGCCCGAGTTCGCCGACGCTCGCGTTGAGCTGGGCGGCGTGCTCTCCGCAAACAAGAACGCCGACCCGAGCCTGGCCTCGAGCGAGTTCCTGCAGGAAGCCATGAAGATCATGCAGGACGACAACACCACCTTCCGCTTCGACGCATCCGATCTGATGCCGTCCACGGTCGGCTCGGGCTCGTTCTGGAAGGGCATGGTCGACTGGATCGACGGCAAGTCCACCGACGAGGTGCTCGCCAACATCCAGGCGGGTTACGAGAACTGACAGCTCGCGCTAGTCTGAGCGCAACCTGCTGACAGGTGCGGGGTCGGGCACACGCCCGACCCCGCACGCACCTCCCTGGGTCGCACACCTCACGACCCAGCCGCGCCGGCGCAGGCCGGAGCCGTACCCAGAAGGGGAATCCATGTCGCAAGTCATCGTCGACGACGTACAGACGGATGAGCTGCCGCAGACCACGCACGGTGCCGATGCGAAGGGCCGCAGGCTCACGCGCACGATCGTCGTGGTCGGCTTCGTCCTGATCGCCGCTCTGTTCTTCCTGCTGCTCTTCTCGGCACCGGTCGAGGATCCGGTGCGCATCGCGCTGGGCCCGGTGTCGCTCAACACCTTCTTCATGTGGCTGGGCAACCTGCATCCGCTGCTTCAGATCCCGGTGGTGCTGGCGGTGTTCGGTGCCGTGGTGGCGGTGCTGCTGGTGCTCATCGAATACGCACCGCGTCCGGGCAGGGGCTACTTCATCATGCGGCTCGTCGCCTGCCTGGTGATCCCGCTTCTCGCCTTCATGATGCTGCGCCCCTACGCCAACGCAGTGTTCTACGTGGTGGCGATCGCGCTGCTCTCCGGGGCGCTGCTGTTCTTCGCCGACTATCGCTCCCGGCAGGGGCCGGCTACCTGTTCCAGCTCATCCTCTTCATGGCCCCGGCATCGATCATGCTGCTGCTGGGTCTGATCTACCCGGCCATCGCGACCTTCGTGAAGTCCTTCTTCGACAAGACCGGCACCGACTTCGTCGGTCTGGACAACTACGTCTGGGTCTTCACGAACGCCGAGGGCACCTGGTCTGTCATCAACACACTCATCTGGGCGCTGCTGGCACCGACCATCTCGGTCGCCTTCGGCCTGGCCTATGCGGTCTTCATCGACAAGGCCCGCGGCGAGAAGGTGCTGAAGGTGCTGGTGTTCATGCCCGTCGCGATCTCGTTCGTCGGCGCCGGCATCATCTGGAAGTTCATGTACGACTACCGGCAGGGCGACCAGCTCGGCCTGATGAATGCCATCGTCACGATGTTCGGCGGCGACCCGGTCAACTGGCTGGCGGTCAAGCCGCTGATCAACACGTTCATGCTGCTGATCGTCTTCATCTGGACCCAGACCGGGTTCGCGATGGTCATCCTGTCGGCGGCGATCAAGGCGGTTCCGGTCGAGCAGATCGAAGCGGCCGAGCTGGACGGCACGAATGCCTGGCAGCGCTTCACGAACGTGACGGTGCCCGGCATCCGATCCTCGCTGATCGTCGTGCTCACCACCATCACGATCATGTCGCTGAAGGTGTACGACATCGTCGCCGTGATGACCGGCGGTCGCGACGACACCACCGTGCTCGGCTTCGAGATGGTCAACCAGCAGCAGCGCTTCCAGAGCTACGGGCACTCCTCGGCGCTGGCCGTGGTGCTGTTCCTGTTCGTGCTGCCCCTGATCATCTACAACGCCCGATCGTTGACCAAGCAGAGGAGATCCGCTGATGACCGCCACAGAAGCCGTCGTCCTGGACGGTCGCAGCAAGCGTCAGATCGAACGCGAGACCCGCCGCAACGAGGCCATCGCCCACAAGAAGCTCACGTCGAAGGGCGCCACGCTCGCCGCGGTGATCATCGCCTTCTTCTGGACGATTCCCACCTTCGGGCTGCTCGTCACCTCGTTCCGCCCCGGTGCGGACACACAGTCGACCGGCTGGTGGACCGCCTTCACCGATCCCGCGTTCACGCTAGAGAACTACTTCGAGGCGCTGACCGCCGGTGGAACGTCGACGACGCTGGCCGTCGCGTTCGTGAACTCCCTCGCGATCACCATCCCGGCCACGGTGTTCCCGATCGCCCTCGCCTCGCTGGCCGCCTACGCGTTCGCGTGGATCGACTTCAAGGGCCGCAACCTGCTGTTCGTGTTCGTGTTCGCGCTGCAGATCGTGCCGCTGCAGATGGCCCTGGTGCCGCTGCTGAGCCTGTTCTCCACCGGACTCACGCTGGGCGATGTGGTGGTGTTCCCCGGGTTCACGCTGAACGACCTGGACTACAGCTTCGCCCGGGTGTGGATCGCGCACGCGATCTTCGCGCTGCCGCTGGCCACGTTCATGCTGCACAACTTCATCTCCGAGATCCCCGGCGACATCGTCGAGGCGGCCCGGGTGGACGGCGCCGGTCACGGCCAGGTGTTCTTCCGCATCATCCTGCCGCTGGCGATGCCGGCGATCGCCTCGTTCGGCATCTTCCAGTTCCTGTGGGTGTGGAACGATCTGCTGGTCGCGACCATCTTCGCCTCGCCGGGGGCCCTGCCGATCACCCAGGCGCTGAACTCGCTGTCCGGAACCTGGGGCAACAGGTGGTTCCTGCAGTCGGCGGGTACGTTCATCTCGATCATCGTGCCGCTGATCGTGTTCTTCGCGCTGCAGCGCTTCTTCGTCCGCGGCCTGCTGGCCGGCGCGACGAAGGGCTGACCCTCCCGCAGAACCCGTCTATATGGCGCTCGTGCACGGATTCCGACCCGAAACCGTGCACGAGCGCCATATAGCGGGGTGAAACAAACGCGGCATCCGGTGTTCCCGCGCTTAGCCTGAAACGCATGCGCTATGCCGAGAACATCGTCGACCTGGTCGGCGACACGCCCCTGGTCAAGCTCAACCGGGTGACCGACGGCATCGCCTGCACCGTGCTCGTCAAGCTCGAGTACCTGAACCCCGGCGGCTCCGCCAAGGACCGCATCGCGACGCGCATCATCGACGCTGCCGAGGCCTCGGGCCAGCTGCGGCCGGGCGGCACGATCGTCGAGCCCACCAGCGGCAACACCGGCGTCGGCCTGGCTCTGGTGGCACAGCAGCGCGGCTACCGCTGCGTGTTCGTCGTGCCCGACAAGGTCGGACAGGACAAGATCGACGTGCTGCGTGCGTACGGCGCCGAGGTGGTCGTCACGCCGACATCCGTCCCTGCCGACAGCCCGGAGTCGTACTACAGCGTCAGCGACCGGCTCGCACGAGACATCCCGGGCGCCTTCAAGCCGAACCAGTACGAGAACCCGAACGGCCCGCGCAGCCACTACGAGACCACCGGTCCGGAGATCTGGCGCGACACCGACGGCCGGATCACCCACTTCGTCGCCGGCGTCGGCACCGGGGGGACGATCACCGGCACTGGGCGGTACCTGCGAGAGGTCTCCGACGGCGGCGTGCGCATCGTCGGTGTGGATCCCGAGGGCAGCGTCTACTCCGGCGGCACCGGACGGCCGTACCTCGTGGAGGGCGTGGGGGAGGACATCTGGCCGGGGGCGTACGACCCGCAGGTGCCGCACGAGATCGTCGCGGTGACGGATGCCGAGGCCTTCGCCATGACCCGCCGACTCGCCCGAGAAGAGGGCGTCCTCGTCGGCGGATCCAGCGGCATGGCGGTGGTCGGAGCGCTGCGCGTCGCGCAGAACCTGCCCGCGGATGCCGTGATGGTGGTGCTGCTACCCGACGGCGGGCGCGGCTACCTCGGCAAGATCTTCAATGACTCGTGGATGCGGTCCTACGGCTTCAGCGAGGTGCAGGAGGAAGAGACCGTGGCCGATGTGCTGGCCGCGCGGGACACCGTCGTCAAGCAGAAGCAGCCCACCGGCCGCAGCATCCCCGCGCTCGTGCACACGCACCCCGACGAGACCGTGCTGGAGGCGATCGGCATCATGTCGGAGTACGCCGTCTCGCAGCTGGTCGTGCTCAGTGCCGAGCCGCCGGTGATGATGGGAGAGGTGCTCGGCGCGGTCGACGAGAAGGGGCTGTTGGATCGGCTGTTCCGCGGGGAGGCGCAGCCGAGCGATCCGGTTCGCGCGCATGTCGCCGCGCCCCTTCCGCTGGTCGGCATCCACGCCACGGTCGCGCAGGCGCGCGCAGCGCTGGCCGATGCGGATGCCCTGCTCGTCACGAGCGGGGGACGCCCGCACACGGTGCTCACCCGGCAGGACCTGCTGGCCTATCTGGCCCGATGACCGGCATCCGTCCGTCGTCGCATGACGTAACAGGATCGGATGCGTGGAGCGCACCGGACGTATCGTAAGGCCATGACCGACCGCGCCTTCGCCACTCGAGCCATCCACGCCGGGCAGCAGCCTGATCCGCTCACCGGCGCGATCATCCCGCCGATCTACCAGGCCTCCACGCACGTGCAGGACGGCATCGGCGGCTACCGTGGCGGCTTCGAGTACAACCGCGCGGGCAATCCGACCCGCTCCTCGCTGGAGACTCAGCTCGCCGCCCTTGAGGGCGGAGCGTCGGCGCTGTCGTTCGCCTCGGGCCTCGCCGCTGAGGACGCGCTGCTGCGCGGCATCCTCCGCCCCGGCGACCATGTGCTGCTCGGCAACGATGTGTACGGCGGAACCTATCGGCTGCTGACGAAGGTGCTCGCGCCGTGGGGGATCGAGACGACCACGGTCGATCTGCAGTCGGCGGATGCCGTGCGCGCCGCGGTGCGTCCTGAGACGAAGATCGTGTGGCTCGAGACGCCCAGCAACCCGCTGCTGAAGATCGTCGACATCGCCGTGATCGCTGAGGCGGCGCACACCGCGGGGGCGATCCTCGTGGTCGACAACACGTTCGCCTCGCCCGCACTGCAGCAGCCGCTCGCGCTCGGTGCCGATGTGGTGGTGCACTCCACGACCAAATACCTGGGCGGGCATTCCGACGTGCTCGGCGGTGCGGTGGTGTTCGGAGACGACCGCTTCGTGGAGCAGGTGAAGTTCCAGCAGTTCGCCGTCGGTGCGGTCTCGGCACCGCTGGATGCCTGGCTGACCACGCGCGGCATCAAGACGCTCGCCGTGCGGGTGCGCCAGCACAGCGAGAATGCGCAGGCGATCGCGGAGTGGGCTGCGTCACGCCCCGAGTTCGCCGACGTGTTCTACCCGGGGCTCGCCTCGCACCCCGGCCACGAGATCGCTGCACGGCAGATGAGCGGGTTCGGCGGGATGCTCTCGCTCGGTCTCTCGGCGGGGCCCGCGGCCGCTCGGGCGTTCGCCGAGTCGACCTCGGTGTTCCAGCTCGCCGAGTCTCTCGGCGGGGTGGAGTCGCTGATCGGCTACCCGCCGGAGATGACCCACGCCTCGGTGCGCGGGACCGCGCTGGCCGTGCCGGAGAACATCGTGCGGCTGTCGGTGGGCATCGAGGATGTCGCCGACCTCATCGCCGATCTCGAAGAGGGTCTGGCCCGCATCGCGGCATCCTGACCACGCTCGCGGGGCTGCCCTCGCGGCCGTGCAGTAGCATGGACTTTTCTGCGTCGAATCGATTCGGTGCAGCATCCGCCCTCTCCCGCGAAAGTCCTCAGTGACCGACGAACGCACGCCCACCGGCAGCATCCGGGCCATCACCGGAACCATCCGCACCTCCACGCCCACCGGGGCCATCCGCACCCTGGGCGTGGATCCGGCGACGGCTCCGATTGTCCTGCACCCGGGAGATGCCATCTCCACCCCGCGGCGGGTGCTGTACATCATCGTGCTGGGGGCGCTCACCGCGCTCGGACCGTTCACGATCGACCTGTATCTGCCGGCCTTCCCTCAGCTCGAGGCAGACTTCGCGACCTCGGCGGCGATGATCCAGCTCACCCTGACCGGTACGATGATCGGCTTCGCGCTCGGCCAGCTGGTGGTGGGGCCGCTCAGCGACAAGGTGGGGCGCCGGGTTCCGCTGATCGTCGTGACCGCGTTGCACGTGCTCGCGAGCATCGCCGCGGCGATTGCGCCCGATCTGCTCCTGCTCGGCGTCGCGCGCGTGGTGATGGGGATCGGAGCTGCGGCGGGCGGCGTCGTGGCGATGGCGATCGTGCGGGATCTGTTCGGCGGCAAGCGGCTGGTCGTCATGCTCTCGCGCCTTGCGCTGGTCTCGGGCGTGGCGCCGGTCGTCGCCCCGATCGCGGGCTCCGCTCTGCTGGTGGTCATGCCCTGGCGGGGTATCTTCGTCGTGCTCGCCGCCTACGGCCTGGTGATGCTCGTCGCGGTATCCACGCTGATCCCCGAGACCCTGCCGAGGGCGCGTCGACAGGAACGCGGATCGAGCACCATGCTGCAGCGCTATCGCAGCGTCTTCTCCGACCGGGTGTTCGTGGGTGTGCTCATCATCGGCGGCATGACCTTCTCGGGCCTGTTCTCGTACCTGTCGGCGTCGCCGTTCCTGTTTCAGCAGACGCACGGACTGGATCCGCAGCAGTACGGTCTGCTGTTCGCGGCGAACTCCCTCGGCGTGGTCGGCGGTGTGCAGGCCGCGTCGCGTCTGGCTGCGCGCTTCGGACCGCAGTGGGTGATGGCCTTCTCCACGGGGATGCTGCTGTTCGCCGGGACCACGATCATCGTCTGCGACCAGGTCGGCGCGGGCTTCTGGGGAACGGTCATCCCGCTGTGGCTGTTCATGACGGCCTGCGGCTTCACCTTCCCGTGCGTGCAGGTGCTGGCGCTGGACCGGCACGGCAATGCCGCCGGAACCGCGGCATCCGTTCTCGGGGCGTGCAACTTCGGTGTCGCGGCGATCATCTCTCCCGTGGTGGGACTGATATCCGTGGGCTCGGGGATCACGGCGACCACGATGGCGACCGTCATGGCCGGCTGTGCGGTGGTGGCGATCCTGTCGCTGTGGCTGATCGTGCGCCCTCGCTCGGTCGCGATGCTCGCACCCTGAGCCGATCAGCCCATCAGAGTGAGCAGCACGTGTGCGGCATCGATCGCCTCGAGCTCGTGCGGGACGGATGCCTCGACCTGGATCGATCCGCCCGCCGTCATATCGTACTCGACGCCGTCGACTCGGAACAGGATCCGCCCCGACACGACCTGCACCAGGATCGGCACCGGCGCCCGATGCTCGCGCAGCAGCGCTCCGGCATCCATCACCAGCGTCCTGATCTTGAATCCGTCGCCATCCAGGGTCCGGTGCGGGCGGACTCGACCCTCCTCCACAGGATGGGCGGCGACGAGGTCGGCGCCGGAGGCGGCGAGCAGGAGGTGGGAGGTTGCGAAGCTCATAGCCTGAGGATATCCGGCTCTTCGGACTTTCGGTGGGGGTCATGGGGTGAGGCCGCCGGCGGCGAGGAGCATGCGGAGCCGGTAGTTGTCGCGGTTGCGGAAGCCGCGGGCGAGGCGGCGGTGCAGCTCGATGATCCCGTTCACGGCCTCAGTTCCGCCGTTCGATGATCGTCCGGTCGTGAAGTACGCCAGGAACGCGGCTCGCCAGTGGCGGAGGGTGCGGCCGAGGCGGGCGATCTCGGGGATCGGGCAGGTGTGGAACGACTCGACGACCTTCTGCGCGATCCGTCGCCCCTCGGCGAGGTCCTTCTGGTGGTAGGCGGAACGCAGTTGCTGGGCGCACTGCCACGCGACGAACACCTCGTCGTGCGCGGGGTCGGCCTCGATCGCTGCCGCGAGTCTGGTCCGCTGCTTCTCGGTGAGGTTCTCGGCGCCGGCGCGGAGGATGGTCTGGATCCCGTAGAGCGGGTCGCCCTTACGACCGCGATGCCCGAGGGTGTCCTGCTGAACCCGGCGGCGGACCTCGTCGACGGCGGCGGTGCCGAGCTTGACGACGTGGAACGCGTCCAGCACGGCCGTGGCGTCTTCGAGCTTGTCGTCGATCGCGGTCTTGTAGCCGGCGAACGGGTCAAGAGCGGCGACCTTCACGTTCCTCCGGAACGCTTCGCCGCGTTCGGCGAGCCAGGACGCGTAGGCCTTCCCGGAGCGGCCAGGCACCAGGTCAAGCAGCCTGGCCCGCGTCTTTCCGGTGCTGTCGCGGCTCAGATCGACCATCCCGGTCAGCTCCTTCGGACCGCTCTTGCGGGGGTCGACGTGATGCCAGATGTGCTCATCGACACCGAGCGTGGTGACGTTCTCGAACCGGGACTCGTCGGCCGCGAGCCGCTCCAACTCAGGCTCGACAGCGCGCCACACCGTCTTCCACGACGTGCCGAGCTGACGGGCGATACCGTGCACGGTGGCGTGCTCGCGGCGCAACTGCCCGATCGCCCAGCCGACGGCGCGCGTGGTGATCGACCCGCGCCGGGCGACCAGGCCCGGGAGTTGCTCCACGAACGTCCGCCGCGCGCATCCCACCTCATCGCACCGCCAGACCCGCTGCCGCCACACAATCCGCACCCGCGTCGTCGCGGGCACATCATGAAGCACCCGTCGGCGGCGGCCACGACCGGTCGCGACGACCCCACACGAGGGACAGCCGGTCGGTGCCGCTGGCGTCGAGACCGTCACCACCAGCAGCCCGTCGCGACGGTCGACGCGCTCGACATGGACATCAGGAAGACCCAGCAGAACGTCGCAGCGGGAACACGGATCAGTCGCAGAGCGCGCAGAAGCGCACCCCGAAGTAGGGTGAAGCACGTCGAGGTCCTCGTGAAGATCAGACAGTTAGCGCTACTGATCCTCGGGGACCTCGACCCCTACCCGCCGAACATCACCCGGCGAGCCTCACCCCCACCGGATGTCCGAAGAGCCGGATATCCCCGCATGCGACACAGCGGGCCGGTCGGGTCTCGTGCCGTGATGGCCGGCGCGCGACAGGCAGAATGTGAGGATGACCCGATCCCGGATGCTGATCTGCGGCGGCGCACTGCTGGCAGCCGCGCTCGTGCTGGGCTGGGGCGTGGTGCTGCTCCCGGGCGGAGTGGCGAACACGGTCGACCAGGGCTGGCACGACCTGATGGTCGGCATCCGTCAGCCGTGGATGCTGGAGACCTCGTACGCCCTGAACGTCATCGGCGGAGGCTGGGTGGCGACCGTGGTGGTGCCGGTGCTGCTGCTCGGGACGCTGGTGGCGATGCGTCGTCCACGCGACGCGGTGTACGCCGCGGCCACGCTGCTGGTGAGTGTCGGGTTCGTGCAGCTGCTCAAGGAGCTGTTCGGTCGCGCACGACCGGACGACCTGTTGGTCGCCTCGGATTTCGGTTCATTCCCCTCCGGGCATACGGCGAATGCCGCGACAGTCGCCCTGGTGGTGTTCCTCGTCTTCCCGCGCCGGTGGGTGGGCGCGGCGGGTGTCGTGTGGACCGTCGCGATGGCGCTGTCCCGCACGATTCTCAGCGTGCACTGGCTGACGGACACCGTCGCCGGGATGCTGATCGGCGGTGCTGCCTCGCTGATCGTCGCCGCCGCGCTCGGTCGCTGGGTGCGGCTGGGCCGGGCAGGTCAGGGTGCGACGTCGCTAGGCTGGGCAGGGTCCGCCGCCGCGGCGCCGGCCTGGAAGGAGTCGCCTGTGTCGAGCATCCGCCCCTATCGCCCGTCGGATCGCGACGCGCTGTACGAGGTGTGCGTGAGGACAGCGGATGCCGGTGGTGACGCGACCGGGCTGTTCGACGACGATCGGCTGTGGGGCGACATCTTCGCCGTGCCCTATGCGCAGCGGCATCCGGATCTGACCTGGGTGGTCGAATCGGCGGACGGTCGCACCATCGGCTACATCGTGTCGACGGACGACACCGAGACCTTCGAGACGTGGTTCCGGGATGAGTGGTGGCCGGGCGTCGCGGCACGCTACCCGCTGTCGGGCGAGCCGGAGCCGACGCGCCAGGACGGCATGATCGGCTACGCGAGCGGTCGTGGTCCCGGGCGCGAGCGGCATGCGGCGGAGTATCCGGCGCACCTGCACATCGATCTGCTTCCCGAGACCCAGGGGCAAGGGCTCGGGCGGCGCCTCATCGAGACGCTGTTCGCGGAGCTGCGGAGCCGGGGCGTGCCGGGTCTGCACCTGGGGATGAACCCTGCCAACGCCGGCGCCGGAGCCTTCTATGAGCGCATCGGCATGTACCGGCTGGAGTCCGGACCGGAGACGACGATGTACGGCATCCGTTTCGACTGACCCCGTCTCCAGTAATGGAGATGCTCCGAGCCCCGGGACCGTGTCTCGGGGCTCGGAGCATTCGGCGGTGACGGAGGGATTCGAACCCTCGGTTGCTTGCACAACACACGCTTTCCAAGCGTGCTCCTTCGGCCGCTCGGACACGTCACCAGGAACAACCTGTCCATCCTATCCGATCCGCAGAGCGCTTCCTGCCTCGGGTCCGAGCGACGGAGTCGGCGGAGTTATCCACAGGATGCCGCCGCTCACCGACGGGAGTCGGCCGCAGGCGGCTAACCTCAGTGCCGGAGGGAGCGACACATGCAACGGATGAGGAAGATCGGCTGTGCGGCAGCCGCAGTGGCAGCGGCCACGCTGTTCGTCACGGTGCCCGCCGCATCGGCCGACGAGGGCGATGTGGAGCTGGGCTTCGCGGACGAGAACTACAACGGATTCCGCGAGGTGCACGGCAGCGGGGACGACGCGTACTGGAACATCCGGATCCGAAGCTCCGGTGGGTATGTGGCGACGTGGGAGCGCGACGAAGGGGTCTGGAAATCGCCTCAGGAAGCTCTGAAGCAGATCAATGAAGGCCTGGCGTGCAGCTACGCCGTCACGGAGCGGCTGCTCGACTCCGTGTCGAGCACGGACGAGTACTCGCGGCTTCCGCAAGTGATCAGGTACGAGAACGACGATGGCGGCTTCAGTGTCGCCCTCGCCGAGGACTCTGCCGAGTATGCCGAGAAGAAGAAGTGCACTGAGGGCCGCTCTTGGGACTGGAGCGCGACCCCTTCCGAGGAGACGGACGAGGCCGGCGTGGGTGAAGTGAGGGTACCTGTGTCGGTCGTGGGACCCGGCGTGCACCGCATGTTTCTCCAGCAGGTCGAGGACGGCGACCTCGTGAAGCACGAGTATGCCGACGGCTCCTGGGTCAGTTACACCCCCACCAGGGTTGCCGTCGGCGACCCCGTCTGGGTCACGGTCGCCATCCCCGAACCGCTCTCGGCGGACTTCCCGCACACGGCGAAGGTCGCGAACGGCGACATCGCCGAGCCCAGCATCCTGGCATCCGCCGCCGCACCGTTCGAGTCGGGTCCCGACGCCTTCGCGACCGAGGCCGGCACGGGCCTGGCCGCGGCGGCGGGCGCCGCCGTGCTGGTCGGCATCCCGACACTGCTCGCAGGCAGGGAGACGCGACGCAACCGAGGAGAGAGCAATGAGTGACCCGATCGCCGAACCGATGCCGCCCGCCGAGCTGCAGCCGGCCGCGCGCCGCGACCCCTGGGCGCGGCTCACTGGCGGCTTCTCCGGATTCGCCGCCGTCGGGCTTCTTGTGCTCGCGGCCGCGCTCGGCGGCCTGATCGCCGGTGGTTTCGCGTTCACGCTCGCCACCGCGCGTGTGGCCACGGTGCTGCTGCTGGCGATGCTGGTCGTCAACGGAACCTCGGGGGCGGTGAAGGGACTGATCAGTCGCCGACGCGGCGGTCGGCCGCGGCTGGTCGTGCGGCCGATTCACATTGTGCTGCTCGTGGTCATCGCGCTGTTCACGCAGTGGATCGGCATCGGCGCGGTGGTGCTCTTCGGCCTACTGATGGTGGTGCCCGACCCCTCCGAAGCGGCGGACCCGTCCGAGCCGGCTACGGATGATCGTCGTCTTGGCGCGGTCGCCGTGGCAATCGGGGCGGGATGGGCGCTCGTGCTGGGTGTCGCAGCAGCCGTCGGTACGGCGTTCATCGCGGGGCACCCGTTCACGGATCTCATCATTTGGGAACAGATCGATGCGAACCGCGCCCCGCAGCTGCAGACGGCCATGGATCTGGCCACCATCCTCGTGCTGGAGTTCTGCATGACTGTGCTCGTGATCACGCTTGGCTCGCTGCCTGTGCTGCTGCTGCCGCTGCGAGGCTTCGAGGGACGTCTGCTCTGGGACTGGAGCCCGATCGTCTGGGCGATCAGCTACGTCGTGGTGGTCGCAGCCGCCGGCATCCTGCTCCTGCCGCTGGTCCAGGCCCGCAGTGTGTGGCTCTGGGGCATCCCGTTCGCGGTCTACGCCGTGACGGTGCTGGCCGTCGGGCTGCTCCGTCGTTCGCCCTCGGCTCCAGAGGATCCGTCAGTCCAGCCCACGTAGAATCTCTGAGTGCCCACCCCCAAGATCGTGCTGTTCTACGCGTTCGCGCCGCTGGCGGACCCGGACGCGATCCGGCTGTGGCAGCGCGACCTCGGCGAGGTGCTGAAGCTGCGTGGACGCATCCTGATCTCCGAGCACGGCATCAACGGCACGCTCGGCGGCGACCTGCCCGCGGTGAAGAAGTGGCTGCGCCGGTTCCGTGACTATCCGGCGTTCAAGGACGCCGACGTGAAGTGGAGCGAGGGCACCGGGCTGGATGCCGACGGCTACAGCCTCGACTTCCCCAAGCTCAGCGTGAAGGTGCGCGACGAGATCGTCTCCTTCGGGGCGCCGGGCGAGCTCGCCGTCGATGAGCACGGCGTCGTGGGCGGCGGAGCCCGGCTGAGCCCCGAGCAGTTGCACGAGCTGATCGCCGAGCGTGGTGACGAGGTGGTGTTCTTCGACGGACGCAATGCGCTCGAGGCCGAGATCGGGCGCTTCCGCAACGCGGTGGTCCCCGACACCGAGAACACCCGCGACTTCGTCCGGCTGCTCGACGAGGGCGCCTACGACGAGCTGAAAGGCAAGCCGGTCGTCACGTACTGCACCGGCGGCATCCGCTGCGAGGTGCTCTCCAGCCTGATGGTCTCGCGCGGCTTCGGCGAGGTGTATCAGCTCGACGGTGGCATCGCCCGCTACGGCGAGACCTACGGCGACGACGGGCTGTGGGAGGGGTCGCTGTACGTCTTCGACAGGAGAGGCTCGGTGGAGTTCTCGGATCACGCCGCTGTCATCGGCGAGTGCGCCGGATGCGGGGCGAGCACCAGCCGGACGGCGAACTGCCCCGAACCCACCTGCCGCCGTCAGTTCGTCGTGTGCGCCGCGTGCGGCGCCGTCGCCTGCCCCGAGCACGCCTGACCCACAGCGCATCTATCTGGCACTCGTGCACGCGACACGCCGGGCGAGCCGCGCAGCAGCGCCATATAGACGGGCTTTCCAGGCGGTGGGGGGCTCAGCGTCGGCGCAGGAACAGGGATGCCGGCAGCATCCGCGCCAGCACGCGCTGTCGCGGGTCCACGCTCGCGGCCAGTTGTGCGAGCACGATCCTCAGCGGGTTCGCCAGGTTCTCGGCGTCCGGGGCGGTCTCGGCATAGCTGGTGTGCTCGACGGCCCGCACCAGCGGGCTCAGCGCCGCCGGATCCACTCCGCGCGTCATCGCGAGCGCATCGGCACGCACGCGCGCCGTCTGCACCTCGGGTGCCGCCAGCCCCAGATCCACCAGCGCGTCCGACAGCTCTTGCCAGGCTGCCATCGCATCGCCCGACCGGGCCCGCCCCATCCGCACAGTGCGCCGCACCTCGCGCACCAGCATCGGCAGCGCGAGCAGCACGAGGATGCCGAGCACCGTCAGCATCACGGGGGTCGGGTTCAGTCGCTGCAGCGGCGCCGCACCATCGGCGCCGAGGTCATCATCGGGCCCCGCCGAGCTCGTGGGCGCCGTGGAGGAGCTCTCGGACGGGGCGATGGTCGGCTGCGGGGCATCCGGGCCGTCGCCGTTACCGCCCTCGGACGACTCGGCGGCGAAGGCTGTCGGCACGCCGAGCGTGGCGGTGGGCTCGAAGGGCACCCAGCCGATGCCGGCGAAGTGCACCTCGGGCCAGGAGTGCAGCTGGTCGCTGGTGACCGAGTAGACGGTGTCGTCGCCGCGCTTCTCATCCGTGGCGGTGCCGGGCAGATAGCCGACGACGATCCGCACCGGCATCCCGAGCGTCGACGTCATCAGCGCGAACGCGCCCGCGAAGTGGATGCAGTACCCGGTGCGCTTGTCCAGGAAGGTCGCCACGGCCTCGGCGCCCGTGCCGTCGAACCCCTCCTCGACCGGGGCCTCCAGCGAGTACGAGAACTCGGTGCGGAACCAGTCCTGCAGGGCGATCAGCCGGTCGTAATCGGTGTCGGCGCCCGCGGTCACCTCGCTCGCCAGCTGAGCGATGATCGGCGGAAGGTCGTCGGGCAGCTCGGGTGTCGGTGCGCCGGATGCCGTCGACGCCCGAATCTGCTCCAGGGTCGGCGCGGCGGTGGCGACCTTCACCGTGTAGTCCGACCCGGCCGCGTCCTCGGTGCGACTGAGCACGGTGCGGTTCTCGGGCACCGCCGACCAGGCCCTCCAACCCGGTCAGCCGCTCGGGGGCGTACGGCACCGGCAGCCGGTCGCTGGAGACGCCCACCACACGGATCGAGACATCGTTCGTCACCGTGGCGATTGGATCGGCCCAGTCGCGCTCGCCGAATCCCGCGCGCACCGGCACGCGATCGCCGCGATCGGGCCGCCACACGTCGCCGTCGAAGCGCGAGAGCGTCGCCATGCGCAGGTACGGGGCGCTCGCCGCAGAGGTCACTAGCGTCAGCGCCTCGACGCCCTCGGGCCGGCGCAGGTCATCGCCCAGGCGCAGGTTGGCGCTGACGGTCAGCATCGGCCCGGTGCCGGGAAGAGCGGATGCCACCGGCAGCACCGGCGCGAGCACGAGCGCTGCCACGATCGCGACCGCCCCGACCGTCGTCGCCACGGTGGAGGAGGCGCTGCGCGCGGCACGCGGATCGTGCCGCGCCCCGAATCGCAGCAGCAGCAGGATCGTCACGGCCTGCATGAGGAACCAGGCGATGTTCACCGTTCCGAACGACACGAGCATCGGCACGACGCCCACCACCGAGCTGAGCAGCACCGCCAGCACCACCAGGCGGTGTGCGACGAGCTGATCGATCAGGATCGCGACCACCGCGAACGCCAGACCCAGCAGCGTCGCCATGGGCATGGACGCGGCGATCGGCGCCACGCCGTTCATGATCTCGTCGAAGCTCTGCGTCAGCCGCACGCCGATCAGGCGGACCGTCTGACCGGTGGGGATCATCCCCAGTCGCGCAGTCTCACCGGCGAGCATCGCCGTGCAGGCCAGGACCGCGACGATCAGCTGGGCGAGCAGCACCAGCACGCGACGGATGCCGATTCGCACTCCGCCGAGTGCGCCGCGGGCGATCATGCCGACGAGGGCGACCAGGATCACGGTCACGCCGACGACGAAGCTCCACAGCCCCGGCTGCACGGCGCCGGTGTACGGCCAGACGGCGACGATCACGGTGAGCATCGCGAGCATGCCCGAGCCGAGCGGTCCCGCCGGGCGCCGCGGCGGCGACTGGATCGCGCCGGCCGCCTGCGCCCGGTCAGTCATGATGCACCGCCGAGAGCGGGAGGGCGGATGCCCACAGGGCCGGAAGGTCTTCGGGATCTGCGGTGAGCACGGCCGGATGCCAGCCGTGTGCGCGCACGCTCGCCAGTGCTGTCTCTCCGGCGGAGGTCGCGAACAGCAGGGGCGCCGCAGCACCGGCGGTGCTGAGCTTCTCGGCATCCGCGTCGCCGATCCGGCCGGTGATCAGCACCAACGGACCCGGGGAGTGCTGCCGACGATGGTGCGCAGGTCGCGCGGCTCGCCACGGGGTCCGACCATCGCCAGGGCGATCATCAGGTCCTCCCGATCCTCCTCATGGCCGCGCAGCGCCCCAGCAGCACGCCCGCGCTGTCGACCACGTCGACGCTGTAGCCGTCCTGCGCCAATCGCAGCGCGACGGACCCGCACAGGGTCACGGCGGTCTCGAACGCCGGATCCACGTCGTCACCGGGGCGATCCCAGCGGTCGGCTGCTCGGTCGAGCACGACCAGTGCGTCGGGACTGGCCTCCTCCTCTTCCTGGCGCACCATCAGATCGCCACGGTGCGCGGTGGCGCGCCAGTGGATGCGACGACGCGAGTCGCCGGAGGCGTACGGGCGTGGGATGAGGTTGTCGGCGCCCTGGCCGAGCCGGGTCGAGCGGGTCTGCGCGGTGCCGCCGGCGGCGCCGACCTTGGTGGGCAGTGGGATCAGCGCGACCGTCTGCGGGATGACGGTGATCGTGCGCGTATCGCCGAACGCCTGCTCGCGCTGGACGAGCCCGAACGGATCCGTGGTGCGCAGCAGCAGCGGCCCGAGCGTGCTGATGCCGCGGCGAACCCCTCCAGGTCGTAGCGCAGCGCGTCTTCGGGGTAGTCGCCGCGGGCATCGCCGTGCACCGCCGCGGGGAGCGTGTCGCGCCAGGTGCCGCGCGGGATGCCGAAGGCGTACAGGTCGAAGCGCACGTTGACGCGGGAGGTCTCGCCGACGGCGAGCACATCGGTGGACACCTGTCGGTGCACCTCGCCGCGACGCCGTGGCAGCCGCACGACCAGCAGGCAGATCACGGGAAGCGCCGCTAGCAGCAGGCCGACGTACAGCAGCGGCCGCGCCGAGAGCACGTTGGCGGCGACGATCAGCAGGATGCCGGAGAGCAGGCATCCCCAGCCTCTCGCGGTCAGCGGGCGACGCTTCATCGGCAGCCTCAGCGGTCCGGCGGTCTTCAGCGGCGGGTGTCGGCGAACGGGACCGGCACGCGCGAGATGATCTGGGTCAGCGCCGCCTCCACCGGCTGGCTGCCGGCACGGTGCACCCCGCGTGCGGCCAGCAGCCGGTGGGCGAAGACCGGGATGACCAGCTCGGCGATGTCGTCCGGCACGACGAACTCGCGTCCGTCCAGAGCAGCGCGCACCTTCGCCGCGCGCACCAGCTGCAGCGTCGCACGCGGGCTCGCGCCCAGGTGCAGGCTGGGGTCCTGTCGGGTGGCCTGGGCGAGAGCGACGGCGTACTCCTCGAGGGACTCGGCGACGTGCACGCGTCGGGTCCAGGCGATCAACGCGCGCACGGTGGTCGCGTCGGTCACCGGGGTGATCGCCGCAAGGGGGTTGGATCGCTCACGCTGGCGCAGCATGAGGGTCTCGGCCGCAGCATCCGGGTACCCCATCGAGATGCGCATCATGAACCGGTCGCGCTGGGCCTCGGGCAGCGGATAGGTGCCCTCCATCTCCAGCGGATTCTGGGTGGCGACCACCAGGAACGGCTGGGGGAGCGGATGCGTGGCGCCGTCGACGGTGACCTGCCCCTCCTCCATCGCCTCCAGCAGAGCGGACTGGGTCTTGGGCGAGGCGCGGTTGATCTCGTCGGCGATGACGATGTGGGCGAAGACGGCGCCGCGCTTGAACTCGAACTCGCGGGCCACCGGGTCGTACACGGCCACACCGGTGACATCGCCCGGCAGCAGGTCGGGCGTGAACTGGATGCGGCGCACCGTGGCGTGTACGCTCGCGGCAAGCGCGCGGGCGAGCATGGTCTTGCCGACGCCGGGCACGTCCTCGATCAGCAGGTGACCCTCGGCGAACAGGCAGGTCAGGGCGCTGCGCACCGCCTCCGGCTTCCCGTCGATCACCGACGAGACCGAGGCGATGATCCGGGAGGTCTGCTCGGCGAAGCGTTCGGCAGTGATCTGCTCGGTGACGGTCTCGGTCATCTGCTCCTGCATCCGGTGTCTCCCCCTGCGCGACGGTGCGAACTTCGATCGTAACGCGGCTGGGTGGGCGCGGGCGCGGCCGGAGCCCTGCCGCACCGCTCACCCCCACAGTGTGGTGCGGGCTCCGGACCCTTCCAGCTGTCCGGACTGGGCGCGGGCGGCACGCAGCACGACCAGTCCCTCCTCGCCCTGCAGCTCGATCAGCTCGCACGGGCCGATCGCGTCCTGCCACAGCGCTGCGAAGTGCTCGGCATCCGCTCTGCGCCTGCCGATCTGCTGCGGCACCGCCAGGTAGGCATCCGGTCTGCGGGCCGAGGCGATGCGCAACAGGAACCGGGGTGTGCGCACCGGTCCGAACAGCTCCTGCACGGCATCCGCCAGCAGCTGCCGCACCCGTGCCGGCCCCTCGAAGACCAGCCGCAGTCGCGTGGATCCGTCGGGCTCGCGCTGCCGGTCGACCTCGACGGCGGTGTCCGGCAGGAACGGGATCCGCCCGGCGTCCTGCAGCGCTCGGGAGACCAGCCGCGCCGTCTCCCGGTAGACCAGCGACGGGTCCCGGCGGCGTCGCAGCCCGCGGATGAGCTCGGGGATCCGTCGGCCGAGGGCGACGACGGCGCCGCCGCCCAGGGCGATGCCGGCACCGGCGGCCAGCGGCAGATTCCACTCGAGGGCCCCACTGGCCACTGCGGTCAGACCCCCGCTGGCCAGAGCTCCCAGCAGGAACAACGTCGGCGCCCCGACCGCGACGGCAGGCAGCACCTGCACGAGTGCGGTGCGGTGGGGGCTGCGCACGGCCACCACATCCCGCTCCCGGGCTGTGTACGGCTGCCCGATGCGCCAGTCGGCATGCGTCTGCGAGCGGGACCGGATGCCGGCGAGCACCGCCTGATTCAGGGCGTCGATCGAGGTGGCCGGGTCCTTCGCGATGAGCCGGTCGAGCAGATCGCGGGTGCCCCGGTCGAGAGCGGCGTCGAGCCCGGTGATCACACGAGTGTGGTCGTCGGCGCTCAGGCCCCACAGGTGGCTGTGCCGACGTCGCAGCCGATCCAGCTCGGCGTCGGAATCGAGTTCGACGTGCGGCGGGATCAGGCACACAACCGACCAGTTGTGCGCCACCTTCTGCGCCCAGGCCGGGTCCAGGCGCAGGGTGCGTCCGCGCAGCTGCTGCGTGCTGACGCTGGAGGCGACGCTGGTCAGGTCGATGAGCGTGTTCACCGCTGGGCAGTCCCAGCCTTCGCCGAGCAGCCCGCGGGTGCCGACCAGCACCCGCACCCTGCCGTCGGTCACCAGGTGCGACACCGCGGCCACCAGCCGTCCGCCGCCGAACCCCGGCACGCGCAGCACCCTGGTCGCGCCGAAGCCCTCCTCGACCTCGACCGCGCTGCCGAGTGCCCGCTCCAGCGCCTGTGCGACGGCGTCGGCATCCGCGGCGGTGGTACGCAGGTGCTGAGCGGTCAGCAGCACCGGGCACAGCGCGGCGGTCTCGGGATCGGATGCCAGCAGATCGAACACGCGCAGCGCCCCGGGCGCGGCACCGCCGGTGAGGCCCCGGTTGTCTCCGGCCTCGACGACGTCCGTCACGACCACCGCCCGGATGCGCTCGCCGTCGGCACTGCGCAGTTCGTGGCGCAGGATGTCGATCGTCGCGTGATCCTTGGCGATCGAGGTCGCCAGCGTCGTCTCCAGCGGGTTGCGTCCGCGCCGGATGCCGCGATCGGTCAGGTGCAGGCCGAAGTCGGCCAGGGCGCCCTTCACGTAGCGCCACTGGTCGCGGGCGGCCGGGTTGCGCAGCAGCCGGTTCAGTGCGAAGCGGGCGAGCACCAGCAGCAGGTCGTCGGTGCTCGCGCGGGTGAACAGCTGCGGGTCCAGCAGGGCACAGAGCGGATGCCGGGGAGCAGCCGCCCGCAGCACCGCCCCGCACGCCCGGGCGAGGGTGAAATCGGCGCTGAGTGCCCGGTCGATCCCGCGACGGGCGGACTCCTCGGGCGGGAGTGCGGGAGCCGGCGGAGGCGTCGGGGCATCGGCATCTGCTGTCTCGGCATCCGTGGTCGCCGCGGCGGGCTGCAGCTGATCGTGCAGGTACGAGACGCCGTCCGGCGTCGAGAGCACCTGCACCATCAGCTCGTGCAGCTGCGCTTCACTGCGCCGGATGAAATGCGCCTCCTGCGGGACCGGCTCGGTGAACCAGACGTGTGCGCGGTACGGCGCGAGGTGCCCTTCTTTCACGACGGCCGGAGTCGGCACCTCGTAGTCGACCTCGCCGAGCAGCTGCGTGTAGTTCTCGAATCCGGTGCCGTCGTCGGCGGAGGGGAGGGTGGCGGTCAGGCCGATGAGCAGACCCGTGCAGCCGCGCTCGCGGATCCGTGCCCGCAGGTAGGCGACGACGATGGCCCAGTGATCCAGCAGATGATGGCACTCGTCGAGCACGATCGTGTCGACGCCCGCATCGACGATGCGATCGATCAGCGCCAGGGCGTTCGGGTGCAGCACCCGGGCCAAGGACTCCGGCCGGGTCTGCGCGAACCGGCGGCGCAGGCCGGCCGAGCGTTTGCGGATGCCGCGCCGGTACTGTGCGCGGTTGTCGACCGCCAGCGTGGCGAGCCAGGTCGCGGCATCCGCCTCCGTCCGCCCCGCCTCGACGAGCTGTTCGGTCCACTGCGCACGGGCGAGATCATCGAAAGGAGAGCTATCGCCGGTGACGCTCAGCAGCTGATACGTCAGCACGGTCAGATCGGCCAGGTTCGCCGGGTCGTCGGAGACCTGGGCGTCGTCCGTCGCGAGGTCGCGCGCCGTCCGCACCCACTGCTGACGGATCGTCACGGTGGGCGTCAGCACGAGCGTGCGCCGTCCCTCGCGGGCGGCGAGCAGCAGCCCGAGCAGCGTCTTGCCGGAGCCTGGTGGTGCCACGATGTGCATCGCGGCATCCGCTGGAGCAGCCGGGATCTGTTCCAGGACTTCGCTCTGATAGGTGCGCAGCTCGCCGTCGAACCGCCAGTCGGCGAGGGAGCTGGGCAGTGGGTTCATCGTGACCGAGCGTATCGGCCACGTCGGGTAGACTGTTCGACGGCTCTCCGCGTGACGGTATCCAGGCCAATTCCCCCAGGGCGGAAACGCAGCAAGGGTAACCGGGCTCTGCCGGGTGCGCGGAGGGTCTTTTCTCTCCAGGGGGCGGTCTCGATCCGGGAGGTCTCTGTCCGTGATCCGGACGGCCAAGCCTCGTCCAGCATCCTCCGGCCCGGGCCTGTCAAGATCGATGCTGTGACAGCATCCGTCTCACCCGATTCGCGCCCCCGGTCGTTCTCGCGCTTTCTCGCGCCGGTCGTGCTGCTCGCGCTGATGTGGGCGATCCAGTTCGCGGATGCCGTGCTGCCCGGCTCGTTCACCGGCTGGGGGCTGCGCTCCTGGGATCTCGGCAGCCTTCCCGGCCTCGTGCTCGGGCCGCTGCTGCACGCGAACTGGGCGCATCTGGTCGGCAACTCCGGGCCGTTCCTGGTGCTTGGCTGTCTGGTCGCCGTCGAGGGAGCGACGCGGTTCTGGGGGTCACCGTCGTGGTCGCGCTGGTCGGCGGGGCAGGCACCTGGTTCGTGAACGCCCCGGGCACGCTCACCGTCGGCGCCTCGGTGCTCGTGTTCGGATACTTCGGCTATGTCGTACTGCGCGTCATCGCTCCCGGGCGCCTCGCACATCGGCTGGCGTACGCCGCCATCGCCCTGATCGTGGTCGCGCTCTACGGCGCCACCATGATCACCGGCATTCTCGGCGCCGGCCCTGGTATCTCTTGGCAGGCGCACCTGTTCGGCGGAGTCGGCGGCGGCCTCATGGCGTTCGCGGGCCGCCGTCGGGAATCGTCCGCGTGAGCGTGCAGCGGTCGAAGGCGGCGACGCTGCGACGGCGCGCACGGCGCCGCCGAGAGCGCAGACGGATGCTGAGGATCGCCGTGATCACGGCATCCGTCGCCGTTGTGATCTCGGCCGTCTTCATCGGTGCGGGACTGCTCACCGCACCGCACCCCGACCGGTACTGTCTCGCCGAGCCGCACGCCTTCCCCGCCGCCGGGATCGACGGCTGGCGCGGTGACCAGCTCGAGAACGCCGCCATCATCATCCGCGCGGCTCGCGATCTGGGCTTGGAGCGCGACGCGCAGGTCATCGGCGTGATGGCGGCGATGGGGGAGAGCTCGCTGCACAACATCGACTATGGCGACTGGGAGACCTCGGGCGTCGCGAACCCCGACGGCAGCCGCACCACCAGCATCGGGCTGTTCCAGCAGCAGGAGTGGTGGGGCAGCGTCGAGGAGCGGATGGACCCCGCCAGCGCCGCGACGAAGTTCTTCACCAGGTTGGGCACGGTGCCGGGGTGGCAGAGCATGCCGCCGTCGCACGCCATCAACCGTGTGCAGATCAACTCGGATCGCGAGCACTATGCGCGCTTTCGGGAGGACGCAGTGGCGGTGGTGGCTGGCTTGTCGGGGGAGTGTGCGGGGTGATCGTCGGCGGATGCTTAACTCGAAGAGATATACGAATCCTAATGTTCTTAGAGTGTAAATAATTCGAAGAAAAGCTTGACATCTGTGGGTGAGGTTTCGTAGGCTGGAGGCATGTCGGCGGCACTGTCTTCTCTGCACGAGGCCCTCTCGGTCCTCGATGAGGCGTGGGCGGATGCGGATTGCGCGGCGGATCTGTCGCGGGCGGAGCTGATGTCGACGAACGCGGCTCTCGGGGCGTTGAAACGTCGGGTGGATGCGCTTGGCGGTGCAGGTCGCGGTGCAGATCGCTCATGAATCGCGGGCGGAGCTGGGTGCGGACTCGCTGTCGAAACAGGCCGGGTTCCGATCCCCGGTGCAACTGATCGCGGCGACGACCGGGCTTTCGGCCGGGGATGCGGCAGGTCTGGTGAAGGTCGGCGAGGCGACGGCCCCGCGCACGGATCTTGTCGGGCAGCGGATGCCGGCGAAGTACCCCGCGGTGCAGGCCGCGCTGTCGTCCGGTGCGCTGGGCGCCCCGGCGGCGTCGCTGATCGTGACGTTCCTGGATCGCGCCTGTGTCGGGCAGGAGGCGGGGAAGGTCGCCGAGGTGGAGGGGCGGCTCGTGAACCGGGCCCAGGGACTGTCGCTGGACGATGTGCGCAGACTCGTCAAGAGTGCTGAGGCGGTGCTCGAAGAGAGCAGGCTCGAGGCGCGTGAACACGAGCGGCGGGCGCAGCGGTCTGCGACGATGTTCGAACGCGACGGGAACCTGCACCTGAACCTGATCACCCCGATCGAAGAGGGTGCGGCGATCAAGGCCGCCGTCGACGGGTACGTGACCGCGCAGTTCCAGGCGCGTAAGGACGCGTCAGACGCAGGCGAAGCGTCTGTGATGGGTGAGGCGGACACCGACCGGCGGACCGTGGCGATGATGCGCGCCGACGCGTTCACGGTGTTCTGCACGCACGTGCTGGGATGCGAGGCCGAGAAGACGACGTTGGCTGGGGCGACGGTGATCGTCCGGGTCGACGCCGGCGACTTGCAGGCCGGCGTCGGGCACGGCAGCATCGACGGAGCCGACCAGCCCGTCAGCATCGCCGCGATCCGACGGATGGCGGCCTCTGGAGCGGTGATCCCCTGCGTGCTCGACAGCGCCGGCGAGATCCTCGACTTCGGGCGCGAGCGGCGCCTGTTCACCCGTGCGCAGAAACTCGCGCTCGTCGAACGCGACGGCGGGTGCGCGATGTGCGGGCTCCCACCGCACATGACCAAGGTCCACCACATCCGTTGGTGGCAGCGAGATGCCGGACCCACCGACCTGGCCAACGGGATCCTGCTCTGCGAGACCTGCCATCATCGCATCCACGACAACGGGTGGGACATCCGCATCGACAACCCACCCGGTACCAGCAAGAACAGCACAGGCAAGAACGGCACAGGCAAGAACGGCACCGGGGTCAGCGCCCGGGCGCGAGTGTGGTTCATCCCACCCCCGAGCATCGACCCCACCCGAACCCCACGCCTCGGCGGCAGAGCACGCTACGACATCGCTGCCTGAAGTGGCTCATGCTGTTCGGGCGTCTCCCGGCCTATCCGCGCTCCAGTCCCTGCCGCTATATTTGGCGACAAGATAGTTGATTGTCCTATTGACAGGAACCACACAGTTGAGCCAGCCTGCCGCTCCCCACGAGCTTCCGCGGTCGGACACGTCTACGCCCTCTCCAGTCCCGAACGCACCGTTGAACACGATGGCTTTGTTGGCGCTGATCTTTTCTTTCCTTCCGACAGGCCCGCTGAGTATCGTGTTTGGCCACATAGGACTGTCGCAAATCCGACGTACCGGTGAGCGTGGTCGAGGAATGGCGATCACGGGTCTCATCCTGGGATATCTATGGTTGGCCGCAGTGGTTTTCGCTATCGTCGTTTTTGCACTCTTTGGCGCGATGATCTTTGGCGTTGCCAACAATATTTCGCTCGCGAACAGCACGCCGACGCAGGCGACGACGACAACAGTGAACCGCGTGACGGTATCGCTGGAGGGCGCCGATGGCCGGGCCATCTCAGGTCCTCTGTCCGATGCTGCCGAAACAGTCCTGCGCCATCGACTTGAGCGTGCCGGAATCGCATTCTCGACGGTTGATTCTTCCGGCGATGGCGCTATCGCTGTTACGTTCGACGATGCGGCGTCGATCGAGGCCGTTCATGATGCCGCTGAGATTCTTGGAGCTGCGAACGAGGCAAGCATCCGGTCCGTGCTCGGCATCGCACAGGGGAGTTCTACGGCTTCGCTGATTCTCCCGATCTTGATGAGCAGATCGCCCGTGAATTCCTCGACGTGGATTGTGCGGAGACAATTTCTGATGTCGCTCAGGTGCATGGGTTCGATGTGATATGCGGCTCTTCGGACATCCGGTGGGGGTGAGGCTCGCCGGGTGATGTTCGGCGGGTAGGGGTCGAGGTCCCCGAGGATCAGTAGCGCTAACTGTCTGATCTTCACGAGGACCTCGACGTGCTTCACCCTACTTCGGGGTGCGCTTCTGCGCGCTCTGCGACTGATCCGTGTTCCCGCTGCGACGTTCTGCTGGGTCTTCCTGATGTCCATGTCGAGCGCGTCGACCGTCGCGACGGGCTGCTGGTGGTGACGGTCTCGACGCCAGCGGCACCGACCGGCTGTCCCTCGTGTGGGGTCGTCGCGACCGGTCGTGGCCGCCGCCGACGGGTGCTTCATGATGTGCCCGCGACGACGCGGGTGCGGATTGTGTGGCGGCAGCGGGTCTGGCGGTGCGATGAGGTGGGATGCGCGCGGCGGACGTTCGTGGAGCAACTCCCGGGCCTGGTCGCCCGGCGCGGGTCGATCACCACGCGCGCCGTCGGCTGGGCGATCGGGCAGTTGCGCCGCGAGCACGCCACCGTGCACGGTATCGCCCGTCAGCTCGGCACGTCGTGGAAGACGGTGTGGCGCGCTGTCGAGCCTGAGTTGGAGCGGCTCGCGGCCGACGAGTCCCGGTTCGAGAACGTCACCACGCTCGGTGTCGATGAGCACATCTGGCATCACGTCGACCCCCGCAAGAGCGGTCCGAAGGAGCTGACCGGGATGGTCGATCTGAGCCGCGACAGCACCGGAAAGACGCGGGCCAGGCTGCTTGACCTGGTGCCTGGCCGCTCCGGGAAGGCCTACGCGTCCTGGCTCGCCGAACGCGGCGAAGCGTTCCGGAGGAACGTGAAGGTCGCCGCTCTTGACCCGTTCGCCGGCTACAAGACCGCGATCGACGACAAGCTCGAAGACGCCACGGCCGTGCTGGACGCGTTCCACGTCGTCAAGCTCGGCACCGCCGCCGTCGACGAGGTCCGCCGCCGGGTTCAGCAGGACACCCTCGGGCATCGCGGTCGTAAGGGCGACCCGCTCTACGGGATCCAGACCATCCTCCGCGCCGGCGCCGAGAACCTCACCGAGAAGCAGCGGACCAGACTCGCGGCAGCGATCGAGGCCGACCCCGCGCACGACGAGGTGTTCGTCGCGTGGCAGTGCGCCCAGCAACTGCGTTCCGCCTACCACCAGAAGGACCTCGCCGAGGGGCGACGGATCGCGCAGAAGGTCGTCGAGTCGTTCCACACCTGCCCGATCCCCGAGATCGCCCGCCTCGGCCGCACCCTCCGCCGCTGGCGAGCCGCGTTCCTGGCGTACTTCACGACCGGACGATCATCGAACGGCGGAACTGAGGCCGTGAACGGGATCATCGAGCTGCACCGCCGCCTCGCCCGCGGCTTCCGCAACCGCGACAACTACCGGCTCCGCATGCTCCTCGCCGCCGGCGGCCTCACCCCATGACCCCCACCGAAAGTCCGAAGAGCCTGATATGCGACGCTTCGATGGAGGAGAAGTACCTCCTTGATTCTCAAGAGATCGCGCTCGACGGCGCGACTGTGAACGCCGACGGGGCACAGATCAACCTTGACTTGCCCAGCCTGGGAACGCGACGGCTCGGCGAATTGACTCAGGCGATCTTTGGCGGCTCATCGCAGTTGAGGGTGTAGGTGGGGTCTGAATCCGCCGGCTTCGAGTAGTGATCTGGCGATGTAGTGGGTGAGGTTGCGGAAGCCGAGCGCGCTGCCGCGGAGGTGTTCGAGGCGGCCGTTGATGGCCTCGGTGGGTCCGTTGCTGGTGCCGGGTCGGTCGAAGAACGCGAGGATGTCGGTGGCGCGTTGTTTCAGCGTGCGGCCGAGCTTGCGGATCTCTTCGAGGCCGGTGGGGACTGCCGAGCTGGTGGCGTCGATGACGGACTGCATGAGGTATTTGCCGAGCTTGCGATCGGGCTCACGGTAGGCGGTGATCATGCGCTGGTAGATCCCCCAGGTCGCCTCGACTGCGGTGTGCTGCTCGTCAGCGAACAGGGTTTCCAGGCGTTGTGCCTGCCGGTCGGTGAGCAGACCAGCGCCGGTGTGCAGGGTGCGGCGGGACCTGTAGAGCGGGTCGTTGCGCCTGCCCCGTCGACCGAAGATGTCGTGCTGGACACGCCGTCGGCACACATCCAAAGCGTCGCCTGCGAGACGGACGACATGGAACGGGTCCATGACAGCGACCGCGTCGGGAAGCTCTTCCGCGGCGGCGGTCTTGAACCCTGTGAACCCATCCATCGCGACGATCTCGATCCCGCTCTGCCAGGCCTTCGGGCGGGCGGCGAGCCACTGCTTGAACACTGCCTTCGACCGGCCCTCGACCATGTCCAGCAGTCGTGCGGGGCCCGTCTTATCGCGGGCCGGGGTGAGGTCGATGATCACGGTGACGTACTTGTCGCCCTTGCGAGTGTGACGCCAGACATGTTCATCGACGCCGAGCACTCGGACACCGTCGAACCGGGACGGGTCATCGATCAGCAGCCGGCGGCCTTCAGCGAGAACAGCATCGTTGGCGGTGTGCCAGCCCACTCCGAGACCCGCGGCGATCCGGGAGACGGTGAGATGGTCCACAACGAGCGCTTCCAACGCCCACCGCATCCCGCCACGAGACAGCTTCGCCCGCCGAGGAGCCGCAGCCGTGGCGTCCTCTCGCCAGCGTCGCCCGCACCCCGTGCAGGCGTAGCGGCGGAGACGGACCAGGAGCGTCGTCGGCCGGTGTCCGAACGGCTCATGCGCGAGGCGACGAGCGATGCTCCCGCGCGAGAGAGCACGCGACCCGCAGCCCTGGCACCACGGGTCCGGATCCGTCACGCGACACTCGATCACCGCCCGTTCCGGGCCGATCAGCTGCCCGACGGCCACCAGGCCGAGTTCATCCAGACGGCAGAACTTCGTCAGGTCAGGGGTCGCGAAGGTAGCGTGGTGCACGTCGAGGTCTTTCAGCAGATGGGCAGTGTGAGAACTTCCATCCTGGAAGACCTCGACCCCTATCCGCGAACTGGCACACCTACACCCTCAACTGCGAAGAGCCTCTTTGGCGTGCCCTCGCCCGGTAACCAGCTTGCGATCGTGAGCAGTCGTGAAGTTCTCTTCGCACCGCAAGTTCAGGCTGTGGTGATGGACGGCCAGATGGCTATCTCCGGAGGCATTGACGGCAGCGATGAAATCGTGCTGGCACAACTCGAACTGGCGACAGCCGGTATTCGGTTCACGCTTGACGAGGTCTCCACAATTGGGTGACATCGGCTTTGTAGCGTCACTGGAGTTTGCCGATCCTTGAGCATTTTGGATCTTCGCGGGCAGCGTTGAAAATTCGTTGCCGATTGTCTTGTCCATTTTCGGACTGCTATCGGCCTCAGAACGTACTGGCGCACGTGGGCGACCCCGGGATCTGCTCGCTAGGCTGGAGACATGTCGCTGGCAGCCGCCGTCATCACCGTCTCCGACCGCTCTGCCCGCGGTGAGCGCGCCGACGCATCCGGCCCGATCGCCGTCGACGCACTCCGCGCCGCCGGATTCGACTGCGACGACGCGATCATCATTCCCGACGGCGCCGACGAGGTGGAGCGCGCTTTGCGCGAGGCGGTGCAACGCGGCATCCGCCTGATCATCACCACCGGCGGCACCGGCATCGGCCCCCGCGACCGCACCCCCGAGGGCACCGCCCGCGTGCTCACCAGCCGGCTGACCGGCATCGCCGAAGAGCTCCGGCGCCGCGGCGCCGCCGAGAAGCCCGCCGCGCTGCTCTCCCGCGGACTGGCGGGCGTCGCCGGGACCACGCTGATCGTGAACCTGCCCGGCTCGACCGCCGCCGTCGAATCGGGCATGCGGCTCGTGCTCGAGATCGCGCACCACGCGCTCGGGCAGCTCGAAGGGGAGGACCACCGATGACCATCCGACTCGCGCAGATCAGCACCGAGCCGCTCGACGTCGACGCGCACCGCGCCGCCGTCGACGACCCGCGCATGGGTGCCGAGATCACCTTCGTCGGCCGCGTGCGCGACAACGACGAAGACGCCGATACCCCGGTCGTCGCCCTGGAATACACCGCGCACCCCGACGCCGAGCAGACGCTGCGAGAACTCGCCGACCAGGCCATCGGCGCCACGGATGCGATCGTCGCCGCCAGCCACCGCATCGGCCGACTGGAGGTCGGCGATGCCGCTGTCATCGTCTCGGTGTCATCCGGCCACAGGGGCGATGCCTACGAGATCTCCCGCACGCTCATCGAAGCCATCAAGCACAGCCTGCCCATCTGGAAGCGGCAGATCGAAGCCGACGGCGCCACCGTCTGGAAGGGCCTCGGCGGCTGACCCAAGCCCGTCTGTTTGTGCCGAATGCGCCGATTCGGGCTTCGAGATGCCGCGTTACGCACAAATAGACGGGCTTGTAGACGGGGATGAGGGGGCTCAGCCTCCGGCGAAGGGTGGCAGCACGTCGACTACCGCGTCGCCGGGCAGCGGCCAGCTGCCGTCCACGCGCACGCCGTCGACCAGCACCGAGCACCGCGGCAGGATCTCTGCGAGCGCCGGATGCTCATCGCTCAGACTTGCTGTCAACGCCTGCAGCGTCGTCGCGTCTACGGTCAGCTGCGGGCTGCCCACGGCCTCCTCAGCCGCAGCGAAGAATCGCACCTGAGCCATGTCATCCCTGCCAGTCGCCGGCCAGCTTCGTCACATCCGCGACGGCCGAGCGGATGTCGTCGGGGGAACCGCCCTGGCGCCCGGCGACCAGTCCCGCCACGAACGCGCTGAACGGCGCGGCCGGACGAGCGACGCCGTTCGCGACATCCTTGGCCAGATCCAGGATCAGGGCGATCGGCACATCGTCGGCGCTCAGATCGAAGTGCTCCCGCAGGGCGCCCGCCCAGTGATCCAGTGTCTCGGGGGGCAGATGCTCGCTCATGAACGCTCCTTCGTCAGCCTCTCGTAATCATCCCATGTATCCACATCCCTGGCACCGGCGCCCGGGTCGGACAGCATCGCGACATCGAGCCCGGCCAGCAGAGCCCGCACCGGCTGATCTCGGCCTCGGTCGGGAAGAGCGGATGCCGTCGCCGCCAGCGCGACCGTCCGGTACAGGCCCGTCAGCCACTGCGGGCGCCCGGTCTCGTCCACCAGACATGCGCCGTCCGACTCGGACGGAAGACCCCGGATGCCCTGCACCAGCCGCGCGACGGCGACATCCGGCCGGGGCAGGTCGCAGGCCAGCAGGAACGTCCACTCCGGAGCATCGGCGCCGACGGCGCCCAGCCCAGCCACGACGGCAGCCGCCGGACCGGAGAAGGGCGGGTTCTCGCGCGCCCAGGTCACAGACGCACCGCCCGCCCCGGCATCCGCTCTCGCCTCCGACTCCGGCCCCACCACGACGACCGGCGCCGCGTCCACCGAGCGCACCGCGGCGATCGCCCGATCGCGCATGCTCATCCCGTCGATGAGCAGGCCCGGCTTGTCGATCCCGCCCATCCGCGAGGCCCGCCCTCCGGCGAGCAGGACCGCGCCGAGCCTCGGCGCCGGGCCGGCCGTCATGGCCGCGCGGGCTCGTGCGGACGCTGCTCATCCGGACGCTGCCAGTCGCCAGACTTGCCGCCGGTCTTCGCCACGATGCGCACGTTCGCGATCGAGGTGCCCTTGTCGAGCCCCTTCACCATGTCGACCACGGTGAGGGCGGCGACCGACACGGCCGTCAGCGCCTCCATCTCCACCCCGGTGCGGTCGGCGGTGCGCACGGTCGCCTCGATCTCCACGCCCTCGTCGGTGATCTGCAGCTCGAGCACCGCCCCGTGCACGCCGATCACGTGCGCGAGCGGCAGCAGCTCGGGCGTGCGCTTGGCACCGGCGATCCCCGCGATCCGGGCGACAGCCAGCACATCGCCCTTGGGGACCGTCTCATCGCGCAGGGCCGCCACCACGTGCGGGGCGCAGCGCACGAACCCGCGTGCGGTGGCCGAACGCACCGTCGGCTGCTTCTCGGTGACATCGACCATGCGGGCGTGGCCCGCGGCATCCAGATGAGTGAAGCTCATGGCACCAGCATGACATCAACGACGTCGCCGACCTCGACGCGATCCACCTCGGCCGGCACGATCGCGTACGCCTCGGCCCGCCCCAGACTGGCGGCCAGATGTGAGCCGCCCGACGATGCCGGCCGCACGCCCTCGCGGGTGACCAGCACCGGACGGTACTGGCGACGCCCGGCCGGCGTGCGCCACGCCTGGATCACCGGCAGTCGCACCACCAGGCGGTCCAGCTCCGCGGCACCCTGCATGGCTCGCAGCGCGGGGCGCACGAACACCTCGAACGACACCGCCACGCTCACCGGGTTCCCCGGCAGACCGAACAGCAGCGGCTCCCCGTCGCCGAATCCCTGCGGCTTGCCCGGCTGCATGGCGACCTTGTCGAACTGCATCCGCGCGACGTTCTTGACCACCTCGTAGGCACCCTCGCTGACGCCGCCCGAGGTGATCACGACATCCGCACCCAGGGTCGCAGACCCTGTCAGCGCGGCTCGCAGGCCGTCGCCGTCGTCGCTCACCGACGTCGTCAGCACCACCTCGGCACCGTTCTCGCGGCACAGTCCCTGCAGCAGCGTGCTGTTCGACTCCGGGATCTGCCCGCGCTCCAGCGGCTCACCGGGCGGACGCAGCTCGTCGCCGGTGGAGATCACCGCCACGCGCGGCACGCGGGAGACCACGACCTCCTGCACACCGGCAGCGGCTGCGGCCGCCAGCTGCCTGCCTCCCAGCTCGGCTCCGGCGGGCAGGATCTCGTCGCCGGCATGGCACTCCTCGGCCTGCGGGCGGATGTGCGCGCCACGGGCGCGGGGAGCAGCGATCACCCGGATGCTGCCGAGCGAATCGGCCAGGCCCTCGGCGGTGTCCTCGAAGGGCACGATCGCGTCGGCGTCGCGCGGCACGGGAGCGCCGGTCATGATCCGCACCGCCTGTCCTGGCCCGAACGCCGGATCGGCCGGGCTGCCGGCCGGCATGTCGGCGACGACGTCAAGGGTCACGGGAGAGTCGGCGGACGCTTCCGCGACGTCGGCGAACCGCACGGCGAAGCCGTCCATCGCCGAGTTGTCGAACAGCGGCAGGTCCACGGCCGAACGCACCGGCTCGCGCAGGATGCGCCCGAGCGCTCCCTGAAGCGGCAGATGCACGGCATCCAGCGGGTGCACAGCGGCGAGGATGCGCTCACGATGCTCTTCGACGGTGATCATGCCGACTGCCTCCTGCTGTTGTATCCGTCCATCCCGCCGCGCAGCACCACGGCATCGACACCCGCCGTGCGCAGCGCCCGCGCCGCCCGGCGCGCGCGGCCACCCACCTGGCACACCACGACCACCTCACGGCCGGACAGTTCCCCCACCGCCGCATCGATGTCGCCGAGCAGCGCGGCCAGCGGCCGGTGCTGCGCCCCCGGCAGGGTGCCTGAGGCGATCTCATCGGCCTCGCGCACATCGATCACGACGGCGCCCTCGCCGGGATCGTCGACCTCGGGCGCGCTCGGCGGCGCGGGACGCGAAGGAGCGACACCGGATGCAGGGAGATCGGATGCCGTGACACCGGATGCTGGGCTCGTGCGCGCTGCGCGCAGCGGTGCCTCGCGCACCGTCCCCGCAAGCGCATCGATCATCGCGATCCGTCCCAGCAGCGGCTGACCGATCCCGGTGATCAGCTTGAGCGCCTCGGATGCCATCAGCGAACCCGCCTGCAGGCAGAGCGGACCGAACACGCCCACCGCCGAGCACGCCGGTGCCTCGCTGCCCGGTGGGTACAGGTCGTTCAGCTGCACGGCATCCGTTCCCTCGGGAGGTGCCGACCAGAACACCGTCACCAGTCCGGCGAACTCCTGCACCGTGCCCCACACCAGCGGAACGGCCAGCCGCTCGCAGGCCGCCGCGACGATCTCACGGCTCTCGAAGGAATCCGTGCCGTCGAGCACCAGGTCCACACCCGAGATCAGCTCGGCGGCGTTGTCGTGCGTGAGCCGGGTGCCCACGACCCGCACCTCGGTCTCGGACATCTCGGCGGCCACCCGTACGACGCTGTCGGTCTTGGGCCGCCCGACGTCCTGCAGACGGTGGATCACCTGCCGCTGCAGGTTCGACAGCTCGATGTCGTCGTCGTCGAACACGACGATCCGTCCGACCCCTGCGGATGCCAGCGCCAGCACCGCCGGCGAGCCCAGCCCGCCGGCACCGATGATGCCCACCGTCGCAGCCGCGATGCGCCGCTGGCCGTCGGGGCCGAGCCCCACCAGGCGCTGGTGTCGTGCCGTGCGCGCTGCTCCCTGCTGCTGAGCGCGTCAACGGGTTCGACCAGCGGGGGAGCGACATACCCAACAGGGTAGCCCTTGAGCCACACGGCAGGGCGTCCGCATGTGCGGAGAAAATCACCGCAGTGTTCCGCATCAGCGGTGATAGCCTGCCGTCATGTCCGCAAGCTACAAGATCGCGCAGGCCGCCGACCTGCTCGGCGTCAGCGACGACACCGTGCGGCGATGGGTCGATCAGGGCGTGCTGCCGGTCACCGATGCCAGCCCCGCCGAGATCCCCGGCGAGGCGCTCGCGCAGCACGCCATCGCCCTGGCGAGATCCGCCGACGACGCCACCGGGGTGCGCTCCAGCGCGCGCAACCGGTTCACCGGCCTGGTCACGAACGTGATCATGGACACCGTCGCCGCGCAGGTGGAGATCCAGGCGGGACCGCACCGGGTGGTGTCCCTGATGACCGCCGAGGCCGTGCGCGACCTGGGCCTGGAAGTCGGTTCGCTCGCGGTCGCCGTGGTCAAGGCCACCACCGTCATCGTCGAAGCGCCGACGCACTGACCGCCGCCCTCTCGCCATGCCTGCCACACCCATCTCTCGGATCAAGGAGCACCCATGCGTCGGACGATGACGATCGCGGCCGGCGGGGCTGCACTCGCCCTGCTGCTGAGCGGGTGCTCCGGTGCGCCGCAGGACGCCGCGCCGTCACCGGCACACACCGACACGCTCAGCGGAGACCTCGCGATCTCGGCAGCCGCATCGCTGAAGGGCGCGTTCGATGAGGCGATCGAGCAGTTCTCGTCTCAGCATCCCGCGGTGACGGTCACCGCCACCTACGACGGATCCAGCACCCTGGCCACCCAGATCAACGGCGGCGCTCGCGTGGACGTCTTCGCCTCGGCCGATGAGGCCAACATGACCAAGGTCACGAGCCCCGGCCTCGCCGTCGACCCGGTGCTGTTCGCCCACAACACCCTGGTGGTGGTGGTGCCGAAGGGGAACCCGGCCGGCATCGAGACGCTCGCCGATCTGGCCGATCCCGACGCGAAGGTCGTGCTGTGTGCACCCGAGGTGCCGTGCGGCGGCGCCTCGCAGAGACTGCTCGACGGGCAGGGCGTGAAGCTCACCCCGGTCAGCCAGGAACAGAACGTGACCGCCGTGCTCACCAAGGTGCGCAGCGACGAGGCCGACGCCGGCCTGGTGTACAAGACCGATGCCGCCACCACCGACGAGGTCGAGTCATTCACCCCCGACGGCGCCGACCAGGTGGTCAACTCGTACCCGATCGTGGTGCTCGAGGATGCGCCGAACCCCGACGCGGCGCAGGCCTTCGTCGACTTCATCACAGGAACCGCCGGGCAGCAGATCCTGGCGATGTTCGGATTCGACGGCCCGTGACCCGACGCGGCTACGCACCGAGAGTGCTGGCGGTCCCCGCCCTGGTGGGGATCGTCTTCCTCGTGCTGCCGCTGGCCGCACTGGTCGGCCGGGTGCAGTGGCCCACCCTCTGGCAGGACGTCACCTCGCCCGAGGCGCTGAACGCGCTGCGGCTGTCGCTGATCACCGGACTCGTCGCCACGTCCATCTGCTTGCTGATCGGCATCCCGCTCGCCCTGTTCATCGCCCGGGCAGCACCGCGCACCGCCGCTCTGCTGCGCGCGGTCGTCACCGTCCCCCTCGTGCTGCCGCCGATGGTCGGCGGTCTCTCGCTCCTGTTCCTGTTCGGCCGCTCCGGCTGGCTGGGCTGGACCGGCTGGCAGGTGCCGTTCACGACCGTCGCCGTCGTGCTCGCGCAGACCTTCGTGGCGCTCCCGTTCCTGGTGCTGGCATTGGAGGGCGCCATCCGCACCTCGGGCATCGACTACGAGCGCACCGCGGCAGGGCTGGGCGCGGGCTCGTGGACGATCCTGTGGCGGGTCACCCTTCCGCTCGCGGCTCCCGGCCTGCTCTCGGGGACCGTGCTGTGCTTCGCGCGCGCCGCCGGCGAGTTCGGCGCCACCGCGCTGTTCGCCGGCAACGCTCCCGGCGTCACGCAGACCATGCCACTGGCGATCTACACGGCATTCAACGGCGCGGGCGTCAGCCAGGGCAGCGCGATCGCCCTGTCGCTGATGCTGCTGGTCACCTCGGTCGCCGTGCTGCTGCTGGTGCGCGGCTGGCGGCCCGGCGGCGGCGTCGCGGTTCAGGAGGAGCTGCGATGAGCGGTGCGGTGCTGGACGCGCAGGTGCGGGTCGACCGCGGCGGCTTCGCGCTGGATGCGCGGCTGCGGGCGGCATCCGGAGAGATCGTCGCCGTGATGGGACCATCGGGGGCAGGCAAATCGACGCTGCTTGGCGCGATCGCGGGCTTCACGACCCTCACCGGCGGCACCGTGCGGCTGGATGACACGACGGTGCAGGATGCCGGATCCGTCGACGTGCCCGCACGCGAACGCGGCGTGATCCTGCTCGGGCAGCAGCCCCGGCTCTTCCCGCACCTGAGCGCGCGCGACAACATCGCCTTCGGCCCGCGGGCGCGTCGCGTCGCGAAGGCGAAGGCGCGGGCGGATGCGGACACCTGGCTCGAGCGCATCGGCCTGGCGGGGATGGGCGACCGTCACCCGGAGAGGCTGTCCGGCGGGCAGCAGCAGCGCGTCGCCCTCGCGCGGGCCCTGGCCACCTCACCCCGTGTGCTGCTGCTGGACGAGCCGCTGACCTCCCTCGACCCGGAGACCGCCGACGGCATCCGCTCCCTGCTGCGCGACGCGCTCGCCGAGACGAGGATCACCACCGTGCTCGCAACGCACGACGCGACCGACGCGATCGCCCTCGCCGGGCGGCTCCTCGTGCTCGAACACGGGCGCGTCACCGACGAAGGGAGCCCCGCCGCGGTGCTCGGAGCGCCCGCGACGTCGTTCATCGCCGCCGTCGCGCTGAACGCGTCCGCGAGCGGAGACCCGTGGGAGGCGAAGGTGGAGCGCGTGCAGACGGATGCCGACGGCATCCGCGTCCACGCACGCATCGCCGACGGCACTCCGATCGAACTGGGATTCCCGTCCGGGACGCCGATGGCGGCAGGCTCGACGATCAGCATCCGTCCGCCGGCATCCTGACTCCCTGCGTTCCGCACCGGAGCGGGGGCATCACCGGGGAGTACGGTGGCAGACAGACCGTGGAAGAGGCGAAGGCGCACACCCGGGAGGATGCCATGGGCAGGATCACCAGCCGCAAGAAGGTCGTTCACATCGCGGCGGCGGGTCATGCCGGGAGCCGGGCGGTGCGCCGGCTCGACTCCCTCGCCGTCGAGGAGCCCCTGGAGATCAGGGTCGCCGGCGAGCCGCTGACGGTCACCATGCGCACCCCGGGGCACGACGTCGAGCTGGCCGCCGGATTCCTGGTCTCGGAGGGCGTGATCATCCATCGTGAGCAGTTCGCCTCGGCGATCCACTGCGGCGGCCCCGGGACGGGAGGCGCCGCCGCGACCCCCGGCGCCTACGCGCTGGGCGCCTCGGCCGTCGACGGCGGCAACACCTACAACGTGCTCGATGTCACCCTGGCTCCGGGCACGCCGTTGCCCGACCCGGCCCGGGCCCGGCACTCGTACACCACCAGTGCATGCGGCGTGTGCGGTGCCGCCTCCATCGAGCAGGTGTCCACCACCTCCGCGTTCGATGTGTCCGAAGACCCGCTCGTCGTGGATGCTGACACCCTGGTGGCCCTGCCCGAACTGCTGCGCTCGCAGCAGAACGTGTTCGACAAGACCGGCGGGCTGCACGCCGCCGGGCTCTACGACGCGGCGACCGGTGAGCTGCTGGTCGTACGCGAGGACGTCGGGCGGCACAACGCCGTCGACAAAGTCGTCGGCTGGGCCGTGCTGAACGGGCGGCTGCCGCTGACCGGCACTGTGCTGCAGGTGTCGGGCCGGGCAAGCTTCGAGCTCGTGCAGAAGGCGGTGATGGCAGGCATCCCGATGCTCTCGGCCGTGTCGGCGCCGTCGTCGCTCGCGGTGGAGATGGCGGAGTCGACCGGCCTGACCCTGGCGGGCTTCGTGCGCGGCACCAGCATGAACGTCTACTCGCGCCCGGAGCGGGTGCGCGAGGGCGTGTTGACGCCGGCCTGAGTGCGATTCCGGGCGCCCTGGTTCACGCCTGAGCGACGTCTGGCGTCTGCGCGGACGTCCCCGCCCTGCGCGGCGGAAAACGGCTTCCTGATCTTCTCGGCACCGGCCCGACACCCTTGCGCGGATCGTATATGACTGGTAGGCCTGTGGTCAGAGACACAGGCGAAGGAGCGTGTGACGATGGCTGCCAAGGCCCCGATCGAGGACATCAGCGAAGACGCGCGGGAGATGGAAGTCAGTCCGCCTCGCGAGTGGGCGGCGGGGATTCCCGGCGTGACGCATTCGATGATCCCGGCGATGAAGGACATGGGGGTCGGGCGTGCACTGACGCTGCTGACCGACATGAACCAGAAGGACGGCTTCGACTGCATGAGCTGCGCCTGGGCCGACCCGGACCACCGCAAGACCTTCGAGTTCTGCGAGAACGGCGCCAAGGCCGTCACCTGGGAGGCCACTCCGGTCACCATCCCCACCTCGTTCTGGGCGCAGAACTCCCTCAGCGCGCTGATGGACAAGTCGGAGTACTGGCTGGGCATGCAGGGCCGGCTCGTCGAACCGGTGTACAAGCCCAAGGGCAAAGACCACTACCAGCCGATCTCGTGGGACGAGGCGTTCGCGCTGATCGCCGACCGACTCAAGGCGATGGACTCGCCCGACGAGGCGACGTTCTACACCAGCGGACGCACCGCCAACGAGACCGCGTTCATCTACCAGCTGCTGGCCCGGTCGCTGGGCACCAACAACCTGCCGGACTGCTCGAACATGTGCCACGAGTCCACCGGCAAGGCGATGGGGCAGGTGATCGGCATCGGCAAGAACACCATCGCCTACAAGGACTTCGCCAAGGCCGACCTCATCATCGTTATGGGCCAGAACCCGGGCACCAACCATCCGCGCATGCTCACCGCGTTGGAAGAGGCCAAGGACAACGGGGCCGAGATCGTCGCGATCAACACGCTGCACGAAGCAGGCCTGTCGCGGTACAAGAATCCGCAGCGGGTGCGCGGCATCCTCGGCCGCGGCACCGGCATCGCCGACCAGTACATGCTGATCCGCGCCGGCGGCGACGGCTGGCTGATGAAGGCCATCTCGCAGAAGGTGTTCCAGGCCGAGGACGCCGCCCCCGGCACCGTGCTCGACCACGCCTTCCTCAACGAGCACTGCTCGGGCCTGGAGGAGTTCCGCGAGCACGTCAAGGACCTCGACGCCGACATGGTGCTGCGTGCCACCGGACTCACCCAGGCCGAGATCGACGAGCTCGCCGACCGCTACCTGCGCGCGGACAAGGTCGTCATCACCTGGGCGATGGGGCTGACGCAGCACCGCGACGCCGTCAGCATCATCAAGGAGGTCATCAACCTGCTGCTGCTGCGCGGCAACATGGGCAAGCCGGGTGCCGGCGCCTCCCCGATCCGCGGACACAGCAACGTGCAGGGCGACCGGACGATGGGAATCTGGGAGCAGATGCCCGAGAAGTTCCTCGCCGCACTCGACAAGGAGTTCGGCATCACAGCGCCGCGCGCGCACGGCTACGACGTGGTCAAGTCGGTCGAGGCGATGGTCGCGGGCAAGACCAAGGTGTGGATCGCGATGGGCGGCAACATGGTCTCGGCCGTCTCCGATACGCACGCCGCCGAAGAGGGCTTCCGCAAGGTCGGCCTGAACGTGCAGATCTCCACCAAGCTCAACCGCAACCACCTCACCGTCGGCGACGAGGCGATCATCCTCCCCGTGCTCGGACGCACCGAGATCGACCTGCAGGAATCCGGCGAGCAGAGCCTCTCGGTGGAGGACTCAGTGTGCGCCATCCACGCCACCAAGGGCAAGGTCAAGCCGATCTCGCCGCTGCTGAAGTCGGAGGTCTCGGTGGTGGTGGGCATCGCCCGAGCGCTGTGGGGCGATGACAGCCCGATCGACTGGGCGGGGTTCGAACGCGACTACGACACGATCCGCGACCACATCGAGCACGTGATCCCCGGGTTCACCGACTTCAACAAGCGTCTGCGCGAGGAGCACGGCTTCGTGCTGCCGCACGGGCCGCGTGACTCGCGCACCTTCCCGACCGCCACGGGCAAGGCGATGATCACGGTCAACGATCTGGAGTACATCGAACGCCCCCAGGGCCGCCTGCTGCTGCAGTCGATGCGGGCGCACGACCAGTTCAACACCACGATCTACAGCCTCGACGACCGCTATCGCGGCATCCGGAAGAGCCGCCGCGTGATCTTCGTGAATCCCGACGACCTCGCCGAGCTCGGCATCGCCGACGGCGACCTGGTCGATGTGCACAGCGAGTTCGCCGACGGGATCGACCGCGTCGTGCACGCCTTCAAGGCCGTGGCGTTCCCCACCTCCCGCGGGTGCGCGGCGACGTACTTCCCCGAGGGCAACCCGCTGGTGCCGCTCGGCTTCACCGCGCTGGGCAGCAACACGCCCGCGTCGAAGTCGGTCGTCATCCGCCTCGAGCCGGTGTCGGCGCAGGGACGCGCCGATGCGGCGGGAGCACCGGGGGCGATGGCGACCGCCGGCCGCTGAGACCGCCGGGGCAAGGCACCGGGCGCCGATGCCCGGGACGCCCCGGGCGGGGCGTGAGCGTGTCCAGAAGTCAGTCTGTGAGAGAGGTGTACGAAGATGTCATCAGTCGCAACGAGCAGGAATACCGGGAAGAGCCCCACCGCAGGCCGATGGTGGATCGTGGTGGCAGCTCTGCTGCTGCAGTTCGCGATCGGCGCCGTCTACGCCTGGAGCGTGTTCGGCAAGGCGCTCTCCAACGAGGACGCGATGAACCTGTCGACATCCGAGGCATCGCTGACGTTCACCGTGACCATCGGCATGATCTTCATCGGCAGCTACATCGGCGGGAAGGTGCAGGACCGCACCGGTCCGCGGCCCGTGGCGCTGACGGGAGGAATCGTCTACGCGCTCGGATGTATCGTCGCCTCCTTCGCCCTCTCGCATGACTCCAGCCAGCTGTGGCTGCTGGTGCTCGGCTACGGCGTGATCAGCGGCTTCGGCCTCGGCTACGCCTACATCGTGCCGATCGCCATGCTGCAGAAGTGGTTCCCCGACAAGCGCGGACTGATCACCGGGCTGGCCGTGGCGGGCTTCGGCTTCGGCGCCGTGGTGACCGCTCCGGTCGCCCAGTGGCTGATCGCGATGACGCCGACCGAGCCGAACCGCGCTTTCCTGCCGCTGGGCATCGGCTATCTCGTCCTGGCGGTCGTGGGTGCGTCGTTCTTCCGCAACCCGCCGGCCGACTACGCCGTGCCCGGCTGGAAGCCCGCATCCACCGGACGCACGCAGGACGCCTACAAGCAGTTCACCGAGAAGGAGGCGCTGCGCAGCCCGCAGTGGTATCTGCTGACGGCGATCCTCACCCTGAACGTCACCGTCGGCATCGCCCTGATCGCCCAGGCGGCGGCCAGCGCAAAGGACATCGCCGGCTACAGCGTGGCGGGCGCGGCGGCCCTGGTCGGGGTCCTTGCGCTGTTCAACGGCGGAGGCCGCATCTTCTGGGCCTGGGTGTCGGGCTTCACCGGTCGCATGTGGGCGTTCGCGCTCATGCTCGGCCTGCAGGGGATCTGCCTGCTGATCGTCCCGCATGCCAGCAACGCGGTGCTGTTCTTCATCCTCGCCGCGGTGATCTACCTCTGCTACGGCGGCGGCTTCGGCACCATGCCGGCCACGGCGGGCGACTTCTTCGGCGTCAAGCACGCCGGCGCCATCTACGGGCTGATGATCATCGGCTGGAGCCTCGGTGGCATCATCGGACCGCCGATCATCGCCGCCCTCATCGGCGACGGCGAGGTGAAGAACTACACGCTGGGATACACGGTGATCGGCATCATCGCCCTGGTGTCGCTGATCTTCCCGCTGATCACGAAGATGCCCAAGCCCAAGACGAGTGTGGCCGAGGCAGCGACGGTGGAGAGCGCCGCAGTGGACTGAACAGCAGGAGCGGTGCCGGCCCGGCCGTGCAGAGCGGCCGGCCCGGCGCATGCACGGCCCGGTGTGGCGTATGCACGGCCCCGGTGGGGCGTCCGACGACTACGGTGGTGAACATGACAGTGCAGCTGGGGTCTCGGTTGCGTGACACCCGAGGGCGGATGCTGCGCGACCTGCGCATCTCGGTCACCGACCGGTGCAACTTCCGGTGCGTGTACTGCATGCCCAAGGAGATCTTCGGCCGCGACTACGACTTCATGCCGCACGCCATGCTGCTCAGCTTCGAGGAGATCGTGCGCGTGGCACGTGCGGGGATCGCGCACGGCGTGCACAAGCTGCGCCTGACCGGTGGCGAGCCGCTGCTGCGCAGGGAGATCGAGACGCTGGTGGCCATGCTCGCCGAGCTGCGCACCCCGGAGGGGCAGCCGTTGGACATCGCGCTGACGACGAACGGCTCGGCCCTCGCGCACAAGGCGCGGGCGCTGCGGGATGCCGGGCTGAACCGCGTCACCGTGTCGCTGGACTCCTCGACGAGGCCACCTTCCGCGCGATGAACGACATCGACTTCCCCTGCAGCGGGTGCTCGACGGCATCCGCGTCGCCCAGGACGTCGGGTTCGACGCCATCAAGATCAACACCGTCGTCAAGCGCGGAGTGAACGATGACGACGTGCTCGCCATCGCCGAGCACTTCCGCGGCACGCCGGTGACCGTGCGCTTCATCGAGTTCATGGACGTCGGAACCACCAACGGCTGGAACCTCGACCAGGTGGTGCCCTCCGCCGAGATCATCGAGCGCATCTCGGCCGTGCATCCGCTGGAGCCGCTGCGTCCCGCGTACCGCGGTGAGACCGCGAACCGCTGGCGATACGTTGACGGCGCGGGCGAAGTCGGTGCGATCTCCAGCGTGACCGAGCCGTTCTGCGGTTCGTGCACGCGGGCACGCATCTCGGCCGACGGCAAGCTGTTCACCTGCCTGTTCGCCTCGCGCGGGCACGATCTGCGCGCGCTGCTGCGCGACGGATGCACGGATGCCGAGCTCGAAGCCGCCCTGGCAGGCATCTGGAACGCGCGCGACGACCGCTACTCGGAGCTGCGCACCGCCGACACGCCCACCGAGCGCATCGAGATGTCGTACATCGGCGGCTGATCGACCCGAGAGGCAATACTCCGGCCGACGGCCGCTCCGACCGGGGTTCGCCGGGGCTAGGCTGACAGCGTGGCTCGCAGCATCTACATCACCTCGGCCGAAGGCCACAGCGGTAAGTCGACGATCGCACTCGGCGTGCTGGACGCGCTGATGCGCGTCTCGCCGAAGGTGGGGGTGTTCCGGCCCATCGTCCGCTCCGCCCAGGAGCGCGACATCGTGCTGGATCTGCTGCTCGCGCACGACGGCGTGCCCCTGGACTACGACGCCTGCGTCGGCGTCACCTACGACGACGTGCGCGACGACCCCGACCGGGCGCTGGGCACCATCGTGTCGCGCTTCAAGGCCGTCGAGGCGCAGTGCGATGCGGTCGTCGTGGTGGGCAGCGACTACACCGATGTGGCCAGCCCCGCCGAGCTCGGCTACAACGCCCGCATCGCCGCGAACCTCGGCGTGCCCGTGCTGCTGGTGCTCTCGGGACGGGACCAGCAGAACCACGCCGAGCAGCTCGGCACCACCACCGCCCGCACCCCCGGCCAGATCGACCAGATCGCCGCGCTGGCGCTGAGCGAACTGCGCGCCGAGCGGTCGGAGCTGTTCGCGACGATCGTGAACCGCGCCGACCCCGATGCCCTCGACGCCATCATCGACGGGCTCGACGACGGACGCACCCCGGTGTGGGCGATCCCCGAGGAGCGCTCGCTGGTCGCGCCGTCCATGCGCGGCATCCGCGCCGCCCTCGACGGGAGGCTCGTGCGCGGTGCCGAGGAGCTGCTCGAGCGCGAGGCGTACAGTGTGGTGATCGCCGGCATGTCCATGGCCAACGTGCTTCCGCGCCTGGTCGAGGGCGCTGTCGTCGTGATCGCCGCCGACCGCACCGAGACGCTGCTGGCGACGCTTCTTGCCGCGGCATCCGGAACCTTCCCCGATATCGCCGGCATCGTGCTCAACGGCCCGTTCGAGCTGCCCGAGACCATCCTGCAGCTCATCGACGGACTCGAGCTGGCCGTGCCGATCATCGCCACCGACCTGGGCACCTACGACACGGCCGTGCGCATCATGCACACCCGCGGGCGGGTGACCGCCGAGTCCGGTCAGCGCCACCAGACCGCGCTCGCCCTGTTCCAGACCCACGTCGACATCACCGAGCTGACGATCGAGATGGGGCTCGCGCAGTCGTCGGTGGTCACGCCGCTGATGTTCGAGTACGGCCTGATCGAACGCGCGCGCAGCCAGCGTCAGCACATCGTGCTGCCCGAGGGGAGGACGACCGCATCCTGCGCGCGGCAGCCATCCTGCTCGCCCGCGGCGTCGCCGACCTCACCCTGCTCGGAGACGAGACCGAGGTGCGCGCCCGCGCCACGGCCCTGGGCCTGGAGATCGGTGAGGCGCAGGTGCTCAGCCCCACCGACCCGCAGCTGGTCGAACGCTTCGCCGCCGAGTACGCGCGGCTGCGCGCCCACAAGGGCATCACGCTGCAGCAGGCGGCGGATGCCGTGACCGATGTGTCGTACTTCGGCACCATGATGGTGCATCTGGGGCTGGCCGACGGCATGGTCTCCGGTGCCACGCACACCACGGCGCACACCATCCGTCCCTCGTTCGAGATCATCAAGACCCGGCCGGGCGTGAACGTGGTCTCCAGCGTATTCCTGATGGCGCTCCGCGACCGCGTGCTCGTCTACGGCGACTGTGCGGTGATCCCCGATCCCACCAGCATCCAGCTCGCCGACATCGCCATCTCCTCGGCAGCGACGGCCCGCCAGTTCGGCATCGAGCCGCGGGTCGCGATGCTCTCCTACTCCACGGGGAGTCCGGCTCGGGCGCGGATGTCGACAAGGTGCGCGAGGCGACGGCCCTGGTGCGCGAGCGCGAGCCCGCGCTGCTGGTGGAGGGCCCCATCCAGTACGACGCGGCGGCGGATGCCGCGGTGGCGGCGGCCAAGCTGCCCGGCTCGCAGGTCGCTGGGCGCGCCACCGTGTTCGTGTTCCCCGACCTGAACACCGGCAACAACACCTACAAGGCCGTGCAGCGCTCCGCCGGCGCCGTCGCCATCGGCCCGGTGCTGCAGGGGCTGAACAAGCCGATCAACGACCTCTCCCGCGGCGCGCTGGTCGACGACATCGTCAACACCGTCGCGATCACCGCGATCCAGGCGCAGGGGGCGCACGAGTGACGCCTGCCACGCCCGTCTGTTTGTGCGAAACGCGGGTCGAAGGGCCCTGATCGCATGCATTTGGCACAAATAGAAGGGCTTTCGAGATGAGCGTCGTCCTCGTCATCAACAGCGGATCGTCTTCGCTGAAGTACAGCCTGCTCGACGTGGAGCGCGAGGTGGAGCTGGGCAGCGGGCTCATCGAGCGGATCGGCCAGGACTCGGGCATCGTCGGCCACACGGTGCGCACCCTCACCAAGCCGGGAGAGCCGGCGCCGACCGTGCTGCAGCTGCAGCACTCCGACGAGCGCCCGATCGCCGACCACGACGAGGCCTTCTCGGTCATGCTGGCGCAGTTCGCCGTGTACGGCCCGAGCCTCGAAGAGCACCCGCCGGTCGCCATCGGCCACCGCGTCGTGCACGGCGGCGCCCGGTTCTTCGCACCGACCGTGATCACCGCATCCGTCGAAGACGACATCGAAGACCTCATCGTGCTGGCGCCGCTGCACAACCCGGCCAACCTCGCCGGCATCCGCGCCGCCCGCGCGGCCTTCAGCGAGGTGCCGCATGTCGCCGTCTTCGACACGGCGTTTCACCAGACCCTGGAGCCCGCCGCGTACAGCTATGCGATCGATGCCGAGCTGGCACGCGAGCACCGCATCCGCCGCTACGGATTCCACGGCACCAGCCACAAGTACGTCTCCGAACAGGCCGCGGCCTTCCTCGGGCGCGACCTCGGCGAGCTGCGGCAGATCGTGCTGCACCTGGGTAACGGCGCCTCGATGACGGCCGTCCGCGGCGGCAGCTCCGTGGAGACCTCGATGGGCTTCACGCCGCTGGAGGGGCTCGTGATGGGCACCCGCTCGGGCGACATCGACCCGGCGGTGCTGTTCCAGCTCGCCCGCACCGCCGACCTCAGCACCGAGCAGCTCGACACGCTGCTCAACAAGCGCAGCGGACTGCTCGGGATGGCCGGGCGCAGCGACATGCGCGACATCCTCGCCGGACGGGCCGCGGGGGAGGATGCCGCGACACTGGCCTACGACGTCTACATCCACCGGCTGCGCGCCTACCTCGGCGCGTACATCGCGCAGCTGGGCGGGGTGGACGTGATCTCGTTCACCGCCGGCGTCGGCGAGAACGCCGCCGAAGTGCGCGCCGACTCCCTGGCCACGCTCGGGTTCATGGGGGTGCGGGTGGATGCCGAGCGCAACGCCGCGCGCGGCCACGGCATCCGTCGCATCTCCGCCGACGGTGCGGCCGTGGAGGTGCTCGTGGTCCCGACCGATGAAGAGCTGGAGATCGCGCGTCAGACGCTCGGCGCGATCTGATCGGCGGATGCCGTCGATTCCCCTCGGAACGACCGCTCATCTTCATTAGGCTGAATTCAGGCTGAATTCTGCCCGCTCTTCCCTGGAGGTCCTGTGACCGATCCGCTTCCCGACCTGCATCGCGCCGCCGGCGTGCTGTTCGACCTCGACGGCGTGCTCACACCCACCGCCGAGGTGCACATGCGCGCCTGGCAGAAGGTCTTCGACGAGGTGCTCGCGCACTGGGGCGTGACAGAGCCGTACACCGACGCCGACTACTTCGCCCACGTCGACGGCAAGAAGCGCTACGACGGCGTGGCCGGCCTGCTGCGCAGCCGCAACATCGAGATCCCCTGGGGAGAGGTCTCCGACCCGCCCGAGAGCCAGACGATCTGCGGGATCGGCAACCGTAAGAACGCCGTGTTCGCCGCCACCCTGCGCAGCGAGGGCATCACCGCCTATCCGGGTTCGCTGGCGCTGCTGCACAGCCTGCGTGAGGCGTCCGTGCCGCTGGGGGTGGTGTCGAGCTCCAAGAACGCCGAGGAGGTGCTGGCCGGCGCCGGCATCCGCGATTTCTTCCGCGTGGTCGTCGACGGCGTCGTCGCCGAACGGGAGCACCTTGTCTCCAAACCCGCGCCCGACATGTTCGCCGAAGGCGCACGGATGCTGGGAATCGAGCCCTCCGAGGCAGTGGCCGTGGAGGACGCCGTGGCAGGTGTCGGCTCCGCGGCATCCGCCGGCTACGCCACCGTCGTCGGCGTCGACCGCGGTGCCGGCCCCGACGCGCTGCGGGAGGCCGGCGCAACCTGTATCGTCGATGATCTTGCGCAGCTGCTGCCCGGCGGCGCGCACTGAAACAGGCCCCTTCTCATTCCCTCGGGAGAACGCATGCGCCGTACTGAGCGACGACAGGAGACGAAGTGATCGATCGCGAACGCTACCCCGTCGACCCGTGGCGGCTGGTCGAGACCCGCTACGACGAGGAGGGGGTCTCGGAGACCTTCTTCTCGGTGGGCAACGGCTACCTCGGGCTGCGCGGCAACCACATCGAGGGGCGCGGAGCGCACGAGCACGGCACGTTCATCAACGGGCTGCACGAGACCTGGCCGATCCGCCACGCCGAGCAGGCGTACGGCTTCGCCGAGGTGGGGCAGACGATCGTCAATGCTCCGGATGCCAAGGTCATGCGCGTCTACATCGATGACGAGCCGCTGTCGTTCGACGAGACCGAGATCCACGAGTACTCGCGGGTGCTCGACCTGCGCACCGGAGTGCTGGAGCGCACGGTGGTGTGGGTGACCCCGTCGGGCAAGAAGGTGCGCATGCACGATGAGCGCATCGTCAGCTTCGACGAGCGTCATCTGGCGGTGCTGCGGCTCGAGCTGGTCGTCGAGAACGCCGACGCGCCGGTGACCATCAGCTGCCAGCTGCTGAACCGACAGGACGGGGCGGGCATCTACGCCGGCGACCCGATGGCCACCGCCTCCGAGAACAAGACCGGATTCGACCCCCGCAAGGCGGAGCGGATCACCGAGCGCGTGCTGCAGCCGGTGGAGTACTGGCAGGACGGGCTGCGCTCGGCGCTGTCGTACCGGGTGACGGATTCCGGCATGACCGTGGCGGTCGTGGCGGATCACATCGTCGAGACCGAGAACGACTACAGCTCCCGCACCCTCATCGAGCCCGACATCGCCAAGAACGTGTTCCGCGTGCAGGCGAAGGCGGGGGTGCCGATCAGGATCAGCAAGATCGTCAGCTACCACAGCTCGCGGGGCGTGCCGCCGCGTGAGCTGGTGGATCGCTGTCGCCGTTCACTCGACCGTGTGGGCGTGGAGGGTGTGGATGCGCTGTTCCGCGCGCAGGCCGAGTGGCTGCGCGCGTTCTGGGAGCGCTCCGACGTGCGCATCGCCGGGCACGACGATCTGCAGCAGGCCACGCGCTGGTGCCTGTTCCAGCTGGCGCAGGCCGCCTCGCGAGCCGATGGCACGGGCGTGCCCGCGAAGGGCCTGACCGGCTCGGGGTACAGCGGGCACTACTTCTGGGACACCGAGATCTACGTGCTGCCGTTCTTGACCTACACCTCGCCGCAGTGGGCGAAGAACGCTCTGCGCGCACGGGTGCTGATGCTGCCGGCGGCACGCCGTCGTGCCGCGCAGTTGAACGAGGCCGGTGCGCTGTTCCCGTGGCGCACGATCAACGGCGAAGAGGCTTCTGCGTACTACGCAGCGGGCACAGCGCAGTATCACATCAACGCCGACATCAGCTTTGCGCTGGGCAAGTACGTGCGTGCCACCGGGGACGTGGAGTTCCTGCGGCGCGAGGGCGCCGACATCGCCGTGGAGACGGCGCGGCTGTGGGCCACGCTGGGCTTCTGGCGCGGGACCAACGGCACGAGCAGCTTCCACATCCACGGGGTGACCGGCCCCGACGAGTACACCACGGTCGTCAACGACAACCTGTTCACGAACGTGATGGCGCGCTACAACCTGCGCTTCGCCGCGCGGATCGTGGGGGAGATGGCCGAGCAGGATCCGGCTGCGTACCGCGCCCTGGTGGAGCGCACCGGGCTGGATGCCGGTGAGCGGGATGCCTGGGAGCGGGCCGCCGAGGCGATCCACATCCCCTACAGCGACTCGCTCGGCATCCATCCGCAGGATTCGTTCTTCCTGGAGCGCGAGGTGTGGGATCTCGAGGGCACTCCCGCCGACAAGCGTCCGCTGCTGCTGCACTACCACCCGCTGGTGATCTACCGGTTCCAGGTGCTCAAGCAGGCCGACGTGGTGCTGGCGCTGTTCCTGCAGGGCAACCACTTCACCGCCGAGGAGAAGCTCGACGACTTCGACTACTACGATCCGCTGACCACGGGGGATTCGACCCTCTCGGCGGTCGTGCAGTCGATCATGGCGGCCGAGGTGGGGTATCAGGACCTCGCCCGCGAGTACTTCGAGCAGGCGCTGTTCGTCGACCTCGGCGATCTGCATCACAATGCCGCGGACGGCGTGCACGTGGCATCCGCCGGCGGCGTGTGGACGACGCTGGTATGCGGCTTCGGCGGCATGCGCGACCACGACGGGCTGCTGAGCTTCGACCCGCGCCTGCCGGTGGACTGGCCGGAGCTGTCGTACCCGCTGCAGTGGCACGGCACCGATCTGCGGATCAGCGTCACCTCCGATCTGCTGCGCGTCGAGGCGCGCTCGGGCGACCCGGTGGACTTCAGTGTGCGCGGGGTCGAGTACCGGGTGGCGGTGGGGGAGCCCGCCGTCGTGGCACTGGCGGATCAGGGTCCGCGCCGGCCCGGCCGGCCGACGCTGCGTCAGTTCGAGGACGCCCGTCGTGACGACGGCACGCTGATGTCGCCGACAGTGCCCGTGACGACGACGTCGATCCCGATCCTGGGCGTGTTCGAGGACTGACCCCGCCGTCGCCTCCTCCCTTCTCTTCACTGCCGAGACCCCTCCTGATCGTCGAGACCCCTCCTGAATCGCGCGGTCGGTGAGGGGTCTCGGCGGTGGTGAGGGGTCTCGGCGTGGAGAGGATCGCGGGGTGGGGGAGCAGGACGGAACCGATGTCGGTCGCACGCCGTAGGCTGGACGGGTGACGACAGCCCTCTACCGCCGCTACCGGCCCGAGACCTTCGCGGAGATGATCGGCCAGTCCCAGGTGACGGATCCGCTCATGACCGCGCTGCGCGGTGACCGCGTCGGCCACGCCTACCTGTTCTCCGGCCCGCGCGGGTGCGGCAAGACCACCTCGGCGCGCATTCTCGCGCGCTGCCTGAACTGCGCAGAGGGCCCCACCGACACTCCGTGCGGGGTGTGCCCGAGCTGCGTGGAGCTGTCCCGTGACGGCGGCGGATCGCTGGATGTCGTCGAGATCGACGCGGCCAGCCACAACGGCGTCGACGATGCCCGTGATCTGCGCGAGCGCGCCACGTTCGCGCCCAGCCGCGACCGGTACAAGATCTTCATCCTCGATGAGGCGCACATGGTCACGCCGCAGGGCTTCAACGCCCTGCTCAAGCTGGTCGAGGAGCCGCCGGCGCATGTGAAGTTCGTCTTCGCCACCACCGAGCCCGAGAAGGTGCTCGGCACCATCCGCTCGCGCACGCACCACTATCCGTTCCGCCTGGTGCCGCCCGCGGCCATGATCGAGTACGTCGAGAAGCTGTGCACCGAAGAGGGTGTGCAGGTCGAGCAGGGCGTGCTGGGGCTGGTCGTGCGCGCCGGTGGCGGCTCGCCCCGCGACACCCTCTCGCTGCTGGATCAGCTGATCGCGGGCTCGGAGGAAGGCAGCGTCACCTACGAGCGCGCCGTCGCACTGCTCGGCTACACGCATGCCGCGCTGCTGGACGAAATCGTCGAGGCGCTCGCCGCCGGAGATGCGGCGACGGCCTTCCCCGCAGTGGATCGGGTGGTGCAGTCCGGCCAGGATCCGCGCCGTTTCGTCGACGACCTGCTCGAGCGGCTGCGCGATTTGATCGTCATCGCCGCGGTCGGCGACGGCGCCTCGGCCGTGCTGCGCGGACTCCCCGCCGATGAGATGGAACGGATGCTGGCGCAAGCGGCGAGCTTCGGATCCACACGCCTCTCCCGCACGGCCGACCTGGTCAGCAGGGCGCTCGACGACATGACCGGCGCCACGTCGCCGCGGCTTCACCTGGAGCTGATGGTCGCCCGCGTGCTGGCGGGAGCGCCGACGGATGCCGAGCACAGCGGCGGTCCGGCGGCTGCGCCGCGCAGTGCTGGTGCTGGTGCTGGTTCCGCGCCGGCTTCCCGGCCCGCTGCTGATGCTTCTGCACCCGCGGCTTCTGTGGCGCCCGTCGCTTCTGCTCCTGCACCTGCTGCGCCCGTCGCTGAACCATCCGCTCCGGCGGCTGCTCCGACACCCGCTCAGGCTGCTGCTCCCGCTCCCGCTCCGGCTGCCGGGCCCGCTTCGGCTGCCGCGCCCGCTCCGGCTGCCGCGAGCGATTCGGCTTCTACCGCGGCGGCCGGTGACGGTGCCCGGCCCGCCGCTGCCGAGGAGCCGCCTGCTCAGGCGCCCGAGCCCGCGGCGACCGCACCGGCGCCCGCCGGACCGGTCACGTTCGATCGCATCGCTGCGGCATGGCCTGCGGTGCTCACCCGGCTGGAGCCGGTCAGTCGAGCCTCCTGGCTGGTGGCGACCGGCACCCAGCCGCTCGCATATGACGTCGACGACGCCGTGCTCACGCTGGGATTCGCCAGCCCCGCCGATGTGAAGAAGTTCAAGGGCACCACACCCGGGCAGGGGCCGTCTGACCATCTGCGGGCGGCGATCGAGCAGGAGCTCGGAGTGACGGTGAAGTACCGCCCGGCGCCCCTGCCGCCTTCCGGCGGAGGCTCTGCGCGGCCCACCGGGCCCGGCCCTTCCGCACCGTCCGGCGGATCGGCCCCGAGCGGGTCGCAGTCCGGTGGATCGACGCCCGCCCGTCCGAGCCCGAATCGACCGTCGACGGACCCCGCCGATGACGCACCGGCCGCAGGCTGGGCGAACCCGATGAGCGGACCGGAGCAGCTGAACGCCGGTCGCACGCCGCCGACATCCGCATCCGTCCCAGCACCGGCATCCGCATCTGCCCCTGTTGCGCGTGCCTCGACAGCAGCCGTCACCGAGTGGGCGGTCGCTCCCATTCCGTCGTCGCCCTCCGAGCCCGCATCCGGTGCCGGCGCGATGTCGGCCACTGTGCAGCAGCAGTTCCCGGTCGACGAGGAGCCCGCCGAGGTCGAGGCCTCGGCATCCGCTCCGCAGCCGCCGGTGGATGGCATGGTCGACGCGTCGCCGGCCAGTGACAGCCTGCCGGATGACGAGCATCCGCCGTTCGATGACGAGCCGCCCTACGACCCGGAGTACGACGAGCCGCGCGGGAGCGCCGGCCCGTCGGGTGCTGCTCCTGTCGCGAACAGCTCCTCGAACGTCGATCCCGCCGTCGCACGACCCTCCGCATCCGCCGCTGCATCCGCCGCACCGCAGCGCACCGCACCGGTCGTCTCCGTGCGCACCGCCGCACCCGCGGGAGTGGAGCGCCGCGGCGAGGCCGTGATCCGCCAGGTGCTCGGCGCGAAGTTCCTGCGCGAAGAGCCCTTCGAGCCCCCGACGAGGTTCAACTGATGTACGACGGCATCGTCCAAGAGCTGATCGACGAGTTCGGCCGGCTTCCCGGCATCGGCCCGAAGTCCGCGCAGCGCATCACCTTCCACATCCTGCAGACTCCGTCGTTCGACGTCGCCCGCCTCGCCGAGCTGCTCACCGACGTGCGCGCCCGCGTGAAGTTCTGCGAGATCTGCGGCAACGTGTCGGAGCAGGACCGCTGCACCATCTGCCGCGACCCGCGCCGCAATCCCGAGCTGATCTGCGTCGTGGAGGACGCCAAGGACGTCTCCGCCATCGAGCGCACCCGCGAGTTCCGCGGCCTGTACCACGTGCTCGGCGGCTCCATCAGCCCCATCGCCGGCGTCGGGCCCGACGACCTGCGCATCGCACAGTTGATGTCCCGCCTCGCCGACGGCACCGTGCAGGAGGTCATCCTCGCCACCAACCCCAACCTGGAGGGCGAGGCGACCGCCAGCTACCTCAGCCGGCTGCTGACCAGCATGGACATCGCGGTCTCGCGCCTGGCATCCGGACTGCCGGTCGGCGGCGACCTGGAGTACGCCGACGAGGTGACGCTGGGGCGGGCCTTCGAGGGCCGTCGCCGCCTGTGAACGCTCAGCAGGCAGGATTCACGAAGAAGGGCTGGATCCTGTTCGCCGTCATGGCGTTCGTCTGGGGCATCACCTACCTGTTCATCAAAGAGGCCGTCGCCACCTTCGGCCCGCCCGCGGTCGTCTCCGGACGCACGCTGCTGGGCGGGCTGGTGCTGCTGCCGTTCGCGCTCCGCTCGGGTGCGCTGAATGCCGCGTGGAAGCACTGGCCGTGGGTGCTTGCGTTCGGCCTGGTCGAGATGGGCGGACCGTTCCTACTGCTCAGTCACGCCGAGACCCAGCTGCCGTCGGGGCTCACCGGGCTTCTGGTGGCGACCGTCCCGCTGTTCGCAGTGATCATCGCCCTGCTGCGCGGCGATCGCTCGGCCCTCGCCCCCGTGCGACTGGGCGGTCTGCTCGTCGGCTTCGCCGGTGTGACGATCGTGGTCGCAGGTCCCGGGCTGTTCCCGCATGAGCCGGGCAGCGTGATCGCGATCGGGGAGATCCTGCTCACCGCCGTGATGTACGCGATCGCGCCGTTCATCATCGCCCACAAACTGGCCGATGTGCCCTCGATCGGCACGATCACCCTCGCCCTGTTCGCTATCGGGCTGGGCTACCTGCCGGCCGCACTGCTCACACCGCACGAGCCGCCGACGCTGCGTTCGGCGGGATCGCTCGTGCTGCTCGGCGTGGTCTGCACCGCCCTCGCCTTCGTCGCCTTCTTCGCGCTGATCCGCGAGGTGGGGCCGGTGCGCGCACCACTGTTCACCTACATCAACCCGATCGTCGCGATCGTGCTGGGCACCGTGCTGGTCGACGAGCCGCTCACCCCCGGCCTGCTGATCGGCTTCCCGGTCATCCTGATCGGATGCTGGTTCGCCGCCACCGGCGGCCGGCTCAAGCCCCGCGCGCTTCAGCTCTGAGCATCCGCCCCATCGCGCTCCCGGCCCGCTCTCGCTTCCGCGCTCCCCGGCCTGCTTTTCTCACATGCGCTGCAACTTTCGGCATCCGCGCCATCGATCGGTGCAGCGGATGCAGGAAAGTGGCGCGGATGTCGACGCCGCGCGGGCGACCTGCAGCCCGCATCCGGTCACATGCACCAGACGGCATGAGCGCGATCCGTACAATGTTCCTGGGCGGCACCGCCCACCGTCCCCGGGAGTGAACGTGGCCCTGATCGTGCAGAAGTACGGCGGATCGTCCGTCGCCGACGCTGAGAGCATCAAGCGCGTCGCCAAGCGCATCGTCGACACCCGTCGTGCCGGGCACGATGTCGTGGTCGCTGTGAGCGCGATGGGCGACACCACCGACGAGCTGCTGGATCTCGCGCACGAGGTCGCGCCGCTGCCGGCACCGCGTGAGCTGGACATGCTGCTCTCCAGCGGCGAGCGCATCTCGATGGCCCTGCTGGCGATGACCATCCACTCGATGGGCTTCGAGGCGCGCTCGTTCACCGGCAGCCAGGCCGGCATGATCACCGACTCGCACCACGGCAAGGCGCGCATCGTCGACGTCACCCCCGTGCGGCTGCGCGAAGCGCTCGACGAGGGCGCGATCGTGATCGTCGCCGGCTTCCAGGGGTTCAACCGTGACACCCGCGACATCACCACGCTCGGCCGTGGCGGCTCCGACACCACCGCGGTCGCACTGGCCGCCGCGCTGAACGCCGATGTGTGCGAGATCTACAGCGACGTCGACGGCATCTACACGGCCGACCCGCGGGTCATCCCGCTGGCGCGCAAGCTCGACCACGTCTCCAGCGAGGAGATGCTCGAGCTCGCCGCCAACGGCGCCAAGGTGCTCTACATCCGAGCCGTCGAGTACGCCCGCCGCCAGGGTGTGCTCATCCACGCGCGATCGACGTTCTCGTCGGCCGAGGGCACCTACGTTCTGGGCGAGGGCATGAAGAACCCTCGCGAATCCGAGGAGAAGCCATGGAAGAACCCATCGTCGCGGGCGTCGCCACCGACCTCAGCCAGGCGAAGATCACCGTCGTCGGCGTGCCGGACGTGCCGGGCAAGGCTGCCGAGATCTTCAAGATCGTCTCGAAGTCCGGCGCCAACGTCGACATGATCGTGCAGAACGTGTCGGCCGCCTCGACCGGCCGCACCGACATCTCCTTCACCCTGTCCAAGGCTGACGCGCCGGTGACGATCAAGGCACTCGCCGCCGAGAAGTCGGAGGTCGGGTTCGAGAATCTGCTGCACGACGACCAGATCGGCAAGCTGTCGGTCGTGGGTGCCGGCATGCGCACGCACTCCGGGGTCTCTGAGATCCTCTTCGACGCGCTCAGCAAGGGCGGCATCAACATCGAGATGATCTCCACCTCCGAGATCCGCATCTCGGTGGTGCTGCGCGGATCCGATCTGGCCGAGGCCGCCCGAACCGTGCACAGCGCCTACGGCCTGGACAGCGAGATCGAAGCCGTCGTCCACGCCGGCACCGGGCGCTGATCCACAGCATCCGTCCGCCGCGTCGACATCCGTGGGCCGGGAGCAGGAAAGCATCAGGCCAAGGCTGGATAGGATCGACGGATGACCGGGACGGATGCCGCGCAGATCCGACAGGTGGAGCCCGCCGACCGGGCGGCCTGGATGGCACTGTTCCGCGGGTATCGCGACTTCTACGAGCTGCCCCACGACGAAGCGGTCGTCGAGACCGTCTGGGGCTGGCTGATGGATCCCGCGCACGAGCTGAACGGACTGGTCGCCGTTCGCGACGACGCCCCGATCGGCATCGCGCACTGGCGCCGCTTTGCCCGCCCTTCGCGGGGCGCGACGGGAATCTTCCTCGACGATCTGTTCGTCGCGCCGCGCGTCCGCGGCGGGGGAACAGGCCGCGCCCTTCTGGCGCATCTGCATCGCGTCGCACAGGAAGAGGGGCTGATCGAGGTGCGCTGGATCACCTCGTACTCCAACGCCGATGCGCAACGCCTGTACGACCAGGTTGCGATCCGCGCGCCGTTCCACACCTACGTCGACCTGGTCTGATCCGCATCCGTCCCGATGGTCACGGCGGATCCGCGCTCCATCCCGACCGGGTAGACTCGCCGCAACCCTGACATCGGCGCCGGGCGCAGCATCCGCATCCCGGGGCTGAGTCCGGCGCACCGCTTTCACGCCAAGGACCTGCTCATGACCCGTATCTCCGACTCAGGATTCTCGATCGCCATCGTCGGCGCGACCGGACAGGTCGGCACCGTGATGCGCGAGATCCTCGCCGAGCGCTCGTTCCCGATCCGTGAGCTGCGGCTGTTCGCCTCCGCACGCTCCGCGGGCAGGAGCATCGACTTCGCCGGCACCCCGGTCGTCGTCGAGGACGTGGAGACCGCGGATGCCGCCGGCATCGAGATCGCCCTGTTCTCCGCCGGTGCCACCGCCAGCCGCGCCTACGCCGAGAAGTTCGCCGCAGCCGGCGCCGTGGTGGTCGACAACTCCAGCGCGTGGCGGATGGATCCCGAGGTTCCGCTGGTGGTCAGCGAGGTCAACCCGGATGCCATGGACGAGCGACCCAAGGGCATCATCGCCAACCCGAACTGCACCACGATGGCTGCGATGCCCGTGCTCAAGGCGCTGCACGCCGAGGCGGGCCTGGAGCGGCTGATCGTCAGCACCTACCAGGCCGTGTCCGGCTCCGGTCTGTCCGGCGCCCAGGAGCTGCTCGGCCAGGTGGAGGGCGTGCTCGCGCAGGGCGACACGCTGCGCCTCGTGCACGACGGCTCGGCGGTCGACTTCCCTGCGCCGAACAACTACGTCGCTCCCATCGCGTTCGACGTCATCCCGTTCGCCGGCAACCTCGTCGACGACGGCGACAACGAGACCGACGAAGAGAAGAAGCTCCGCAACGAGAGCCGCAAGATCCTCGGCCTGCCTGACCTGCGCGTCGCCGGCACATGCGTGCGCGTGCCGGTGTTCACCGGTCACTCGCTGTCGATCCATGCCGAGTTCGCGAACGACATCACGCCCGAGAGGGCGTACGAGGTGCTGGCATCCGCTCCCGGCGTCGCCGTCGAGGAGGTGCCCACGCCACTGCAGGCGGCGGGCAAGGACCCGAGCTTCGTCGGCCGGATCCGTGTCGACCAGTCCGCTCCGGAGGGCAAGGGGCTGGTGCTGTTCATCAGCAACGACAACCTGCGCAAGGGCGCGGCGCTGAACGCCGTGCAGATCGCTGAGGAGCTCACGCGGCGCCTCACACCCGCATCCGTCTGACGCTACAGCCCGTCTGCTTGTGCCGAATGCGGGTCCGTGGCGTCGGCAAGCCCGCATATGACACAAATAGAGGGGCTCTGCGGGGCGGGGAGCGGGGCGGAGAAGGCGACGGATGCCGACGGCTAGACTTGTCGGGTGACTGAAACCGTCGATGTCGTTCTGATCGGTGGGGGCATCATGTCCGCCACTCTGGGTACCCTGCTGCACGAGTTGCAGCCGGACTGGAAGATCGTCGCCTATGAGCGACTGAGCGATGTCGCACAGGAGAGCTCCAACCCCTGGAACAACGCCGGCACCGGACACTCGGCGCTGTGCGAGCTGAACTACATGCCGCAGGCCGCGGACGGCTCGATGGACCCCGCCAAGGCGGTCTCGATCAATGAGCAGTTCCAGCAGAGTCGTCAGTTCTGGTCGACTCTCATCGACCGCGGTGTGCTCGACGCACCCTCGACGTTCATCAACTCCACCCCGCACATGACCTTCGTGCGCGGCGAGAAGGACGTCGCCTTCCTCAAGGCCCGCTACGAGGTGCTCAAGAAGGAGCCGCTGTTCGAGAGCATCGAGTACAGCGAGGACTCCCGCGTCATCAACCAGTGGGCGCCGCTGCTGATGCAGAAGCGCCGCAAGGGCGAGCCGTTCGCGGCGACCCGGGTGACGGCCGGGACGGATGTCGACTTCGGTGCCCTCACCCATCAGCTCTTTGCGCACCTCGCGGATTCCGGTGTGCAGGTGCACACCGACCACGAGGTGCGCTCGCTCAAGCGCCAGAAGGACGGCACCTGGCGGGTCAAGTACCGCCAGACCATCGGCCGCACGCCGGGCGAGGTCAACGCCCGCTTCGTGTTCGTCGGCGCCGGCGGGTGGGCGCTCAAGCTGCTGCAGCGCAGCGGCATCCCCGAGATCAAGGGCTACGGAGTCTTCCCGATCGGCGGCCAGTTCCTCAAGACCAGCAACCCCGCCGTCGTTGCCCAGCACAAGGCGAAGGTGTACTCCCAGGCATCCGTCGGCGCCCCGCCGATGTCGGTGCCGCACCTCGACGCGCGCGTCGTCGACGGCGAGCACTCGCTGCTGTTCGGGCCGTTCGCGACCTTCAGCCCGAAGTTCCTGAAGAACGGCTCGATGCTCGACATCGTCACCCAGGTGCGCACGCACAACCTGTGGCCCATGCTGCGGGTCGCCTTCGCGAACCCCGACCTGATCACCTATCTACTGGGCGAGCTGGTCAAGACCCACGCCAAGAAGGTCGACAGCCTGCGCACCTTCATGCCCACCGCGAAGGACGAGGACTGGACGCTGATCCAGGCCGGCCAGCGCGCGCAGGTGATGAAGAAGGATCCGAAGAAGGGCGGCATCCTGCAGTTCGGCACCGAGGTCATCGCCTCGGAGGACGGCTCGATCTCCGGTCTCCTCGGCGCCTCCCCGGGGGCCTCGACCGCGGTGCCGATCATGCTGGGACTGCTCCAGCGCTGCTTCCCCGAGCAGTACACGGGCTGGGAGCCGACGCTGCGCGAGCTGATCCCGACACTGGGGGAGACCCTCAACGACAAGCCCGAGGCCGCCGTCGAGACGATGCAGGAGACTGCATCCGTTCTCGCCCTCTCGGCCTGACGGGGCCACCGTGGCGAAGCTGTACTTCCGCTACGGCGCGATGAACTCCGGCAAGTCGACGGCGCTGCTGCAGGCTGCATACAACTACGAGGAGCGCGGGCAGCGGGTGCTGCTGGCCAAGCCCGAGATCGACACCAAGGGCGCTTCGCAGGTGGAGAGCCGGCTCGGCATGACCCGGGAGGTCGACTTTCTGATCGGCCCGCAGGACGACGCCCGCGCCCTGTTCGCCAGGCACCGCGAGCGGGTGCGCAGCGAGGGCGACGAGGAGCTGCTGCCCACCGAGCCGGTCGACGTGGCCTGCCTGCTGATCGACGAGGCGCAGTTCCTCACGTCCGCGCAGATCGACGACCTGTTCCGCATCGCGGTGATCGACGGCATCCCGGTGATGGCCTACGGCATCCGCAACGACTTCCGCACCCACGCCTTCCCCGGATCGGCGCGGCTGCTGGCGATCGCGCACACGCTGGAGGAGCTGAAGACCATCTGCCGGTGCGGGCGCAAGGCCGTGTTCAACGGGCGCCTGGTCGACGGGCGCTTCGTCTTCGACGGCGACCAGGTGGCGATCGACGGCGCCGCGGTGACGTACGAGTCGCTGTGTGGCAACTGCTACCTGGAGGAGTCCGGCGGCGTTCTCGCATAGCTCGCCTTGCGTGGTCTGACCACACAGCGTACGCTGTGGTCAGACCACAGGAGGACGGATGCCGGAGATCACCGCTACGCAGCGTGCCTGGCGCACCGTGCTCGCCCGCATCGAGAGCGACTTGCTCGACGGCGTGCTCGGGCCGGGCGACCGGCTGCCCTCCGAGCGCGACCTCGCCGCAGACCTCGGGGTGGGCCGCTCCAGCGTACGCGAGGCGCTGCGCGTGCTCGAGGTGATGGGACTGATCCGCACCGCGACGGGCTCGGGGCCGCAGGCCGGCGCGATCGTCGTCGCCGCACCCTCCGGCGGCATGTCCACCCTGCTGCGGCTGCAGGTGGCCGCACAGGGCTTCCTGCTGACGGATGTCGTGCAGACCCGGCTGGTGCTCGAGGACTCGGTCGCCGCCCGGCTGTCCGCCGACCCGCAGCGCGATCTGACCGGCATCCGCGGCGTCCTCACCGCGATGGACGCCGACGACCTCACCGCCCCCGAGTTCCTTGCCCTCGACGCCGAGCTGCACTACGCGCTGGCCGAGGCCTCCGGCAACACCGTGATCGCCGCGATGATGGCGGGCCTGCGCACCTCGATCGAGTCCTACGTGCTAGAGGGATCGGCGCGCATCGACGACTGGGATGCCATGGCATCCCGCCTGCGCGCCGAGCACCACGCGATCGTCGACGCGATCGATGAAGGCAGGACAGATGCCGCACGCGCGCTCGTCCACGACCACATCACCGGCTACTACACCGCCGCCGGGCTCGTCCCCGGCGAGCACTGAGAGAAACCTGGAGAGGAACACCATGGTCCAGCGTCAGCTGCCCAACCCCGCCGAGCTGCTCGAGCTGATGAAGTTCAAGAAGCCCGAACTCGACGGCCGCAAGCGCCGTCTCGACGCGGCGCTCACGATCTACGATCTGCGCACGATCGCCAAGCGCCGCACGCCCAAGGCCGCCTTCGACTACACCGACGGCGCCGCCGAGGGCGAGCTGTCGCTGGCCCGGGCCCGGCAGGCCTTCGAGGATGTGGAGTTCCACCCCGGCATCCTCACCCCCGCACCGACCGTCGACACCAGCGTCGAGATCCTCGGCGGGCCGAGTGCGCTGCCGTTCGGCATCGCGCCCACCGGCTTCACCCGGCTGATGCAGACCGAGGGCGAGACGGCGGGAGCCGGAGCGGCTGCCGAGGCCGGCATCCCGTTCACCCTCTCGACCCTCGGCACCACCTCGATCGAGGGGGTGAAGGCCGCGAACCCGCACGGGCGCAACTGGTTCCAGCTGTATGTCATGCGTGACCGCGAGATCTCCTACGAGCTCACCCGCCGCGCCGCCGCAGCCGGCTTCGACACGCTGCACTTCACCGTCGACACACCGGTGGCCGGTGCCCGTCTGCGCGACAAGCGCAACGGCTTCTCGATCCCGCCGCAGCTCACCCTCGGCACGATCATCAATGCGATCCCGCGGCCGTGGTGGTGGTTCGACTTCCTCACCACCCCCAAGCTCGAATTCGCCTCGCTCTCGAGCACAGGCGGCACCGTCGGCGAGCTGCTGGATGCTGCCATGGATCCCACCATCAGCTACGACGACCTGGCCGTGATCCGCGACCTGTGGCCCGGCAAGATCGTCATCAAGGGCGTGCAGAACGTCGAGGACTCGGTGCGCCTGAAGGATGCCGGCGTCGACGGCATCGTGCTCTCCAACCACGGTGGTCGTCAGCTCGATCGGGCGCCGATCCCGTTCCACCTGCTGCCGCACGTGCGCAAGGCGGTCGGCGATGACTTCACCGTCATGATCGACACCGGCATCATGAACGGCGCCGACATCGTGGCATCCGTCGCCCTCGGCGCCGACTTCACCCTCATCGGCCGCGCATACCTGTACGGGCTGATGGCAGGCGGACGGCAGGGCGTCGACCGCACCATCGCGATTCTGCGCACCGAGATCGAACGCACCATGCGACTGCTCGGCGTCGCCTCGCTCGCCGAGCTGGAGCCGGGGCACGTCACGCAGCTGCAGCGCCTGATGCCGGTGGCGACGGATGCCGCGGAGTCGGTCGTCCGCTGACGCTGCGCGCTCGTCGGGTCAGAGCGCCGGGTAGGGTGCCGGGACAGGGCGCTGGGTCAGAGCGCCGGGTCGGGCTCCGGCAGGGTCAGCAGCAGCGCGTCGAGCTTGCCGGCGGTGTCCTCCCAGCCGTCCACGGCGATCGAGGGCACGCCTATCGCGAACACAGGGTAGTCGTTGCCGCCCTCGTCCAGGCGGTCGCCGTAGAACAGCATGTCGGTCAACGCGATGCCGGCGTGCTCCGCAAGCTGCTGCATGCCGTAGGCCTTGTCGATGCCCGCACGGGTGATGTCGATGCTCGTGGACCCGCCGGAGCGGACCTCCAGGCCGGGCAGCCGTGCAGCCACCGCGTCGCGCAGCAGAGCGCGCTTCGCGCCGGTGGGGTCCCAGGCCCTCTTCGCATCGCCGGGGGCGCGCTGGCCGAGCGCCGAGAAGGTGATCTGCGAACCACGGTCCTCGAGGATGTCTCCCCAGGGGTCGCTCTCCCACAGCCCGAGGCGCTCGGCCTCTTCGCGCAACGCGGTGAGGGCGGCGGTCTTCTCGTCGTCGGAGAGATCGTGCGCGTAGACGGCCGTGAACTCGGTGCCGTCGTGCCGCAGGTAGCGGGTGCCGCAGGTGGGCAGCAGGTGCAGACGGGACAGATCGGATGCCGGAGTGCCGGCCAGCCGCGCGATGACCTGGGTGCGGAACTGCTCCTCGTTGCCGCCGGAGATGATGGCGACGTCGACACGGCGCAGCAGGGCGCGCAGCAGCTCGGCGATGCGGTCGTCGATCTGACTCTTGGAGGGCGCGAGGGTGTCGTCGAGGTCGAAGGCGACCAGGCGGGGTGCAGGCATAGTGGTTCCAGGGTATCGGAGGTGGGTGGGGGAGGGGTCCTCGCCGCGGAGCGGCGTCGCGGGGAGAAGAGGGTCCTCGCCGCTGAGCGGCATCGGGGTGGGAGCTCGCCGCTTCGCGGCGTCGCGGCGTGGCTGGGGCAGCTCACCGCTTCGCGGCGCGCTGCTCTCTTGGCTTGGGGCGGGGTGCGTCCCCACCGCGCCCTCCACGCGCCGCTCGTCGCGGAGGCACGTCACGTCGAGCGGGAGGGCGGCGCGCGGAGCCTCCTGCGCGGCGGGGCCCCTCTGGCGTCCCGGACGGAAAAGCCGAAGGTCCCCGCCCTCCGGGCGGGGGACCTTCGGCTTTGAGTCGGGGTGACAGGATTTGAACCTGCGGCCTCTTCGTCCCGAACGAAGCGCGCTACCAAGCTGCGCCACACCCCGTATTTGCAACCGTTCAAGTCTACATGGCGGATGCAGGTCTGCCGAATCGTGACGGCCGCACGCAGCGGACGGAGAACAGTCTCAGGCGGTCCGCGCGGTCAGCGTCAGCAGCGTCGCCTCAGGACGGCAGGCGAAACGCACCGGAGCGTAGATCGAGTGGCCGCAGCCGGCGCTCACGTTCAGCGGCACGGTGCGGCCGCCGTGCGTCCAGGTGCTCAGACCCTTGGCCTGCTTCAGCGGGATGTCGCAGTTCGCGACCAGGGCCCCGTAGCCCGGGATGCAGACCTGACCGCCGTGCGTGTGGCCCGCGAACACGGCATCCGCTCCGAGATCGATGAACCCGTTCAGCACGCGCTGGTACGGCGCGTGCGTCACCCCCAGCACCGATGCGCCCTCGGGTCGCATGCCCAGTGCATCCAGTGCCTCCGGCAGCACCTCCAGCTCGTCCCAGTCCCGATGCGCGTCATCGACGCCGAGGACGTCGATCGTGTTCCCGGCGACGGTCAGGCGCACGGCGCCGTTGTTCACCCCGTGCCAGCCGAGCTCGTCGGTGAAGTAGGCATCCATGGCATCCGTGTCGAGCATCTCGGGTTTGGCGACCCTCTTCGACGGCCCCGCGAAGTACTTCAGCGGATTGCGCGGCGACGGCGCCTGCGTGTCATTCGACCCGTGCACGAACACGCCGGGGATCCCGGCGAGGGGAGCGAAAGAACGACGGATGCCCGTGAGCCCGTCCCGATGGCCCAGGTTGTCGCCCGTGTTGACGATCAGATCGGGCTCGAACCGGGCGAGAGACTCCAGCCAGCGCTGCTTGCGATGCTGCCAGGGAGCCATGTGCGCGTCGGAGAGATGCAGCACCCGGATCGGATGACTGCCCGGTTCCAGCGCCGGGGCGGTCACCTCGCGAACGGTGAACAGGTACCGCTCGATGCCGATGCCCCAGACAGCGGCCGCGACACCCGCGGCCCCCACCGCGCCGAGCGCGATGAGGGCCGGGTGTGCGGGTCCCCGTGAGGTCACTCCTCGTCCTCGCAGGTCACGGTGATCGTGGTGCCGGGCGGCGCCTTCGTATTGGCGCCGGGGTTCTGTGCGGTCACCTGCGAGCCGCCATGGCAGCCATCGCCGCTCACGCCGAATCCGGCATCCGAGAGCGTCTTCTTCGCATGGCTGTACTTCGCGCCCGTGACGTCGGGCACATCGGACGCGGGAGGGTTGCCCGTGCTGGGTATCAGCGTGACCGTGGTACCGCTGGGCACGCTGCCTGCCCCGGGAGTCTGCTCCGCCACGAGACCCTCACCGACGGTGCTGTCGACGGGGGTGCCGACCTGCACGGAGAAGCCGGCATTCTGCACGATGTCCTTTGCCTCATCGATCGACCTGCCGACGACGTTCGGCAGCTCCTTCATGACTCTTCGCGTGAGGTTGCGATCCGGCGCGGGGAAGCGTGTGCCGGGGTAGAACTGATCTGCTGCCCGCTGCAGTGCCTTCGAGACGGTGTAGCGGACGGTGTTCAAAGGGCGACCGTTGTGATACTGATACTTGAGCTCGTAATTCTCGCCCTCGACCTTCCCGGCGTAGACGAAGGTCGCTGCCTTGGTGCTGGACATCGCCATCGCGCTTCCCCAAGACTGGTGAGTTCCGGTCTTGCCGATCAGTGGCGTGCCGTCATAGGGGTTGGCGGGACCACCGGTGCCGCCGTTCATGACGCCCTGCAGGGCGTAGGCGGCAGTCGCAGCGACCTCGGGCGAGAGCACCTGAGTGCACGACCCCTCCGGCAGGGTCATCTCCGTGCCGTCCGCGCCGACCACCTTGTCGATCGCGCGCGGGGTGCAGTAGATGCCCTTGTTCGCGACGGTCGCGTAGGCGCCGGCCATCTGGATCGGCGCGATGTACTTCGAGCCCAGAACAGACGCGTAGGGGTCGTTCGGGGCCGGGTCTGTGGGATTCACCTCGGTGGTCGCCGCCATATTCCCGTAGTGGACGCCCATAGACGTTGCGGTCTTGTTGATCTCACACAGGTCGAGCTCCTGTGCCATGGCCAGGAAGCCGGTGTTCAGCGAGGTACGGGTGAAGTCCATCACATTGGACACCCGTCCGTTGCCCGAGAAGTTCTTGACCAGGTCTTTGTTGGTGAACGGCTGACCACACTTGGTGAAGTCCTTGAACACGCGAGTGCGGGCGTCGAGCACCTCATTGACCGAGTGGCCCTGCTTGAGCCACTCGATGAGGGTGAAGATCTTGTACGTCGAACCGCCCGGGAATCCGATGGACTCGCCGTGATCCTTGTCGGCCGCATAGACCAGGCTGGTCTCGCCCTTCGCCTTGTCAGCGTCGGCGGTCTCCTTGAACTTCGTGTTCTGCACCATCGCGATGATGCGTCCGGTGTCGGCCTCGATCGTCACCCCGGTGGCGCCGAAGCTCTTGCCTTCGAGGTAGACGGGAGCGTAGTACTCCATGGCTTCGTTGCCCGGGCGCTGCACGCGCATGTCAAGTGAGGTGTACACCTTCATCCCGCCGCGGCGGAGCTTGTCACGGCGCTCACTGTCCGTCTCGCCGAACGCCTTGTCGCTCTCAATGATCGACTTGACGTACTGGCAGAAGTACGCCTGGTCGCCGGCTGCCTGGCATCCCTGAGTGGAGGGATGAATGCTCGGCGTGATGGGAAGCGCGGTGGCCTCCTCATGCTGCTGCTCGGTGATCTTGCCGTCGGCGAGCATGCGGTCGAGCACGTAGTTGCGGCGGAGCTTGGCATCCGCGTAGCCGTCCTCTTCGCTGTTGCGCACCTTGCCGGTCTTGTCGGTCCAGGTGCCGCCCTTCCTGTCGATGCGGAACCGGTTCGGGTTCTGCACGATTCCGGCCAGAGTGGCGGCCTGGTCGAGGGTGAGGTTCTTCGCGGTGGTGCCGAAGTAGTAGTTCGCGGCGGCCTCGATGCCGTAGGTCTGACCGCCGAAGTTCGCGATGTTCAGGTAGCCGAGCAGGATGTCGTTCTTCGAGAAGTCCTTCTCGATCTGGATCGCGTAGCGCATCTCCTTCAGCTTGCGCTCGATGCCGTCGGCGCCCTTGGCCTCCGTGGCCTCCGTCCAGCACGCCGCGAGTGCCTCGGTGTCGGTTGCCGGTACCTCCTGCTCGCACTGCTGGATCAGCACGTTCTTGACGAACTGCTGGCTGATCGTGGATGCACCGCGCGATGAGGTGCGGCGCAGGTTGTCGTACACGGCCTTGACCGTCGCACCGAGGTTCACGCCGCCGTGCTCGTAGAAGTTCTTGTCCTCACTGGACAGCAGCGCGTCGTACAGCAGCGGCGAGACCTGATCGAAGGTCACCGGCACGCGGTTCTGGTCGTAGAACTTCGCCAGCTGGAACCACTTGCCGTCCTCCGCCGTCCCGTAGAACACCGTGGGCTCCATCGGAGTTCCCGGGTTCAGGCTGTCGGGAAGGTTCTCGAAGATCGAGAGCGCCTGGGATCCCGAGACACCGGCGATGGCGATGGCGGGGGTGACGGCGGCCGTGGCCAGCACACCGGCGACGGCACTCAGGCCGACCAGGCCCAGCAGCCCGCCGAGCACACCCTTCACCGTGCGATTCTTTTGAGGCATACGCTTGATGCTAGGGGATTTCCCTGAATAGAAGCCTCGACGTGCAGCTGTGCCGTGCGCGTCGACGACACGCAGGAGTGCCATGACCACGTGGGAGTATCTGACCACACCGCTGCTGATCCACAACACCGCCGCGATCCTCAACAACTGGGGAAAGCAGGGCTGGGAGCTCGTGCAGGTCGTGCCGGGCCCCGAGGGCGGTCTGGTCGCCTACTTCAAGCGTCCCGTCACCCAGGAGGGCACGGCGAACGCCGGCCTCGCCGCCGCCGCAGAAGCGGCCCGTCAGTTCGAAGGGAAGAACAAGTGAGCATCGCCACCCGTCTTGAGGAGCTCGGCATCGAGCTCCCGGCTGTCGCAGCCCCCGTGGCCGCCTACGTCCCTGCCGTCGTGCACGATGGCATCGTCTACACCTCCGGGCAGCTTCCGTTCGTCGACGGCGCGCTGCCGGCCACGGGCAAGGTGGGCGCCGAGGTCGACCCGGATGCCGCCAAGGGCTACGCCCGCACTTGCGCGCTGAACGCGCTCGCCGCCGCCGCCGACGCCGCGGGCGGCGTGGACCGGATCGCCGGTGTGCTGCGGGTCGGCGGCTTCGTGGCATCCGACCCCGCTTTCACCGGCCAGCCCGGCGTCGTCAACGGCGCCAGCGAGGTGCTCGGCGAGATCTTCGGCGATGCGGGAAAGCACGCGCGCGCCGCCGTCGGCGTTGCGGTGCTGCCGCTGGACACCCCCGTCGAGGTCGAGGTGGCGTTCCTGCTCGCCTGACACGCACGGAACAACATGTTGACCTGACCGGCGCTGGATGGTTCTCTAAGAGCATCCGTCGAGCAGAGGGGCCGATGATGAACCGCGGGAACGCTGTCAAGACAGGGGGTGCGGGCCTCATCTTCGTGATGCTCGCGGCCAGCCTGACCGGATGCTTCGGCAATCCGATCGAGAAGATCAAGGAGGAGGCGGCGAAGAAGGTCGCCGAGAAGGTCATCGAAGACGGCACAGGGGGCGACGTGGACGTCGAACTGGGCGGGTCACTGCCCGACGGCTTTCCCGAGGCGGTTCCGCTGATCGACGCGAAGATCAAGACGGCCGTGCGCGCCGGGCAGAGCAGTGAGGGCACCGCCTGGCTGGTGGTATTCGAGACGAACGACCCTCAATCGGCATTCGACCAGTCGCTCCAGTTGCTGACGGATGCCGGGTTCGTCGAGACCATGTCGCTGGATGACGAGCAGACGCTGATGCACAGCCTGGAGAAAGAACCCTACGGCGTCACGGTCTTCGGGTACCTCGATGACGCCTCGATATCGGTCCACGTGCAGGACGCCTCCACACCGAAATCCTGAGCGGAGTGAGCCTTTCACGTCGTCTCGCGGGCGCCCACTCGGCACAAGCGACAGGCTCAGGGACCCAGGATGGTGGGTCGCTGAGCCCGTCGAAGCGTCGCCCTACTTCACCTGGCTGGTGATCGTGCTCATCACGAGCGTGTCGGCCAGCGTCGTGGTGTCGCCGACCTCGCGCCCTTCGGCCACGTCCCGCAGCAGGCGGCGCATGATCTTGCCCGAGCGGGTCTTGGGCAGCTCGCCCACGATGTACACGTCGCGCGGACGTGCGATCGGCCCGATCTGCTCGCCGACCCAGGCGCGCAGCGCGCCGCCAGCCCTTCGGGCGAGTGCTCGTCGAGGTAGCTCTGCTTGATGATGACGAACGCCACCACGGCCTGACCGGTCGTCTCGTCCGAGGCGCCGACCACAGCGGCCTCGGCGGTGGCCTCGTGCGCCACCAGCGAAGACTCGATCTCGGTCGTCGACAGCCGGTGTCCCGAGACGTTCATCACGTCGTCGACGCGTCCCAGCAGCCACAGGTCGCCGTCCTCGTCCAGACGTGCGCCATCGCCGGCGAAGTAGTAGCCCTTGTCGGCGAACTTCTCCCAGTAGGTCTCCTTGAACCGCTCCGGGTCGCCCCAGATGCCGCGCAGCATCGCCGGCCACGGCTCGGTGATCACCAGCAGCCCGCCCTTGCCGTTGCCGACCTCGTTGCCGTCGTCGTCGGTCACGTCGACCGAGACGCCGGGTACGGGCACCTGCGCCGAGCCGGGCTTGGCGGCCGTGATGCCGGGGAGCGGCGAGACCATGATCGCACCCGTCTCGGTCTGCCACCAGGTGTCGACGATCGGCGTCTTGTCGGCGCCGATCACCTCCCGGTACCACATCCACGCCTCGGGGTTGATCGGCTCACCCACCGAGCCGAGCAGGCGCAGGCTGGACAGGTCGAACTTCTGCGGCTCCTGCCGACCGATCTTCATGAAGGAGCGGATCGCGGTGGGCGCGGTGTAGAAGATCGTCACGCCGTACTTCTCGATCAGCTCCCACCAGCGACCCGGATGCGGGGTGTCGGGCGTGCCCTCGTACATCAGCTGCGTGGCGCCGTTGGCGAGCGGACCGTACGTGACGTAGGAGTGTCCGGTGACCCAGCCGATGTCGGCCGTGCACCAGAACACGTCGGTCTCGGGATGCAGATCGAAGACGTACTTGTGCGTGTAAGCGGCCTGGGTCAGGTAGCCGCCGCTGGTGTGCAGGATTCCCTTGGGCTTACCCGTCGTCCCGGAGGTGTAGAGGATGAACAGCGGGTTCTCCGCGGGGAACGCCTGCGCCTCGTGCTCGGCGGACGCAGCCGGGACGACGTCGTGCCACCACAGGTCGCGCCCCTCCACCCAGTCGACGTCGTTGCCGCCGCGCTTGACGACGAGCACGTGCTCGACGGTCTGCTGCTCGCCCTCGCCGTGACGATCGGCGAGAGACTGGTCGACGGCGGGCTTGAGCGCCGACACCTTGCCCTTGCGGTAACCGCCGTCGGCGGTGATGACGACCTTCGCGCCGGCGTCGTCGATGCGCGAGCGCAGGCTGTCGGCGCTGAAACCACCGAACACGACGGAGTGGATGGCGCCCAGGCGTGCGACGGCCAGCATGGAGATGACGGCCTCGGGGATCATCGGCAGGTAGATCGCGACGCGGTCGCCGTGGCCGATGCCCAGGTCTGCGAGCACGTTGGCGGTGCGCTTGACCTCGTCGGTCAGCTCGGCGTAGGTGATGCGGCGGGAATCGCCTGGCTCGCCCTCCCAGTGGATGGCGACCCGGTCGCCGAGACCGGCCTCTACATGCCGGTCCAGGCAGTTGTAGGCGACGTTCAGCTCGCCGTCGCCGAACCACTTCGCGAACGGCGGATTCGACCAGTCGAGCACCTGACCGAAGGGCTTGCTCCAGGTGAGCAGGTCGCGCGCCTGTTCGCCCCAGAAGCCTTCGCGGTCGGAGCGCGCCCGCTCGTACAGTGCCGGGTCGTCGATCGACTGAGCGGCGAACTCGTCGGACGGCGGGAACTTCCGCGACTCGTCGAGGAGATGGTCGATCTGGCTGCTCATGGCTCTTCGCTCCTTTGCGCGGTCTGGTCGGACGTGACGGAGCACGCCCGGGGGACACCGAGAATCTAGTCGGGCTCGCTGAGCGAGCCTACTGTCGAAAGTGGGTAGTGGCGCGTCGTTTGCATGCACCATCGTGCCTGCTTACACTGATGCTCGGCCGAATCCTATTCCGGCTTCTGCGCGCCCGATACCCCCCCGAACGGGGCGCGCCCGGGCGGTACCTCATTCCCCCGTGAGGTGCCGCCCGTCGGCATTCCCGGCGGCGATCACGGATGCGGGCACTCGCCCTGCACACCGGCGCGATATGCCCACTTGTGCACAGGGACTGGGATTCTGCTCCTTCCAGGGGAGCGGCCCGGCCTACCGTCGTGGCATGTCCGATCCGTTCGTGCTCCGTCCCCGCGCCGTGGCGACCCGTGTCGCCGGTGCGCCACCCGCACCTCAGGTCGACCCCGCCTTCGGCACCCTCGCCGAGCATGTGCGCGACCCGAAGGTGACCGACATCTTCGTCAACGGAACGAGTGGACTGTTCGTCGATCGCGGCGAGGGCGCCGAGCGCGTCGCGCAGTGGCAGGCGTCCGAGCGCGAGGTGCGCGATCTCGCCGTGGCGCTGGTCGGTGCAGGCGGAAGGCACCTGGACGACCAATCACCGTGCGTCGACGTGCGGCTGGACGGCGGCATCCGCGTGCATGCGGTGCTCGCGCCGGTGTCGACGGCAGGCACCGCGCTGTCGATCCGCGTTCCGCGAGTTCTCGGTGCCGACCTGGACGCGCTCGCCGCGTCCGGCACCTTCTCGCCGGCGCAGCGCACCTGGCTGGGGCGCCTCGTGGCCGAGCGGGCGAACCTCCTCATCACCGGCGGCACCGGAACCGGGAAGACCACGCTGCTCGCGGCGCTGCTGTCGGAGGTGCCGCCGGGTGAGCGCATCGTCACGATCGAGGATGTCGCAGAGCTGCGCCCTCGGCATCCGCATCACGTCTCGCTCGAGGCGCGTCAGCCGAACCTGGAGGGCGCCGGTCGCATCACCCTGGCCATGCTGGTGCGCGAATCGCTGCGGATGCGGCCGGATCGACTGATCGTGGGGGAGTGCCGCGGCGAGGAGGTGCGCGAGCTGCTGACCGCGCTGAACACCGGTCACGACGGCGGAGCCGGCACACTGCACGCCAGCGGGCTGGCCGACGTGCCGGCCCGTCTCGAGGCTCTCGGCGCGCTCGCCGGGATGGATGCGGTGGCGCTCGCCCGGCAGGTGGTGAGCGCGTTCACCATCGTGCTGCATCTGGAGCGCGGGCAGGACGGCCGGCGCCGGGTCGCCCGTGCGGGCAGGTTCGCCCTCGAGGGTGAGCGGCTGAGCATCGTCGAGGTGAAGACATGGTGACGCGATTGCTTCTGCGACGACGACAGGAGACGGATGCCGGCGACACGGCCTCCGCAGCGGCCGCCGCGGTGCGCACCCTGGCGGTGCTGCTGCAGGCGGGTGCCCGGCCCCTGACCGCCTGGCGTCATCTCGCCGACACCGGCGACGCCGTGGCGGTGCGCGTGGCGGACCGGTGCGCGGCAGGTGCGGAGCTGGCCGGAGCGATCGAGGCCGAAGGCGGCACCTGGCGCGACGTCGCCGCCGCGTGGGAGATCGCCACGATCGTCGGCGCTCCGTTGGCCGAGGTGCTGCGCTCGCTGGCCGAATCGCTGCAGGATGCCGCGTCCGCCGCCGATGACGTGCGCATCGCGCTCGCCGAGCCCACCGGAACGGCGCGCCTGCTGCTGTGGCTGCCGTTCGCCGGCCTGCTGCTGGGGTTCGCACTCGGCTTCGACACGATCGGCGTGCTCACGACGAACCCACTCGGGATCGTCTGCGTCGGGGCAGGGATCGGACTGGTGCTGCTGGCCAGGCTGTGGACCGCCCACCTGGTGCGGCGGGCCGGGACGCCACCGGGCACACCGGGAATGCACGCCGAGCTGGTCGCGGTGGCGCTCTCCGGCGGCGTGGGGATCCCCCGGGCGCTGCGGCTGGTCGAGCACAGTCCCGCCGATCTCGGCGACGAGCGCGCGGCGACGGATGCCGTGCTCGAGCTCTCCCGCACCGCCGGCGTGCCCGCCGGAGCCCTGCTGCGCGCCTCGTCGGCTCAGCGGCGGCAGGAAGCTCGCGTACAGGGGCGCATCCGCGCGGCGCGGCTGTCCACGTCGCTGCTGCTGCCGCTGGGCGCGTGCACGCTGCCCGCCTTCCTGCTGCTGGGGGTGGCCCCGCTCATGCTCAGCGTGCTCGGCTCCACCGTGCTGCCGATCTGACCACCACGACTCCCGGGCGAGACACGCTCCGGGACAGAGAAAACACAGAGGAAAGAGAGAAGGAACGATGACGAACAACGATCTGCCCGAGCTGACCAGGAGCCGCGCCGCGCGCCTGTTCGCCGACGAATCCGGAGCCGCGACCGCTGAGTACGCGATCACGACGATGGCGGCCGTCGCCTTCGCAGGGCTGCTGGTGGTGATCATGCGCAGCGACGAGGTGCGCGGCATCCTCACCGACCTCGTGCGGCGGGCGCTGACGGTGTCGTGATGGCCACAGCCTGCCGAGAGCGGTCGCACCGCCGAAGCGGCAGCCGCCGTGGCCGGCTCGGCGGCGAACGGGGATCCGTCGCCGCCGAGCTCGCGATCGCCCTGCCTGCCGTGCTGCTCGCACTGCTGCTGGGCGTCGGGGCGCTGCACGCCGCCGCGACCCAGGTGGCGCTGCAGGATGCTGCAGCCGACGCTGCGCGACTGCTCGGCCGAGGGGAGAGCGCCAGCCGTGCGGCCGACGTGGTGCGAATCGTGGCGGGGGCGGAGATGGCGCAGCACGACTCCGGCGACCTGGTCTGCGTCACGGCATCCGCTCATGCACGGATCGGACGGATCATCAGCATCCCGCTCCGCGCCCGCAGCTGCGCGCTGAGCGGAGGCCTGTGATGGCGGGGACAGCGCTCGCCGCCGGTATCCTGACCGTCGCAGCGACGTTATCGGCCGGACTCGCTGCAGTGGGCGGGGCCGCGGTCACCGCGCAGCGTGCCGCAGGAGCGGCGGATGCCGCCTCTCTTGCCGCCGCGGACGCGGCATCCGGCGCGATCGTCACCGACGAGGATCCGTGCGCGCTCGCAGGCAGAGTCGCGCTCGCCGCCGGCGCGACCCTGACCGCATGCACGACCGACGGTCTCACGGCGACCGTGCAGGTCAGTTCCGCGTACGCTGGTCTGGTCGCGGTCTCCCGCGCCCGAGCAGGGCAACCCGAGGATGACGGCGACGATCCTCACTTCCGCCTCCGGCCATGGCCGCCGTGTCGCTGCGACGCTGTGTCCGCTGCAGGAGAGCGGTGTGTATGGTGTGCTTCGGAGAAAGGACGCACTCTTGGCACAAGGCAAGAAGCTCGTCATCGTCGAGTCCCCGACGAAGATGCGATCTATACAGGGGTACCTCGGCGACGACTACGAAGTGCTCAGCTCCGTCGGTCACATCCGCGACCTGGCAGACAAGAAGGACATCCCCGCCGCCGACAAGCAGGCGTACGGGAAGTACTCGATCGACGTCGAAAACGACTTCGACCCGTACTACGTCGTCTCCGATCGCAAGACGAAGACGGTCGCCGAACTCAAGCGCGCGCTGAAGAACGCCGACGAGCTCCTGCTCGCCACTGATGAGGACCGCGAGGGCGAGGCGATCGCCTGGCACCTGCTGGAGACCCTCAAGCCGAAGGTGCCCGTCAAGCGGATGGTCTTCCACGAGATCACCAAGGACGCGATCCAGGCCGCCGTCAATCGCACCCGCGAACTCGACCTGGCGCTCGTCGACGCACAGGAGACTCGCCGCATCCTTGATCGGCTGTACGGCTGGGACATCTCACCGGTGCTCTGGTACAAGGTCAAGTCCGGCCTGTCGGCCGGGCGCGTGCAGTCCGCCGCGACCCGCATGATCGTCGACCGTGAGCGGGAGCGGATGGCGTTCACCTCCGCCGAGTACTGGGATGTCGAGGCGCAGGCCGCTACCGCAGGGCAGGGCTTCGGCGTGCGCCTGGTGCGCATCGACGGCGGTCAGCTCGCCCGCGGCACCGACTTCGACGACACCGGAAAGCTGAAGAAGGCCGTCGTCGTGCTCAGCGAGGCGGATGCCGCGGCCATCGCCGCCGCCGTCGACGCAGCAGGCAGCGCCACGGTCAGCAAGGTCGAGGCCAAGCCCGGTACGCGCAGCCCCTACGCCCCATTCACCACCTCCACCATGCAGCAGGAGGCCGGCCGCAAACTCTCGATGAGTGCGAAGCAGGCGATGAGCGTCGCCCAGCGCCTGTACGAGAAGGGGTACATCACCTATATGCGCACCGACTCGGTCGCGCTGAGCACGCAAGCCGTCCAGGCCGCGCGCAGCCAGGCCGTCGCCCTGTACGGCGACGCGGCCGTGCCGCTGAAGCCTCGGGTGTACAAGTCCAAGAGCAAGAACGCGCAGGAGGCTCACGAGGCCATCCGCCCGTCGGGCGAGAAGTTCCGCACGCCGGCATCCGTCGCATCGGGCCTCGACCGCGAGGAGCAGCGGCTCTACGACCTGATCTGGAAGCGCACCGTTGCCAGTCAGATGTCGGATGCCAAGTATGAGACGACCACGGTCACCCTCGAGGCGCAGGCCAACGACAAGCGGCTCGAGTTCACGGCATCCGGCACCGTCTACACGTTCAAGGGGTTCCTGGAGGCGTACGAAGAGGGCCGCGACGAGAAGCGCAACGCGCAGGACTCCGCCGAGAACCAGTCGCTGCCGGCCGTCGCCGTGGGCGATGAGCTGGGGATGTCGGATGCCGAGGCCAAGGGCCACCGCACCACGCCGAAGCCCCGCTACACCGAGGCGTCGCTGGTGAAGGCGCTCGAAGAGCACGGCATCGGGCGTCCGTCGACGTTCGCGAGCATCATCGGCACGGTGATCGACCGCGGCTATGCGAGCAAGCGCGGCCAGGCGCTGGTGCCCACCTGGTTGGCCTTCAGCGTGGTGCGTCTGCTCGAGCAGCATTTCGCCGAGCTGATCGACTATGACTTCACCGCCGCGCTCGAAGACGACCTCGACGCGATCGCCCGCGGCGAGCAGAACCGCAACGAGTGGCTGCGTTCCTTCTACTTCGGCTCCGACGCGCACGTCGGCCTGCGCCAGGTGGTCGACAACCTCGGCGAGATCGATGCGCGCGCGCTGAACTCCACGCGCATCACCGATACGGTCACGCTGCGGTTCGGCAAGTACGGTCCGTACCTCGAGGTGATCGACCCGGCCAAGCCCGATGAGCGCGGGCGGATCGTCAACGTCCCCGACGATCTCGCCCCCGATGAGCTGACCGCCGAGAAGGCGCAGGAGCTCGTCGACGCCCCGGTCGCCGGGGACCGCGTGCTCGGAGAGAACCCCGAGAACGGCCGCATCATCGTCGTCAAGGACGGCCGCTACGGCCCCTACGTGCAGGAGAACCTGCCCGAAGAGGATCCGGTCGTCGACGAGAAGACCGGCGAGGTGGCCGCCGCGCCGAAGAAGAAGACCGCGAAGAAGGACGCGCCCAAGCCGCGCACCGGTTCGCTGTTCCGCTCGATGTCGGTGGAGACCATCGACATCGAGACCGCGCTGCGCCTGCTCAGCCTGCCGCGCGTCGTGGGCACCGACCCCGAGTCCGGCGATGAGATCACCGCGCAGAACGGCCGCTACGGCCCCTACCTGAAGAAGGGCGCCGATTCGCGCTCGCTGGAGAGCGAGCAGCAGATCTTCGACATCACGCTCGACGAGGCGCTGGCGATCTACGCGCAGCCGAAGTACGGTGCGGGATCTCGCCGGGCCGCCAGCGCGCTCGCCGAGTTCGACGCCGATCCGGTCAGCGGCAAGGCGATCCGCGTGCGCGACGGCCGGTTCGGTCCCTACGTGACCGACGGCGAGACCAACGTGACGATCCCGCGTGGTCAGAAGCCCGAGGACATCACCTTCGAGATCGCCGTGCAGATGCTCGCCGACAAGCGCGCCAAGGGGCCGGCTCCCAAACGGGGGCGAAGAAGGCCCCGGCGAAGAAGCCCCGGCGAAGAAGGCTGCCGCCAAGAAGGCTCCTGCCAAGAAGGCTCCGGCCAAGAAGGCTGCCGCTAAGACCGCGGTGAAGTCCTCTGCCAACACCGACGAGGAGAAGGCGGCCGCCCGCTCCGCCGCAGCGAAGAAGGCCGCCGCGACCCGTGCCGCCAACGCCGCGAAGCGGCGTGGGGAGCCTGCCGACGTGAAGGCCGGCTCGTGACCTCGGGGATCTGGATCACGCTGGAGGGCGGTGACGGCTCGGGAAAGAGCACTCAGGCCGGTCTGCTGGCCGAATGGCTCGAAGGTCGGGGCCGCACGACGCTGCGCACCCGCGAGCCCGGCGGCTCGGAGGTCGGCGTGCTGATCCGCGACATCGTGCTGCACCACCGCGGCGACATCGCGCCCCGTGCCGAGGCGCTGCTGTACGCGGCAGACCGCGCTCACCATGTCGCCACGGTCGTGCGCCCGGCGCTGGAGCGCGGCGACGTCGTCATCCAGGATCGCTACCTGGACTCCTCCGTCGCCTACCAGGGCGCAGGTCGCGTGCTGGATCCCGACGAGGTGCGCAACCTCTCGCTGTGGGCCGCCGAGGACGCGCTGCCCGATGTCACGGTGCTGCTGGACATCGACCCCTCCGACGCCCGCCGACGACTGGACGCCGCCGACAAGCCCTTCGATCGGCTGGAGGCCGAGCGCGAGGAGTTCCACGCCCGCGTGCGCGAGGCCTATCTGCAGCTGGCGCACGCCGAGCCGGGACGTTTCCTGGTGGTGGACGCCACGGCTGACCCCGACGACATCGCCGCGCTGATCCGCGCCCGGATCTCGGTTCTGCTCTGAGGGTCGATGTCGGCTCCCCGGTTAGGCTGGACGGCATGACCGCATCCCCCACACCTCCCTCCCCTGGAGCGAGGTGTGGGGGCAGGATGCCGCGGTCTCGACGCTTCAGCAGGCGGCATCCGATCCGACCGCGCTCTCGCACGCCTGGCTGATCACCGGGCCTCCCGGATCCGGCCGCTCCACGCTCGCCTACGCCTTCGCCGCCGCCCTGATCGCCGAGCACCCCGACGACGAGAACACGATGCGCCAGGTGCTCGCCGGCACGCATCCCGATCTCACCGCGCTGCGTACCGACAAGGTCATCATCACGATCAAAGAGGCGCGCGCGCTGGTCGAACGGTCGTATTTCGCCCCCTCTGCCGGCCGCTACCGCGTGATCGTCGTGGAAGACGCCGATCGCATGGTCGAGCGCACCTCCAACGTGCTGCTGAAGGCGCTCGAGGAGCCGCCCGAGCAGACCGTCTGGGTGCTGTGCGCCCCCAGCGAGGCCGACCTGCTGCCCACCATCCGCTCCCGCTCGCGCGCCCTGCGCCTGCGCGAGCCCGACGTCGCGGACGTCGCCCGGCTGATCTCCCTGCGCACCGGCGTCGACGAGGCGGTCGCCGAGCAGTCCGCCCGGCATGCGCAGCGCCACATCGGCATGGCGCAGCGCCTCGCGACGGACGACGGTGCGCGGCGGCGCCGCGACGAGACCCTGCGTGCGGTGCTGGGCGTGCGGGGCGTCGGCACCGCCGTCGAGGTCGCGGGGCACATCATCCAGGCCGCCACCGAGGACGCCAAGGCGCTGACGGCCGAGCGCGACGCCGCCGAGCGGACCGCGCTGCTGCGCACCGTCGGTGTGGCCGAGGGGCAGGCCGTGCCCCCGGCGGTCCGCTCGCAGATCTCGGCGCTCGAGGACGATCAGCGCAAACGTGCGACGCGCAGTCTGCGCGACGGCATCGACCGGGTGTTCACCGATCTGCAGTCCCTGTACCGCGACGTGGTGATGCTGCAGTTCGGCCGTGGCGACGAGTTGATCAACACCGAACTCCGCGCCGAGCTCACCGCGCTGGCCGACGCCTGGCCGGTCGAACGCACCCTCCTCGCTCTCGACGCGATCAGCGACACGCGTGAGTCGCTGGAGCGCAACGTCTCACCGCTGCTCGCCACCGAGAGCCTCCTGGTGACCATCTCCAGCGGAAGGACCCCGTGACCCCTCGATCCCGCCGCACCCTGCGCCGCATCCTGAGCCTCATGGCAGGCATGGTCGTCGCATCCGTCGCCCTCTCCGGTTGCCTGTACGCGCAGATCCCCGAATCGGCGCCCGCCGTCACCCGCACCCCCGACACGAGCGGCGTCTCAGGCGACCTGCTGCCGTACTACGCGCAGAAGCTCGACTGGACGGCGTGCGGTGCCGGATTCGACTGCACCGACGTCACCGCGCCGCTGGACTGGGAGAACCCGGATGCCGGTGACATCTCCCTCGCGATCGTGCGGCACAGCGCCGGAGCCGCCGCGCAGGGCTCGCTGCTGGTCAACCCGGGCGGTCCCGGCGCGAGCGGCTACGACTTCGTCGCCGACAGCCTCGGCTATGCGGTCGGCGTCGACCTGATCGAGAAGTTCGACGTGATCGGGTTCGACCCGCGCGGCGTCGGCCGGTCCACCGCGGTGTCCTGCCTCGACCCGAAGGCCATGGACGACTACCTCTACGGCGTCATCGATGAACCCCGCAACACCCCCGAGTGGGAGGCGGCGCTCACCGCACGCGACAAGACCTTCGCCGAGGCATGCGATGCGAACAGCCAGGGCATCCTGCCGTACATCACCACCGTGAACTCCGCGCGCGACATGGATCTCATCCGTGGCGTGCTGGGGGACGAGACGCTGAACTACCTCGGCTACTCCTACGGCACCTTCCTCGGCGCCACCTACGCCAAGCTGTACCCCGAGCGCGCCCAGCGCCTGGTGCTGGACGGCGCACTGGACCCGTCGGTCTCCGGCACCCAGGTCGGCACCACCCAGGCCATCGGGTTCGAGTCGGCGCTGCGCGCCTACCTCTCCGACTGCCTCACCACGAAGGAGTGCCCCTTCAACGGCACGCTCGACGAGGCGCTCAGCGACTTCCGGGCACTGCTGAGCGCGGTGTCTCGCTCGCCGCTGCGCAACGGCGATGGACGGATGCTGAGCGTCGACACCATGGTCACCGGCGTGATCACCGCGATGTACAGCCAGCAGAGCTGGGGGTATCTGACCAAGGGGCTCACCGCAGCTCTGCAGGGGGACCCGTCGGTGATGTTCGCGCTCGCCGATTCGTACAACTCCCGCAACCCCGACGGCAGCTACGCCGACAACACCGCCGAGGCGTTCATGGCGTACAACTGCATGGACTATCCGGTGGAGGACGACCAGGCCACCGAGGATGCGGCGATGAAGGTGCTCGAGGCCAAGGCGCCCACGTTCGCGCCGTACTGGCAGGGCCCCGACCCGTGCGAGGTGTGGCCGTACCCGCCGGTGGGCGTGCGCGAGCCGATCACGGCATCCGGTTCGGGCCCGATCGTCGTCGTCGGCACCACGAACGACCCGGCGACCCCCTACGAGTGGTCGGTGTCGCTCGCAAAGCAGCTGCAGAACGGCGTGCTGGTGACCCGGGTGGGCGAGGGGCACACCGGCTACAACAAGGGCAACAGCTGCGTCGACCAGGCTGTGGAGGGCTATCTGATCGACGGGATGGTGCCCGAGGACGGGCTGCGCTGCGAGTGAGAAGGCCGTCCGTGCGTTTCGCGGTGGTCGGGTCGTCGTAGTAGGATCATTGCTTGTGCCGCAGTCCGCTGCGCACGCCACCTTAGCTCAGTGGTAGAGCATCCCACTCGTAATGGGAAGGCCGTCAGTTCGATCCTGACAGGTGGCTCCGATACCGATCGCCACGTACTCTCGAGACATGAGCAGAGCACTTCTCATCGTCGACGTGCAGAACGATTTCACTGAGGGCGGCGCACTCGCCGTGACAGGCGGGGATGCGGTCGCATCCGGCGTCAGCGACTTTCTCGCCGCGCATGCCGGCGACTACGCGGTGATCATCGCCTCGCGCGACTGGCACGACGCCGACGGCGACAACGGCGGGCATTTCGCGGCCAAGCCGGATTTTGTCGACTCCTGGCCAGTGCACTGCGTGGCCGACACCGATGGCGCCGCCTACGACCCGCTGCTGGTGACGGATGCCATCACGCACCACGTGCGCAAGGGGCAGGGCGTGCCCGCCTACTCGATGTTCGAGGGCAGGGCTGACGACGGGACCACCGTCGCCGGCATCCTGACCGCGCACGGCGTGACGGATGCCGATATCGTCGGCATCGCGACCGACCACTGCGTGCGCGCCTCGGCGCTGGATGCCATCGCGCACGGCGTGCATGTGCGGGTATTCACCGACCTGGTCGCCGGCGTCGGCGAGCAGTCCAGCGAGGCCGCGCTGGCCGAGCTGGCGCACGCCGGAGCCGAGCTCGCAGCGAGTGCCGCGTGAGCGGACGCTGCGCGCTGCTGCTGCGTGCAGTGAACGTCTCAGGGCGCAACCGCGTGCCGATGGCCGAACTGCGGGCGCTGCTGACCGCCGAGCTCGACCTGGGCAAGGTCACCACCTACATCGCCAGCGGCAACGTGATCTGCGACGCGTCGGACGATCTGGTCGCAGTGTGTGCCCGGGTGCGGCGGATGATCCACGACGCCTTCGACGTGGACACCCCGGTCATCGCCCGCACGCATGACGAGTTGGCCGCCGCGCTCGCCGCGAACCCCTTGCGGATGCCGCCGCCGAGAAGATGCTGCACATCATGTTGCTGGAGGGCACCCCGAACAGCGACGCAGAGCAGGTGCTGGATGAGCGCCTGCAGCCGGGCGAGCGGATCGCGCTGCGCGGCCGGGAGCTCTGGATCGATTACGGGCAGGGTGGGGCCGGCGGCACGAAGCTGACCAGAGCGGTGTTCGATCGGGCACTCGGGGTGGCCGGAACCGCCCGCAATCTGCTCACGCTGCGTAGGCTCGTCGAGCTCACTGCCTGAGCTGCTCGGACGGCATCGTGGCCGGGCCAGCTCTGGCCTGAGCTGCAGGGTGTTCGACCGCGAATCGGGACGCCGCGGCTCGCGTACCCTGAGGGGGTGTCTCCGTCTCACCCCGCGACGATCGCCGCCGCAGTCGAGCACGAGCTGGTGATCCGCAAATCGCGCTTCATCGCGCATGTTGCGCCGGTCTCCTCGCCGGAGCAGGCCGACGAGACGATCGCCGCGGTCAGGAAGCACCGTTGGGACGCGCGGCACAACTGCAGCGCGCAGATCACCGGGCTCGACGGGGATCGCGCTCGCTCCTCCGACGACGGGGAGCCCTCCGGCACCGCGGGCGTCCCGATGCTCGAGGTGCTGCGCCGGCGTGAGCTGACCGACGTGGTCGCCGTCGTCACCCGCTACTTCGGTGGTATCAAGCTGGGGGCAGGGGGACTGGTGCGGGCATACTCCTCCGCGGTCTCGGAGGCTCTCGATCGGGCCCGCCTGGTCGATCGCCGCGTGCTCGCGCAGGCGACGATAGCCGTGCCACATGCCGACGCGGGCCGATTCGACAACGTGCTGCGCGACTGGACGCAGCGGCACAGCGCCATGCTCGGCGAGCCGCATTACGCCGACCATGCACTCTTCGAGGTGTGGACCGCCGCCGAGGATCTGGATGCGCTGCGCGCCGAGATCGCATCGGTCTCGGCGGGAGCTGTGTCGGCATCCGTCACCGGTGCGGAGCGCGTGGTGGACGTGCCCCGCCCGCTCTGAGTCAGCCCGGCAGCGCCGCGAGCACGGCATCCGACAGGGGCGGCCACGCCTCGACCGCCCACGGACCGAAGTCCCGATCCGTCAGCGCGACGCAGGCGACGCCGGCGTGCGGATCGACCCAGAGGAACGTGCCGCTCTGACCGAAGTGCCCGAACGTTCCGGGCGAGTTCGCGGCGGAGGTCCAGTGCGGGCTCTTCTCCGCCCGCAGTTCGAACCCCAGCCCCCAGTCGTTGGGCCGCTGAATGCCGTAACCGGGCAGCACGCCGTCGAGCCCGGGGAAGACGACCGAGGTGGCCTCCGCAAGCGTCTGATCTGCGACGAGAGTCGGGTGCTGCAGCTCAGCCGCGAAGCGCGCGAGATCTCCCACGGTGGAGACCCCTGCGGCGGCGGCCGAGCCCTGAAGCTGCGAAGAGGTCATGCCGAGGGGCTGGAGCACCGCCTCATCGAGGTACTCGGCGAACGGGATGCCGGAGTGCGCGGTGACCGCTTCGGCGAGCACCTCAAAGCCCCGGTTGGAGTAGATGCGGCGGGTGCCGGGCGCTGCGCGCACCCGGTCCTCGGTGGTGTCCAGCCCCGAGGCATGAGCGAGCAGGTGGCGCACGGTCGAGCCCTCCGGGCCGGCCGGGGTGTTCAGATCGAACACCCCTCCTCGACGGCGACGAGAGTCGCGTACGCCGTGAGCGGCTTGGTCACCGAGGCGAGCCGGAAGGAGCGATCGAGGTCGCCGTGGGTGGCGAGCACGGTGCCGTCACGTGAGATGACAGCGGCTGCGGCATGGTCGACCGGCCAGTCGTCGACGGCGGCGAGGGCGGTATCCAGAGTCGTCATGAGTCCTCCCGTGATCGTGCGGCGAGGCAGAGGCCCCGTGACGGTGTGTGCGGCGTTCGCATCCTCCCACACCTGCCGCGGTCGTGCCCGAGGCGGGTGCGGCCGTGGCCGCCGGGCATGGGTGGTTTAGACTTCTCTGAGGTGCCGTGCCGCGTCTTGCGGCGGCATCTGCCCCCGTAGCTCAGAGGCAGAGCAACCGGCTTTTAACCGGTGGGTCGGGATGTCGGAATTCCCCGGGGGCACATCAGGCCGCGTACCCTGGACGGATGCCCGAGCAGTTCCACCGCCCCGTCCGGCGTCCGCCCTCAGCCTTCGACAACCTCGTCGGCGCCGCGGATCCGGCCGAGCAGTCGCGGGTCGCGCATGCCACGGCATCCGCTCTGCTCGAGCGTGCACGCAGCGACGTCTCGGGCGCGACGACCGAGCGTCTGGTCGCGTTCGCCGCCGAGCACGGCATCGACGAGATCGCCGAGCTGTGGTCGCAGGCTCCTGCGCGCTCGCTGCCGGGCGCGCTGTGGCGGCTGTACCTGCTGCAGGTCGCGATCCGCCGCGATTCCGCGACCGCGGCACTGCTGTACGAGCGCGGTCGGGTGGAGCTGCGATCGGCGGATGCCGTGATCGCCGGCGCCCCGACTCCAGCCGGGCCCGAGGAGCTGGCCGCGCTGGTCGACACGATCCTGCGCGGGGTGTTCCAGGGCGATTTCGCCGTGGCGCTCGAGCGTGCGGCTGCGTACTGTCGGCTGCAGGCCTCCGGCGCCACGCACACCGCCGACGACTACGAGCCGACCGAGCCGGATCGCGCCAGTCACCTCACCCGTCGTGCTCTGCGCCTGAGCGGCTACGCCGATGATCTCTCCGCGTCCGCGGCAGCCTGGCGCCGCGGCGCCCTGGTCTGACAGCATCCGCCCCGCCTCTGCCCCGCCCCCTGCCCCTGGTGACGTCCCGCTGCGTCCCGCCCCGTCCCGCCCCGTCCCGCCCGTCCCGTCCCGGCCCATCCCCGAGACTTCCTTTCCAGCATGAGACCTGGCGCACTGTGCGCCTTCTCGTGCTGGAAAGGAAGTCTCACGGGAGGGAAGGGAAGTCTCGTGCTGGAAGGGAAGTCTCGCCGAAGAGGGCGCGTGGGTAGGAGAGGGCGCGTGGGCAGGAGAGTGCGCGTGAACGGGGCGCGTGGACGGGGGAGTCTGCGCAGAGCATCAGGGCCGCAGACAGAGAAAGACCGGGCCGCAAGAACGCCTCTCGGCGGAAGGCCGCTCGAAGCGGCAGAATTTGGAGCCCGGGGTTATGCGGCCCGGCCGATCCATTGTAACGTCCTCGCGGCGGAGGTATTCCCGACCGTCCTAAGCTGGGCGCATGGCCCAGCGCTTCGCCCTGATGATCACTCCCGTCGACGCGGCCGACACCCGGAAGGACTTCTCGGACACTTTCGTCGAGATGGACGTCAGCGCCCCCGCGCTCAGCGTGGGGGAGTTCAGCACCCAGCGCGGCGACGGGGTGTTCGAGTCGATCGGCGTGATCGACGGGCACGCCAACGAAGTCGAGGCGCATGTGCAGCGGCTGGCGCATTCCGCGCGGATCTGTGACCTGCCGGCTCCCCATCTGGAGCAGTGGCGCCAGGCGGTCGCGGTCGCTGCGGCGCGCATTCCGCAGGGTGAGGCGGTCGTCAAGCTGATCCTCAGCCGTGGCGTCGAGCACGGTCCGGCGCCGACGGCGTGGGTGACCGCCTCGCCCGCCCCTGACTTCTCGGCCGTCCGCCGTGAGGGCGTGCGCGTGGTGACACTCGACCGCGGCTACGACCTGGGTGCGGGGGAGCGCGCGCCGTGGCTGCTGTTGGGCGCGAAGACCCTGTCGTATGCGGTGAACATGGCGGCCCTGCGCGAAGCGCGCCGTCGTGGCGCCGACGACGCCGTGTTCGTCACCCGCGACGGCTTCGTGCTCGAGGCGCCCACGGCCTCACTGATCGTCCGCCGCGGCGATGAGTTCATCACCACTGCGCCGTCCGCCGGCATCCTGCACGGCACCACCCAGCTGAGCGTCTACGAGTATCTGGAATCGCGCGGGTTCCGCACGGAGTACGCCACGCTGTCGGTGTCGGACCTGGCGACGGCGGATGCCGCGTGGCTGGTCTCCAGCATCCGTCTGGCCGTTGCGATCACCGCCGTGGACGGTGCGCTGCTGGCATCCGACCCTGCCCTGACCGCCGAGCTGAACACCTTCCTGCGCTCGCCGCGCTGAGCGCGCGACGTCCCGGTGTGACGGATCACTGATGCAGGTCGCGTCGCCCGGTGTGTCGCGCGGTCGACACGCCGCAGTGCGGCCGCCGCATCAGTGATTCGCGACACGGATGCACGGATGCCCGCTCAGGCCAGGTGCCGGCCCGCAGCCACCACTGCGAGGATGGCCTCTTCCACCACATCCCAGTGGTGGACGATCATCGCGTAGTCGAAGCGCAGCGTCACGTAGCCTCGCGCGGCCGCGCGGGCGTCCCGCTGCAGGTCCTTGTGCCGCAGCGACCCCGTACGTCCGTCGGACGCACGATCATCATGGTTCTGCATACCGTCGGCTTCGATGATCAGGCGGTCGCCGACCAGGAGATCGACCTCGCCGACGCCGGCGATGCGCACCTGCGTGCGTGCCTCGATGCCCAGCCTGTGCAGGCGCAGCCGCACCAGCGACTCCAGCCCGCTATCCGCATCGGCGCGAGCGAACGACAGCAGCCCGCGCATTCCACCCGGCAGGCGGGTGGACAGCCAGCGCAGGTCGCCGAGCGTCACCAGGGACCGCCGCAGTCCCGACTCCAGTGCGGCGAAGAAGGTCTCCTCGCCGGCGCACACCGCGATCTGCAGCAGGATGTTCCGCAGCGGCGGGAGTGCGCCGAATGCGGTGACACCGTCATCCCAGTGCAGCCGCACTTCGCATTCGGTCCGCTCGCAGTCGTGACGGTTGCCGGCGTGACCGCACCAGACGTGCAGGGCGTCCACCTCGTCGAGCAGCCACAGGCCCCGCATCCGCCCCGCTGTGACGCAGCCGACGGTACCGCCGTGCTGCGCGGCGTGCACCAAGGCCGGGTGGGCATCCGGTCGTGCATACACACCACGGCGCACCTGGACGATCTCCCCTGCTGCACGGGCTCGTGCGATCTCCCGCGCAGTCACGCCGCGGCGGCGCAGGGCGGCGGTGCGGACGACCGGACCGAGCTCAGCCAGTGCGGAGGTCGCCGTCGGGGATGCCATGCTTCGAGCATCCCGGAGCGTCGCGACGCCGAGAGGGCCGCAGCCCGGCATCCGTGGACAACTCGCCTGAATCCGAAGATGTGCAGGGAGAGAGCGCGCGTACCGGATCACTGACGCTGACGAAAAGCCTCGGCGTGTCGCACGCGAACACGCCGAGGAACCCGATGGCCGTCAGTGATCCATCACACGACCCACGGCCCAGACCACGGCCCAGGCCCCGATCACCCGAAGCGGCCGGAGACGTAGTCCTCGGTGGCCTGCACCGACGGGGTGGTGAAGATCGTGGCGGTGTCGTCGTACTCGATCAGCTTGCCGGGCTTTCCGGTGCCGGCGATGTTGAAGAACGCCGTCCTGTCGCTGACCCGGCTGGCCTGCTGCATGTTGTGCGTGACGATCACGACGGTGTACTCGTTCTTCAGCTCGCCGATGAGCTCCTCGATCGCGTAGGTCGAGATGGGATCCAGGGCCGAGCACGGCTCGTCCATCAGGATCACCTCGGGCGAGACGGCGATCGCCCGGGCGATGCACAGGCGCTGCTGCTGACCGCCGGAGAGCCCCGAGCCTGGTTTGTCGAGGCGGTCTTTGACCTCGTTCCACAGGTTCGCACTGGTCAGCGACTTCTCGACCAGGGCGTCTTCGTCGGCGCGAGACATGCGCGTGTTGTTCAGTTTGACCCCGGCCAGCACGTTGTCCTTGATCGACATCGTCGGGAACGGGTTGGGTCGCTGGAAGACCATGCCCACCTGGCGACGGACCAGCACGGGGTCGACGCCGGGCCCGTACAGGTCTTTGCCGTCCAGCAGCACCTCGCCCTCGACGCGGGCCCCGGGGATCACCTCGTGCATGCGGTTCAGCGTGCGCAGGAAGGTGGACTTGCCGCAACCGGACGGGCCGATGAACGCCGTGACGCTGCGCGGCTGGATGTCGAGCGAGACACCCTCGACGGCGCGGAAATCGCCGTAGTAGACGTTCAGGTCGTTGACTTCGATGCTCTTTGACAAGGCGTTCCTTCGGGCTTCTTCGGACTTCTTCGGGACGGCGCTCAGCGGATCTTGGCGGGAGCGAAGTATTTGGCGACGAGCCTGGCGACGAGGTTCAGCACCATCACGATCAGGATCAGCACGAGCGCGGCGGCCCAGGCGCGGTTCACGTACGCCTCGGCGGGGATGCCCTGATTCATGTACTGCGTGTACACGAACACCGGCAGCGACATCATCCGGCCGTCGGTCAGGCTGTAGTTCATGGATGCCGTGAATCCGGCGGTCACCAGCAGCGGCGCGGTCTCGCCGATCACACGTGCGATCGACAGCGTCACACCGGTGACGATGCCCGCCATCGAGGTGGGCAGCACGACTTTGAGGATCGTCAGCCATTTCGGCACGCCGAGTGCGAACGAGGCTTCGCGAAGCTCGTTGGGCACCAGGCGCAGCATCTCCTCGCTGGAGCGGACGACGACGGGGATCATCAGCACCGCCAGCGACAGCGCGCCCATCAGGCCGATGCGGATGCCGGGGCCGATCAGCAGCGCGAACAGGGCGTAGATGAACAGACCGGCGACGATCGAGGGGATGCCGGTCATCACGTCGACGAGGAAGGTGATGCCGCGGGCGAGTCTGCCGCGACCGTACTCGACCAGATAGATCGAGGTGAGCAGGCCGATCGGGATGGAGATCACCGCGGCGGCGAGCGTGATGAGCACCGTGCCCATGATGGCGTGCAGGGCGCCGCCGCCCTCGCCGACCACGTTGCGCATCGAGTGGGAGAAGAACTCCGCGCTCAGTCCTGCCACGCCGTTCTGCAGCGCGGTGTACGCCACCGATGCGAGGGGGATCATCGCGATGCCGAAGGCCGTCGACACCAGCGCTGTGACCACGCGGTCGGTGGCCTTGCGCCGGCCCTCCACGAGGGTGGAGGTCACGCCGATGAGCACGAGATACAGCAGGATGCCGACGACCAGCGTGCCTACGACGCTGAAGCCGCCGCCGCCCGCGGCGATCACGCCGAAGACGGCGGCGGCGATCGCCAGGGATGCCGCCAGCAGGGCCCACGGCGACCACGACGGCAGACGGCCGTTGGTGATGCGCACCGCCGGTGCGAGCTGCACCGCTGCCGGGGCGGCGGACGGGGCGTTCTCGATGATGGTCATGTCAGTTCGCTCCCGAGAATTCCTTGCGGCGGTTCACGATCCAGCGCGCGACGGCGTTGACCGCAAACGTGACCACGAAGAGGATGAGGCCGGTGGCGATCAGCACGTTGATGTTCAGTCCGTACGCCTCGGGGAAGGTCTGCGCGATGTTCGCGGGGATGGTGTTGGGGTTCTGCGCGGTGAGCAGACGCCAGGTGATCCCGCCGGAGGCGGAGAGCACCATGGCGACGGCCATCGTCTCGCCGAGCGCGCGACCCAGCCCCAGCATCGAGGCCGACACGATCCCGCCGCGGGCGAACGGCAGCACCGCCATGCGGATCATCTCCCAGCGGGTGGCGCCCAGCGCCAGGGCGGCTTCCTCGTGCAGAGTGGGCGTCTGCAGGAAGATCTCGCGGCAGATCGCGGTGATGATGGGCAGCACCATCACGGCCAGCACGATCGCGGCCGTGAGGATGTTCCGCCCGGATGGGTTCCCGTCGAACAGCGGGATCCAGTTCAGGTGCTGGGTCATCCAGGTGTAGATCGGGAGGGCCGCCGGAGCGAGCACGGCGATGCCCCAGATTCCGAACACCACCGAGGGCACGGCTGCCAGCAGATCGACGATGTAACCGAGGCCCTGGGCGAGCCGCCGGGGAGCGTAGTGCGAGATGAACAGCGCGACTGCGATCGACAGCGGAATGGCGATGAGCAGTGCGAGGGCCGCCGCCCACACGGTTCCGAAGGCGAGCGGCCCGACGTACTCCCAGAAGTCGGTCTTCAGGATCGTGGCGTCGTCGCCGGTGGCGGTCATTCCGGGGATCGACTGGATGACGAGGAACACCGCGACGGCGGCGAGCGTCACCAGGATCATCGTGCCCGCCGACAGGGCGGCGCCCGAGAACCAGCGATCTCCGGGGCGCTGCGTGGCCGCCGCCTTCGCAGGTGCGGCCGTCGGGGTGGCGGTGGCTGTCATCTCGGGGTGCCCCTCGTCGTGGTCGGGTGGTGTGCGATGAGCGGGCGGGTGGTCGACATGAGGATGCCGACCACCCGCCGCTCGGATCAGTCGGTGACGATCAGGTCGACGGCGGCCTGCGCCTTGGCGCGGATCTCATCCGAGATCGGGGCGCTGCCGGCCGCCTCGGCCGCCGCCTGCTGCCCGTCGGCGCTGATCGCCTCGCTGAAGAAGCCCTTCACCAGAGTGGCCTGGGCCGGGTCGGCGTACTGCTCGCATCCGATCAGATAGCTGATCAGGACGATCGGGTAGACCCCGGCCTCGGAGCTGGTGCGGTCCAGGTCGACGGCCAGGTCACCCGCGCCTTCGCGCTCCTCGAGCGGCGAGTGATCGACGATCGCCGCGGCGGCCTCGGGGGAGTAGGGGACGAAGGAGTCGCCCACCTTCACCGAGACGGTACCCAGCTCGCCGGCCCGGGATGCATCCGCATAGCCGATCGTGCCCTGACCGCCTTCGACGGCCTGGACGACACCAGACGTGCCCTGCGCCGCCTCGCCGGAGGGGAGCGGCCACTCCTCGACGGAGCCGTGCGTCCAGACGTCCCCGGCCGCTGCGGCCAGATAGTCGGTGAAGTTCCCGGTCGTGCCGGACTTGTCCGAGCGGTGCACCGGGTTGATCGCGAGATCGGGGAGGGTGACGCCGTCGTTGGTCGCGGCGATCTTCGGGTCGTTCCAGTTGGTGATGGTGCCCGCGAAGATACCGGCCAGCGTGTCGGCATCCAGGTTGAGCTCGTCGATGCCGTCGAGGTGGAAGATGACGGCGATCGGCGAGATGTAGGCGGGGATCTCGACGATTCCCGAGTCTGCGGCGCAGCCGGTGAACTCCATCGAGGACAGCTCGTCGGTCTTGAAAGCGCGGTCGGAGCCGGCGAAGGCGAACCCGCCGGCGGCGAACGACTCTCGGCCGGCGCCCGAGCCCTGCGGGTCGTAGTCGACGGTCACACCGGAGTTGGCGGTCTGGAAGGCCTTGGTCCAGGCGGAGATGGCGACCTCCTGCGAGGTGGCGCCGCCTCCGATGAGGTTGCCGCTCAGCTCGGCACCGGAGGAGGGCTGCTCCGGGTCGGTGGGGGTGCTGGGCTCGTTCGCGGCGCAGCCGGTGAGGGCGAGTGCGGCGATGGCGCCGATGGCGCTGATGCGAGCGGTGCGGGTGATCTTCACTGTGGATCCGTTCGATCGGGGAAATGTGTCATGCCCGGTGCAGGGCACACAGTGAGGCTAGGAGGGCCGGTTAACGAGACTTGCCCCCGCGGGTGAACGGAAGGTGAACGGATGGCGGCGCACCAGCGCCGGGACGAAGGAGCAGGGTGGATCGCAGTGGCCAGCGCGGAGTCAGACCTTGGGTTCGTGGGTCTCGATCGAGATGATCCCGGACCCGGGGTTCGTGGCCGACAGATGCACCACCGAGAAGCCCGCCGTCTCCAGACTGCTGGCGCTGTCGATGTAGGACCCGTGCATCGTCCCGGTCGCCAGGGCGAGTTCGGAGAGGATGCCGGGCAGCACCGGTCCGTGGCTGCACAGCACAGCGGGCTTGCGGGAGCGCACGCGCCGTCCCACGACCGATCGGATGTCTGCGGAGCCGTCCTCCCAGGCATCCTGACTGATCTTCGACGTGACCCGTGCCGTGCGCCCGAGCTTGTGCTCCAACGGCGCGACGGTCTGCAGGCAGCGCACCGCGTCGCTGGAGACGATGCGGCGCACACCGAAGGCCCGCAAGGGGGCGACGATCGCCTTCGCCTGGCGCTGACCGCGCTCGGTGAGCGGGCGCTCGGCATCCGCGCCCTCCCAGCCGGAGCGCGCGACGGCCTTGGCGTGACGCAGGGCGATCAGCGGAAAGGTGTGCAGCACGCCGTCGTCGACGAGCTGCGCGAAGCTGTCGAGGATCTCGACATCCACCGGATAGCTCAGGCGTGCGCGCGCCTTCTTCAGGCTCACCCACTCCAGGCCCGAGATCTCGCCGTTGGGCACGAACGTGGAGGCCCGGATCGCGGCATCCGTCGCCTCGGCGGCCCAGTAGTGCACGACCTTCTGCCGCTTCGGGCGCATCCAGTACCTGCTCACGCCCACCGGCACACCCAGGGCGACCTTGATGCCGGTCTCCTCCCGCACCTCGCGCACGGCGGTCTGCGCCAGCATCTCGCCGGGGTCGACCTTGCCCTTGGGCAGGGTGACGTCGCGATACTTCGTGCGGTGGATCAGCAGGATGCGCAGCTTGTCCTCGACCAGACGCCACACCACGGCGCCGGCGGCGAAGACCGCAGTGTCGGTCATCGGACCGTTCTCTTGCGTCGGCGGCCCTGCACGGCGGTCATCGTGTGATCCTGCAGGTCCAGCAGCGGATGGTCGTCAGAGCCGGCCGCGCGGGTCCAGACCCCGCCCGCACCGAGATGCCACGAGTTGGTGCCCTCGTCCATCGCCAGGTCGAACAGGTCGTTCAGCTCCTGGATGTGCTCGGGGGCGGAGAGCCGCACCAGCGCCTCCACGCGCCGGTCGAGGTTGCGGTGCATCATGTCGGCGCTGCCGATGTAGACGATCGGGTTGCCGTTGTTCTCGAACGCGAAGATGCGGGAGTGCTCGAGGTAGCGGCCCAGGATGCTGCGCACCGTGATGTTGTCGCTGACACCGGGCAGGTCCACGCGCAGGCTGCAGATGCCGCGCACCCAGACTTCCACGATCACCCCCGCGATGCTCGCCCGGTACAGCGAGTCGATGATCTGCTCGTCGACCATCGAGTTCACCTTGATGCGGATGCGGGCGGGCTTGCCCGCCAGAGCGTTCTTGCGCTCGTGCTCGATGTGCCGCAGCAGACCCTTGCGCAGGTGCAGCGGAGCGACCAGCAGGCGCTTGAACTTCTTCTCGATCGCGTAGCCGCTGAGCTCGTTGAACAGCCGGGTGAGGTCCTTGCCGATCTGCGGGTCGGTGGTGAACAGTCCGAAGTCCTCGTAGATGCGGCTCGTCTTCGGGTTGTAGTTGCCGGTGCCCACGTGCGAGTAGTGCCGCAGCCCGCCGTCCTCCTCGCGGATCACCAGCGCCAGCTTGCAGTGCGTCTTCAGGCCCACCAGACCGTACACCACGTGCACGCCGGCCTTCTCGAGCTTGCGCGCCCAGACGATGTTGTTCGCCTCGTCGAAGCGCGCCTTCACCTCGACCAGGGCCAGCACCGACTTGCCCGCCTCAGCCGCGTCGATCAGCGCCTGCACGATGGGGCTGTCGCCCGAGGTGCGGTACAGGGTCTGCTTGATGGCCAGCACGTGCGGGTCGCGGGCGGCCTGCTCCAGGAAAGCCTGCACGCTGGTCGCGAACGACTCGTACGGGTGGTGCACGAGCACGTTGCCCTTGCCGATCGCCTTGAACACGTCGGGACGCTCATTGCTGTCGCCGGGCTGGAAAGCCACCGCCGTGGTGGGCAGATGCGGGGGTAGCGCAGATCGGGGCGGTCGATGCGGGAGAGGTCGAACAGGCCGCGCAGATCCAGCGGGCCGGGCAGCCGGTACACCTCCTGGTCGGTGATGTCGAGCTCCTTGATGAGCAGCTCGAGCGTCACGTCGTCCATGTCGTCGGTGATCTCCAGGCGGATGGGCGGTCCGAACCGGCGTCGGAGCAGCTCGGCCTCCAGCGCCTGGATGAGGTTCTCGCTCTCGTCCTCCTCGATCTCCACGTCTTCGTTGCGGGTCAGCCGGAAGGCGTGGTGGTCGAGCACCTCCATGCCGGGGAAGAGATCGCCGAGATGGTTCGCGATCAGCTCCTCGAGCCGGATGAAGCGCATGATCTCTCCGCCGCCGGGCACCTCGACGAAGCGGGGCAGCATCGGCGGCACCTTCAGCCGGGCGAAGTCCTGCCGTCCGGTGCGCGCATTGCGGATGCGGATCGCCAGGTTCAGCGAGAGCCCGGAGATGTAGGGGAACGGATGCGCGGGGTCGACGGCGAGCGGCATCAGCACGGGGAACACCTGCGACTGGAAGTACTCGCTCAGCGCGGCCCGCTGCTCGTCGGTGATCTCGTCCCATTCGGTGATCTCGATGCCGGCATCCGCCAGCGCCGGCCGGATGGAGTTGGTCCACACGGCGGCGTGGCGCAGCTGCAGGGCGTGCGCCTCGGCGGAGATGTCGCCGAGCACGTCGCTCGCGGCCCGTCCGACGTTGGTCGGCAGGGCAAGACCGGTGAGGATGCGGCGTTTCAGCCCCGCCACCCGCACCATGAAGAACTCGTCGAGGTTGCTCGCGAAGATCGCCAGGAAGTTCGCCCGCTCCAGCTCCGGCAGCGAGGTGTCCTCGGCCAGTTCCAGCACCCGCCGATTGAACGCCAGCCAGCTCAGCTCGCGGTCGTGATAGCGGTGATCGGGCAGCTCGGCATCCGGCACCTCGTGCGCATCGAAGTCGTCGTCCTCGGCATCCCCGAGCCCGGCGTCGGAAAGTACGGGTTCCATCATGGGGTACATCTTCGCACCCGGAGGTGTCCGGTGCGTGAACTCACTCGTGGTCGGGATCATCCTCGTCATGAAGATTGAAACGGTAGCCCACGTTGCGCACCGTGCCGATGATCTGCTCGGCGTCGCCGAGCTTGGCGCGCAGCCGGCGTACATGCACATCGACTGTGCGCGTGCCACCGAAGTAGTCGTAGCCCCAGACGTCGCTGAGCAGCTGCTCGCGAGTGAACACGCGGGCGGGGTGCGTAGCGAGGAAGTGCAGCAGCTGGAACTCCTTGTAGGTCAGATCCAGCGGGCGGCCGTGCAATCTGGCCGAGTACGACTGCTCGTCGATCGTGATGCCGGATGCCTGCACTCTGGCGGGCTCGTCGTCTGCGGCGCGAGTGAGTGCCAGGCGTATACGCGCGTCCGCCTCTGCGGGGCCAGCGTCGTTCAGGATGACGTCATCGAAGCCCCAGTCGGCGGTGACCGCGCTGAGCCCGCCTTCCGTGACGACCAGCAGCACCGGTGCGTCGACGGCCGCCGTGCGCAGCAGGCGGCAGGCGGTCCGTGCGGCGACGAGGTCGGTGGTGGCGTCGACCAGGAGGGCGTCCGCCTCAGGCAGGGACATCAGATGGGAGGGGTCGAGCGGATGCCGGCGGATGCTGTGCGAGAGCAGTGCGAGCGCGGGGAGCAGCCTCTCCTCGTCGGGAGCGGGGCTGAGCGCAAGCAACAGGGCCACGGGAAGATCCTAGTTCGCGATGGGCCGTCTGCCGACGGCATGTCGCCGTCGGCAAGTACCATGGCCTCATGTCCGAACCCGCACTCGCGCCCCGCAACGCGTTCCACGGCGTCATCGCCGTGTGGATCGTCTCGCTCGTCGCCGGGCTGACGCTGGGCATCGTGCTCCCCGAGCAGGACCGTGTCACCTGGCTGATGATCGCCTTCGGAGGCATCGTGCTGTTGTCCTTCGCCGTGCAGCTCGCCTACGGCCGCGCCCGCGGGTTCATCGTGCGGGTCGCCGCGAGCACGGTGGGTGCGCTGGTGGTGATGGGGCTGATCTCGGCGGTGTTCGGGCTGTCGGCGCTGGCCGCCGCGCTGTGACCCGCGCGAGCGACTAGACTGGGCGCATGGATCCCGTCGCGCTCGAATTCTTCTTCCTCGGTCTGCTGGGACTGGCGAGCCTCGCGATCGCCTTCGTTGCCGGCGTCGTGCTCGTCAACCTGTTCCGCGGCCAGCGCTGATCCGACTCCGTCGTGATCGAGCTGCCCACCGATCTTCCCGCCGACCTCGCGCCGCTGTCGTGGCTGCTGGGCGTCTGGGAGGGCACCGGCGTCATCGAGTACACCGCGGGCGCGCAGCGCTTCCAGGGTGAGTTCTCGCACCGCGTGAGCTTCAGCCATGACGGCGGACCGTTCCTGAACTACGCGGCGACGGCATCCTTCCTCGGCGCCGAGGGCGAGGATGAACCGGTGCCGCTGCTGGCCGAGACCGGCTTCTGGCGCCTCGCGCGACCGCGCACCGAGTCCGACCCGGGCCCGGCGCTGCTGCCGCCGACCGCGTCGGCACCGGCGCGCACCGTGCACGACGTCGAGAGGCTGCGCACGGACGACGGCTTCCCGATCGAGGTGTCGGTCACGCACTCCGACGGCACCCTCGAGCTGTACCTGGGTCGTATCGCCGGCCCGCGGATCGACATCGCCACGGATGCCGTGGTGCGCCCGGCCGGAGCGAAGGACTACACCGCGGCCACCCGCATGTACGGCCTCGTCGACGCCCACCTGCTGTGGGCCTGGGACATCACCGCGCTGGGCGAGCCGCTGAAGTCGCACGCCTCCGCCCGACTGGCCAAGGTCTGAGATGGTCGCCTTCGATGCTCTTCCCGGGGCCGTCCGCGACGGCGGGGTCATCACGCACTTCGGCAACCCCCTCATCGAGCAGCGCTCGCTCGCGACCGGCCTCGCACTGGCGCCGCTGACCGACCGAACACTCATCGAGGTGGCGGGGGAGGATCGGCTGAGCTGGCTGGACTCGATCACCTCGCAGTCCCTCGTGCGGCTGCAGCCCGGCGACAGCACGGAGCTGCTGGTGCTCGACCCCCAGGGACGGGTGGAGCACGCCGCCGGCGTCTTCGACGACGGCGCCTCGACCTGGCTGATCGCCGATGACGGCGACGCCGACACACTCGCGACCTGGCTGCAGCGGATGGTGTTCCGCGCGCGTGTCGTCGTGACGGTGCGAGAGGATGCCGCCCTGGTCGGGTTCTTCGCCGGAGGCGAGGCCGAGGCGCGCCTCACAGCATCCGCTCCGAACGGCGTCCCGGTGATCTGGCGCGATCCCTGGCACGAGGTGCAGCCGGGCGGGCACCAGTACGCGCTCGTCGAGGGCCATCCGGCCGCTGGCTACGCGTGGAGCGTGGCCGTGGCGGCGGAGGCCGCCGACCTGACCGGCCCGTTCGCCGGTGCGCTCGCCGCCGAGGCGCTGCGCATCGCGGCCTGGCGTCCACGCTGGTCGCACGAGGTCGACGAACGCAGCATCCCGCACGAATCTGACTGGATCCGCAGCGCCGTGCACCTGAACAAGGGCTGCTACCGCGGGCAGGAGACGGTCGCGAAGGTGCACAACCTCGGGCATCCGCCGCGCCGTCTGACCGCGCTGCATCTGGACGGCAGTGACGTCGTGCTGCCGGTCGCCGGCGACCCGGTGCTGGCCGGCACCGACGAGGTGGGGCACATCACCTCGGCCGCACTGCATTACGAGGACGGCCCGATCGCCCTCGCGCTCCTGTCTCGCAGGGCTCCGATCGGTGAGCTGGTGGTGCACTCCGACGGCGTCGACATCGCCGCCGCGCAGCAGGTGATCGTACCCGCGGATGCCGGGGCCACGGCCGGCGTGCCGCGCCTGACGCGCCTGTCTCGCCGCCCCGTGGGCGAGGACCCCCGCGCCGCCCGCTGAGGTCGGACGATCGGAGCGACGGTGCGCCGAGGTCACGAAGCCCGGAACCCGGCGTCGGAAAAGATAAGCTGAATCCATGACGCGCACCCTGATTCTCCTCCGCCACGGCCAGAGCGAATGGAACCAGCTGAACCTCTTCACGGGCTGGGTCGATGTCCGTCTGACAGAGCAGGGCAAGGAAGAGGCCCGCCGCGGCGGCGAACTGCTCGCCGAGTCGGGGCTTCTGCCCGACGCGCTGCACACCTCGCTGCTGAGCCGCGCTATCCAGACGGCGAACATCGCACTGGATGCCGCCGATCGACTGTGGATCCCGGTGACCCGCTCCTGGCGGCTCAATGAGCGCCACTACGGCGCGCTGCAGGGCAAGGACAAGGCCCAGACGCTCGAGGAGTTCGGTCAGGAGCAGTTCATGCTGTGGCGTCGCTCCTTCGACGTGCCGCCGCCGCTGCTGGACGACGACAGTGAGTTCAGCCAGGTGAACGACCCGCGTTACGCCGGCATCGACGGCGAGGTGCCGCGTACCGAGTCGCTCAAGCTGGTCATCGACCGTCTGCTCCCTTACTGGGAGGGCGCGATCGTTCCCGACCTGGAGGCCGGGAAGACGGTGCTGGTCACCGCGCACGGCAACTCGCTGCGCGGCCTGGTCAAGCACCTCGAGGGCATCAGCGACGACGACATCGCCGAGCTGAACATCCCCACCGGCATTCCGCTGGTGTACGAGCTCGACGAGAACAACGTCCCCACCGCTCCCGGTCGCTACCTCGACCCCGAGGCCGCCGCCGCGGGCGCTGCCGCCGTCGCCTCCCAGGGCAAGAAGTAACCTCTCGCCGAGACCCCTCACCAGCGCCCAGACCCCCTCTGAATCACGCGATTCAGAGGGGGTCTCGACGTTCAGGAGGGGTCTCGGCGAGGTGGGGCTGCGGGGTGGGGCTCCGGGGCGGCGGACTCCTGCGGGGCGGCGGACTCCTGCGCCTCGGCGGCGAGGGGGATGTCCTCCTCGTCCACGGCCCAGTCGCCGGTGGCGAGGTAGACCATCTTCTTCGCGACAGCCACGGCATGGTCCGCGAAGCGCTCGTGATAGCGGCTGGCGAGTGTCGCATCGACCGTGGCCGTCGCCTCGCCCTTCCAGTTGTCGCTGAGCACCTTCTCGAACACGCTGGCGTGCAGCTCGTCGACGTCGTCGTCGGCATTGCGGATGTCGTCGGCGAAGCGCAGATCCTGGGTGCGCAGCAGCTGGGCCAGGGTGCGCGAGATCTCGGCATCCAGCTCGCCCATGCGGCGGAACGTGCTCTTCAGTCCCTTCGGGATCGCCCGCTCCGGGAAGCGCAGCCGTGCCAGCTGGGCGATGTGCTCGGCCATGTCGCCCATCCGCTCCAGCGAGGCGCTCACGCGCAGCGCCGTGATGACGATGCGCAGGTCGCGTGCGACCGGCTGCTGGCGCGCGAGGATCTCGATGGCCTGCTCGTCGAGGGCGACGGCCAGCTCGTCGATCTGCGCGTCGTTCGCGATGACCTCCTCGGCCAGGGCGACGTCGCTGGTGGCGAAGGCCGTAGTGGCCTTCTCGATTGCGACGGTCACGAGATCGGCGATCTCCGCCAGGCGCGACTGGAGCTCTTCGAGGGACTGGTGGAAGACTTCGCGCATGTCGGTGCACCCTTTCGTCGTGGGGTCGGCACGGATGCCGAACGGGCCCGCGCGGACGCGGCCGAGGTCGATTGTCCCCATCGAAGGTTAACGAATGGTGCCGGGCTCGTGAACACTCGACCCTCATGCACGTGACGACGGGCTGAACGACGGATCGGCGCCGGACCTGCCCCTACTCTGGATGCATGCCCTCGCCTCAGCTCGCGCTGTTCGCACTCGCCATCGGCATTGCCATCGGCGCCGGAGTGGTGCTGTTGGTGACCTGGGCGTACCGCATGCGGATGCAGACGATCCAGGACAACTCCTCGTCCATCCCGGCGGGCATCACCGGCATGCTCGCGGGCATGGACGATGCGGCGTGCGTGCTGGATGCATCCGGACTGGCCGTTGCGACCACCAGGTCGGCCGCGCTGTTCGGCATCCGTGTCGGTGCCGTGCTCGAGAACGACGAGTTGCGCCGACTCGTGCGCGGGGTGCGCAGCAGCGGCATCAGCCGCTCTGAGACACTGCGCCTGACCACGGCTCGATCGCTGGATCCTCGCGTGGTGTCGGCGCGCGCCAGCGTCGTGGAACCTCGACTGACGCTGCTCATCATCCGCGACGTCACCGAGCGCGAGCGACTGGATCAGATGCGCACCGACTTCGTATCCAACACCAGCCATGAGCTGAAGACGCCGGTCGCCTCGGTGAGCCTGCTGGCAGAGGCGATCGGCTCCGCAGCCGACGACCCCGAGCAGGTGCGTCGCTTCGCCGAGCGGATCACGGCCGAGGCCAGGCGGCTCGATCAGCTCACAGGACGCATCATGAGCCTGTCGCGCCTGCAGTCCGCCGAGAGCCTGTCGCAGGTCGAGCCGGTCTCGATCGACGAGGTCGTGCACGCCGCCATCGAGGCGCACGCCGTGCAGGCCGCATCCGCAGGTGTTGAGCTCATCCGCGGCGGCGATCGCGGTGCGTGGGTGCGCGGGGACGCCCAGGTGCTCGTCGAGGCGGTCGGGAATCTGCTGGCCAACGCCATCGTGTACTCGCCACACGGAACCGATGTGGGCGTCGGGGTCAAGATCGATGGCGACGTCGTCGAGATCGCCGTCGCGGACCGCGGAATCGGCATCTCCGACTCCGAGCGTGAGCGGATCTTCGAGCGTTTCTACCGGGCCGACGACGCGCGATCCCGTCGCACAGGGGAACCGGCCTCGGCCTGTCGATCGTGAAGCATGCGACCCAGCGTCACGGCGGTGAGGTGCGGCTGTGGTCGCGCCCGGGCCGGGGCTCGACGTTCACTCTGCGGCTGCCACGCATCGATGCGCCGGATGCCGATGACGCGAAGAAGTCCAAGAAGAAGCGCAAGAAGAAGACCGGCGGAAAGCGCGCACGCACGGGCGAAGCGCTGTCCCGCACCGCACCGAACGGAGAGAACGCATGACCCGCATCCTGCTGGTCGAGGACGAGCCAGACCTCGCCGACCCGCTCGCCTACCTGCTGCGGCGCGAGGGCTACGAGGTCGAGATCAGTGAGGACGGGCCGGGCGCGCTGATCGCATTCCGCGAACGGGGCGCCGATATCATCCTGCTCGACCTGATGCTGCCGGGCATCTCCGGCACCGAGGTCTGCCGGCGCGTGCGACAGACGTCCACTGTGCCGATCATCATGCTCACCGCGAAGGACTCCGAGGTGGACATCGTCGTCGGGCTCGAACTCGGCGCCGATGACTACATCACCAAGCCGTACTCGTCGCGCGAGCTGCTGGCGCGCATGCGCGCCGTGCTGCGCCGCATCGCCCAGGCTGAGACCGAGCTCGACGAGCGCGTGCTCGAGGGTGGCCGTGTCACGCTGGACATCGACCGGCACACGGTCGCCGTGGACGGCGGCGAGATCAGCATGCCGCTGAAGGAGTTCGAGCTGCTGGAGGTGCTGATGCGCAATGCGGGGCGCGTGCTCACGCGGGGCCAGCTGATCGATCGGGTGTGGGGGAGCGACTACTTCGGCGACACCAAGACACTGGACGTGCACATCAAGCGCATCCGCTCGCGCATCGAGCAGAACCCGAGCGAACCAGTCATGCTCGTCACTGTCCGGGGGCTCGGGTACCGTTTCGAGGGCTGATCGCGTGCAGAACGAGAAGGAGGCCGGCCCTGTGCGGGCCGGCCTCCTTCATCAGGTCACTGCGGGATCATCCCTGGTCGGGGACGAGGTCGCGGTAGTAGGGAAGCGTTCCGTCGAGCACGGGCACCTGCAGCGGGTCGGCCTCGTCGGCTCCGGAACGGAACAGCACCTCGACCGTCGCGCCGGGCTTGACGTCGAGGTTCTCGATCAGCAGTGGCTCCTCATTGGCGCCCAGGCTGACGGTCTCACCGGCGGGCACACGCACCTGCAGCTGCTTGCCCTCGACGGTCACGCTCAGCGATGTGGTCTTGTCGCTCTCGTTGATCAGCGCGGCCACGAGGTTGCCGGCCGAGCCGTCGTCGGTGGCGATGATCAGTGCGTTGCGCACGACCACGGGGCCGCCGGTGGACTCGACATTGACCCCGTCGGATGCCGGGTACACGTTCGTCGTCGCCTGATGGGTGATGAAGGTGCAGCCGGTGGTGCCGAGTGCGATCGCGGCGCCGAGAGCGACAGCGGCGACGAGGCGCGGAGCGATGGGCGCAGCGGAGCGCAGGTTCACGGATCCTCCTGAGATGCGACGGATGTCGTGCCTCAGTCTAGTGGATTCGACGTCGTCGTCCTGGACTCGTCGAGGCGTTCCGAGAGGCACCGGCGCGAACCTTAGCGCATAACGGCTGTGGTATGCTGGAGATTGCCGAAAGGACACGTCTTTATGCTTTTTGAGGTTGGCGAAACCGTCGTCTATCCGCACCACGGAGCCGCAACGATCATCGAGGTCAAGGATCGCGTGATCAAGGGGAGACGAAGAAGTATCTCAAGCTGAACGTCACCCAGGGCGACCTGATCATCGAGGTGCCCGCCGAGAACGTCGACCTGGTCGGCGTCCGCGACGTCATCGGCCAGGAGGGCCTCGACCACGTCTTCGAGGTGCTGCGCGCGCCCTTCACCGAGGAGCCGACCAACTGGTCGCGTCGTTACAAGGCGAACCTCGAGAAGCTCGCTTCGGGCGATGTCATCAAGGTGAGCGAGGTCGTGCGCGACCTGTGGCGCCGTGACCAGGACCGCGGCCTGTCGGCGGGTGAGAAGCGGATGCTGGCCAAGGCCCGGCAGATCCTCATCTCCGAGCTCGCTCTCGCCGAGAAGATCGACGAGGACAAGGCCGGAGAGCTGCTCGACGAGGTGCTCGCCTCCTGAGCGCCATCGACCGGAATGCGAAAAGGAGCGGATGCCACGGCATCCGCTCCTTTCGCGTCTGCGCCGCAGCGGCTCCGCACGGTAGCGTGTCAGCGTGACCGAGTACCACGTCCCGACCACCGCGATCATCGTCGTCGCCGCCGGCTCGGGAACTCGCCTCGGCGCCGGGGCGCCGAAGGCGCTCGTCGACCTCGACGGACGTACGGTGCTGCGCCACGCACTGGACGGCGTGTTCGCCGCTGCGCCGATGCAGGTGATCGTCGTCGCGCCCGCCGGACATGAGCAGACAGTTGCGGACGAGCTGACAGAAGCCAACCGCGACCGGGGATGGCGGTCGGCCGTCGTCACCGGCGGCGAGACACGGCAGCAGTCGGTGGCTGCGGGTCTCGAAGCGCTCGGAGAGGGCATCGAGACCGTGCTCGTGCACGACGCCGCACGGGCGCTGACGCCCGCCACGCAGATCGACGCGGTCGCTGCAGCGGTGACCCCGGATGCCGGTGCGATCCCGGCGCTCGCGGTGGTCGACACCCTCAAGCGAGTCGACGGCGACGCGGTGGTCGAGGCGGTGGATCGTGCAGTGCTCGCCGCGGCGCAGACGCCGCAGGGCTTTCCTCGGGCCGTGCTGGAGGCGGCGTACGCGCGGGCGACGGCGGCCGGCGAGGAGCACACCGACGATGCGGCACTGTTCGCCGCAGCCGGAGGGTTCGTTCGCCGAATCCCGGGTTCTGAACGGGCGTTCAAGATCACCACTCCGGCCGACCTGGAGCGGGCGCGGATGCTGCTGCATCCGCCTACCGCACGGATGCCGCGGATCGGCGTCGGCACCGACGTGCACGCCTTCGGAGGCGAGGGCAGTCTCTGGCTCGCGGGCCTGGAATGGCCGGGGGAGCAGCCGTTGTCGGGGCACTCCGATGGCGATGCCGTCGCGCACGCCATCGTCGACGCCCTGCTGGGTGCGGCGGGGCTGGGCGATATCGGCCAGCATTTCGGCACCGCGCACCCCGAGTACGCTGGTGCGCACGCCGATGTGTTCCTCGCGCGCACGGCACGGATGCTGACGGATGCCGGCTTCGCAATCGGCAACGTCTCCGTGCAGTTCCAGGGGAATCGGCCGCGGTTCAGTGCCCGTCGTGCCGAGGCGGAGGCGGTGCTCTCGGCCGCCCTGGGCGGAGCATCCGTGTCGGTGTCGGCGACCACGACCGACGGACTCGGCTTCCCCGGCCGCGGCGAGGGCATCGCCGTCACAGCCGTGGCCCTCGTCATCCCCCGCCGCTGACGCCCACCCGCTCGACTTCCCTCCCAGCGCGAGACTTCTTTCCCAGCCTGAGACTTCCCTTCCAGCCTGAGACTTCTCTCCCAGACTGAGACTTCTCTCCCAGACTGAGACTTCCCTTCCCGCCTGAGGCTTCTTTCCCAGCGCGAGACTTCTCTTCCAGCACGAAACAGCACCCAACACGCCCTGTTTCGTGCTGGAGAGGAAGTCTCGGGGGCTGGAGAGGAAGTCTCGGGGCCTGGAGAGGAAGTCTCGGGGCCCGGAGAGGAAGTCTCGGGGGCTGGAGAGGAAGTCTGAGGCCTGGCGGGGAAGTCTCGGGAAAGGGGACAGGCGTCCCGGTAGTCTTGTGCAGTGACGATCCGGCTCTATGACACCCGCGCGCAGGAGCTGCGCGACTTCGTTCCGCTCGACCCCTCGAACGTGACGATGTACGTGTGTGGAGCGACCGTGCAGTCCGGGCCGCACATCGGGCACGTGCGCGCGGCGCTGAGCTTCGACATCCTGCGGCGCTGGCTGGAGCGTAGCTTCGGCCGGGTCACCTTCGTGCGCAACATCACCGACATCGATGACAAGACGCTCGACAACGCCACCGAGGCCGAGCCGTGGTGGGCACTCGCGTACCGCATCGAGAAGGAGTTCACGGCCGCCTACGACACCGTCGGGATCCTTCCGCCGACCTACGAGCCGCGAGCGACCGGGTTCATCCCGCAGATGCAGGAGCTGATCGCGACGCTGATCCGACGCGGCCACGCCTACCCGGCACCGGACGGCTCCGGCGACGTGTACTTCGACGTGCGCTCCTGGCCGGCGTACGGCGAACTCACGCACCAGTCGCTCGATGCGATGGAGGCCGCGGCCGACGCCGACCCGCGCGGCAAGCGCAACCCGCAGGACTTCGCGCTGTGGAAGGGCGCGAAGGCGGACGAGCCGGCGGATGCCGTGTGGGCGTCGCCCTGGGGTCCGGGGCGCCCCGGCTGGCACATCGAGTGCTCGGCGATGTCCAAGCGCTACCTGGGCGCCGAGTTCGACATCCACGGGGGCGGTCTTGACCTGCGCTTCCCGCATCACGAGAACGAGCTCGCTCAGTCCACTGCCGCGGGCGACGGCTTCGCGCGCTACTGGGTGCACAACGGCCTGGTGACGGTGGGCGGCCAGAAGATGTCGAAGTCGCTCGGCAACTTCACCCTTGCCGCGGACTTCCTCGATGGGGTCGACCCGATGGTGGCGCGCTATGCGCTCCTCGCCGCGCACTACCGGTCGAGCCTCGACCTCACCGCGTCGACCCTGGCGGAGGCGGATGCCGCACTGGGGCGCATCCGCGGGTTCCTGGAGCGTGCGGAGCGCATCGTGGACGAACGGGATGCTGATCCGCGACGGCGCTCGCGCGACCTGTTCGGCCTGCAACCGAGCCTGGACGAAGTGACGCTGGGCGAGGGCGACGTCCCGGATGCCTTCGCCCAGGCGATGGACGACGACCTCGGCGTCCCCCAGGCGCTTGCGGTGTTGCATGAGACCGTCAGGGCGGGGAACAGTGCGATCGACGCGTTCCAGGTGGACGGCGCCGGTCCGCTCAACGCGGCGTACGCGGCTGTGATCGCGATGTTGAGGGTGCTCGGCCTGGACGGCGCCCCTTCGGCATCCGCATCAGGAGGGACGGATGCCGCGGCATCCGCGCTCGACGCGCTCATGCAGACGATGATCGCCCAGCGCGCGCAGGCGCGCGCTGACAAGGACTGGGCCGCAGCCGACCGCATCCGTGATGCGATCGGTGCGGCAGGGATCACTCTGGAGGACACTCCGGACGGAACGCATTGGAGTATCGATGGCTAAGCCTGGCCGCCCCGGAGCGGGCAACAGCAAGAAGAAGGGCGCCACCAAGGGCACCGGCGGTCACAGCCGCAAGGCACTGGAAGGCCGCGGTCCCACGCCGAAGGCGGAGGACCGGAGCTGGCACGTGGCGGGCAAGCGCAAGGCCGCTCAGGAGCGCTATGCAGCCGCTGGCGGCAAGGGCAAGACGGGGGCTCAGCGGCCGCAGTCGAACATGAACCGCACCAGTCGCGCGAAGTCGGCGGACGACACCGAGACCGTCACCGGTCGCAACTCGGTGCTCGAGGCTCTGCGCACGAAGATCCCGGCGACCGCGTTCTACCTCGCGCAGCGCGTCGAGATGGATGACCGCGTGCGCGAGATGCTCTCGATCGCCCGACACCGCGAGATCCCGGTGCTCGAGGTCACCCGCCAGGAGCTCGACCGGATGGCCGGGTTCGACGGAGTGCATCAGGGCGTGGGGCTGAAGGTGCCGCCGTACGAGTACGCGCACCCGCAGGACCTGCTCGAACAGGTCATCGACCGCGGTGAGACTCCGCTGTTCGTGGCGCTCGACGGCATCACCGACCCGCGCAACCTGGGAGCGATCATCCGCTCGACGGCCGCTTTCGGCGGGCACGGCATCATCCTCCCGCAGCGCCGCTCGGCGAGCGTCAACTCGGCCGCCTGGAAGACCAGCGCCGGCGCCGCCGCGCGCCTGCCCGTCGCGCTCGCCTCGAACCTCACCGCGCTGCTGAAGGAGTTCAAGAAGCAGGGCGTGTTCGTGCTGGGCATGGACGGCGGCGGCGATGTGATGCTGCCGAAGCTCGAGCTGGCGGATCGGCCGATCGTGATCGTCATCGGCTCGGAGGGCAAGGGTCTCTCGCGTCTGGTCGCCGAGAACTGCGATCAGATCGTGTCCATCCCGATCTCGGCGGCGACCGAGTCCTTGAACGCGGGCATCGCGGCATCCGTCGCGCTGTACCAGGTCGCGACCATGCGCGCGGCGGAATAAGTCCGGCTCGCTTTCGACTTGTACCGGATGTAAGCGTCCGCGGATCGGAAGGAAGCGCATGTCCCGCATCGTCGTCATCGGAGGAACCGGCTACGCCGGAGCACACATCGTCCGCGAGGCGGTGAGTCGCGGTCATGAGGTCGTCTCGATCTCGCGCTCCGCGCCGCAGACGCCGATCGAGGGCGCCCGGTACGTGCAGGGCAGCGTGCTGGATCTCGCGTCTCTGGGCGATGTCTTCGACGAAGCGGATGCCGTGATCTCGGCGCTGTCGCCACGTGGTGACATGCAGGATGCTGTGCTGGGCGCACTGAAGTCGCTCATCGAGAAGCTGTCGGGCACGGCGACGCGACTCGGCGTGGTCGGCGGCGCTGGCGGAAGCCTGGTCGCACCGGGCGGGCCGCGACTGTTCGACACGGGCTTCCCCGACGAGTACAAGCACGAGGCCCAGGTCGGCATCGATTCGCTCGAGCTGCTGCAGAGCACCGACGAGGGACTGGACTGGTTCTTCGTGCACCCTGCTGAGGTGTTCGGGCCATGGGCCGAGGAGAGCGCACCGGCAGCTATCGCGATGGCGGCGACGTGCTCGTGCGGGCCGAAGACGGCAGCTCGACGATCTCGGGCGCCGATTTCGCCATCGCCATGATCGACGAGGTCGAGGCGCCGAAGCACCGCCGCGGACGCTTCGCCGTCGGCTACTGAGCTCGGTGGGGTCGGGTCCGCGCCCGACCCCACCGAGTACTCAGCGAGCTCTCCGCCGTCGCTGCATGAACACGGTTCCGAGCACGGTGAGGAGGGTCCCGATCGCGAGGATCCTCCACGGCGGTACATCGCCCGTTCGGGCCAGGTCGTCCGCTGATGTCTCGCGCAGGTTCTCTTCTTCAGCGAGATCTGTCGGCTGTTCACCATCGGCTTCATCGGATTCACCCTCGGCCGTCGTCACGATCAGCGGCAGCGTGAGCTCACTGCCATCCGATCGCGTGACGACGATCGCATGCGGGCCGATGGGCGTGTCCACGGGGATCTTCACGGCACGGCTGAACGCGCCGTGCTCGTCCGTCGTCGTGGTCCCGATCTCCACCGGGGCGGAACGCAGCTCGATCGACAGCGACTCGCCCGCGTGGAACCGGGTGCCGGATACCGTCACAGCGTCTCCTGCCTCGACGGCCTCGGCGCTCAGCGTGATGCTCGGCTCCCCGTCCTCCGGCGGGGTGACGGTCGTCCACATCGTCGGCATCAGCGGAGTGACCGTGATGTGCTCGATCGTCGCCGTGCCGCCGTCGGACCACGCTGAGATGGAGGTGGCTCCGGCCTCGGGGAAGACTTGATCCGTGAGGGTGACGAGGCCTTCCGCCGCGAACAGCTCTACGGACGCGCGGTCGAGATAGACCTCGAGCGTGACCGTCCCATCCTCGAGCGCGAGCGGTGCATCGTCCACGGAGGCGAATGCCGGACTGAAGCCGAGGTTTCCGGAGGCGGTGCGGTCGATGAAGATGCGTTCGCGACGCACGTCGTACCCGATCCGCGTGCCGGCATCACCGTTTGAGAACACGGTGATTCCCGCCTGGTCCGCGTCCCCTGGACGCAGGGTGATATCGAGTTTCGCGACGTCCCCCGAGAGCTCAAGCGCTGTCGCGCCGTCGACCCGCACATCGGTGCGGGACTGGGCCGCGCCCACGTCGAGCTGGCCGCTGATCTGCGAGACCACCCGCTGCTGCAGGCGCGGCCCAGCCGGCGTGGTCACCAGCACCACTTCACGGGGAAGTGTCATCGAGCTCCGCCACGGCGATGTCGGGATGTCTCCGGCATACTCCCAGTTGTTCATCCAAGCCTGCATAAGGCGAGAACCGGAGGGTGTGCCGGAATAAGACACTGCCGCATAATAGTCGCGGCCCCAGTCCAGCCAGTCGTATCCTTGCCCAGCGACGGGAACCGGAGCATCAGCGAACGTCACCTGGTCGGCGAGGATGTGTCCCCAGGCGCCGCGGTTGTTGTCCACGATGCGGATCGTCGCCTCCTGACCCACCAGCTCCGCGACATTCCATGACTTCCAATCGAGGTGCTCGCTGTCGGCGCCGGTCGCCGTGCGTACGACTCGGCCGTCGACCATGAGGTTGATGCTTGTCTCGGAGGAGCGGGGCTGGGAAGCCTCGTCGCCGACCACCAGATGGTCGAAGGTCAGGTGTCCCCATCCTCCGGTCGCTTCATCGCGGATGCGCAGCTGTGCCTGCTGCCCGCGGAACTCGGCGACATCCCAGGATGACCACTGCAGCGCTCCATCGTTCTGGCCGGTCTGCGTGCGCACGACCTGGCCGTCGATGAGCAGCTCCGCCTGGAGAGAGCCATCGCCGCGTTGCCCGCCGCCGATGAGGAACGACAACTGGTCGCCGTCGATATCGAAGCGCGGCGAGGTCATGGTGCCGGTGTTGTCGTCGCCGTTCGGCCCACCTTCGAAGGTGTTGATGCGTCCGTCGCCCAGGTAGTATTCACCGCCCTGGGTAGACGGGTTGCGTGTCGGATCGAGCGCGAAGTCGCCGGTGAGCTCCCACCCGGAATCGCTCAGCGTCGTCTCCCCTCGAAGTCGAACACGGTCGTGCCCGCAGGAGGATCGTTCTCAAGCTGGCCGCCGGGAACGTGCGGGTGCTTGCCTCCGCCGACCAGGAAGTTGATGTAGTCGCGGTCGACCGTGAACGTCGGCGATTCAAGACTGCCGACCGGCCAGTCATGGTCGAGGAATCCGTTCACGAGTCCTGTGCCTACGAAGCCGGTGACCTCGCTCTGGCCATCGAGCGTCCCCGTCGCAGGGGCACTGCCCCAGGGGCCACCTGCCCAGTTTCCAGGTTCATTGGAAACCGTCCAGCCTTCGTAGTCGCCTTCGTCGAAGCTCGCGAAGACCTCTCCTCCGGAACCTCGACCGGCGGGTCGGTCGACTCGGAGGTGAAGGTCACGCCATCGAAGTCGCCGACGAAATACTGTCCGCCGCTGCCGCCGTTGATGTGGCCGGGGTTGAGGTTCACGACCATCACCCACTTGGTGTTGTCGGGGTCGCCGTCGACGGGGAGCTCGAACAGATCCGGGCATTCCCAGATGCCATCGGTGGCGTTGGCAGGGCCGAAGTCGGACAGGTGCTCCCACGATCTCAGGTCGGTGCTCTTGTACAGCACCACCTGATGATCGGTCGCCTCGACGGCGACCATCACCCAGTAGGTGCCGGCGGGCCCGTCGTACCAGAAAACCTTGGGATCTCGGAAGTTCGCCGAGTTGCGGTTCAGCACGGGGTTGCTGTCGTACTTCTTCCAGGTTTGCCCGTCGTCGAGGCTGTAGGCGAGCGACTGCGCTTGAAGTCCCGCATACTCGGGGTGCTCCGGGGTGTAGGCCGAAGTGTAGATCGCGACCAGAGGGCTCGATCCCGTCGGGCCGAACCCCGCGGAGTTGTTCTCATCGATGACGATGGAGCCAGAGAAGATGTCCTCGATAGATCGCCCGGCGTCGTCGAAAGCCTGCGGGATCGCGAGCGGCTGCTCTTCCCAGTGCAGCAGATCGGGCGAGATCGCGTGCCCCCAGCTCATGTTTCCCCAGACGTTCGCCTGCGGATTGTGCTGGTAGAAGAGATGGTACGCCCCGTCGACGTAGACCATCCCGTTCGGGTCATTCATCCAGTTCTCGGTCGGTGAGTAGTGCACGAGCGGTCGGAATTGCTCGCCACCTGCTCGGCTCTCCTGCCCCAGCGCGGGTAGGCCGCCGGCGAGGAGCATCGTCACGGCAACCGTGGTTGCGGCGGCACCGTGCATTCGGTGGCGCGCCACGGACCTGCGACGAGGACGTGATCGGGTTGTCATCTGCTCTCCCTTGTGCAGTCTGTCAATTGACATCGATGTCAATTCTGTTCGTTGCAGACGATAGTGGCTGCGGGTTCGACAGCGCAAGCAGCCGGTCGGATGCACGCTGGAGCAGCGTGCCGAGCGAGTCGGTCCGGGTTAGCGCGGGGCGGTCAGCTCGCCGGTGCCGCGGGCGATGAGCGTCGTCGGCACGATGATGCGTCTGGCGGAGTCGGTGCTCCCGTCGAGAAGGGCGAAGAGACGTTCTGCGGCGAGCCGCCCGATCTCCTGCGGGTTCTGCGCGACGACCGTGACGCCGGGGTCGATCAGGTCGGCGAGAGGGAGGTCATCGAATCCGACGAGAGCGACCGTGCGCTCCAGCCCGAGTTCTCGCAGCGCGTGCAGCGCGCCCAGTGTGATCAGGTTCTGAGCGCTGAACACGGCAGTGGGCACGTCGTCGGATGCCATCAGATCGAGCACCGCTCTGCGGGCGGCGTGCTCATCGTGCAGTTCGGATACGACGGCAGCGAGATCCGTGCGGATGCCGGCGGCGCCGAATGCATCGAAGAACCCCTGGCGGCGCTGAACTGCTGTGATCAGGTCCATCCGGTCCAGAAGCAGAGCGATGCGATGATGTCCGTGATCGATCAGGTGCTCGGTCGCGCGACGCGCTCCTCGCGGTTGTCGCTCGCGACGACGTCGAGTCCCTTCATCATGGGTTCGCGGTCGATGAAGACTACGGGAACGCCGCGGTCCCTGACCTGGTTCAGGTAGTCGGGTGTCGTGCGGGCGGTCGTGAGGATGAGTCCATCCACGCGACGCTGCAGGAAGTTGCGCACGGCTGACTCCTCGCGGGCTGGATCGTCATCGAGACTGGAGGCGAAAACCGATACGCCTCTGGTTGCCGCTACATCTTCGACCGCTCGCTGGATCACTCCGGCGAAGGGGTTGTCCACGCTGCCGACGAGCAGGCCGAGAGTGCGGGTGCGGCCATCGGCCCTGCGCAGGCTCCCGGCCTGCAGATCGGGCTGGTAGTCCAGAGCGCGGACGGCGTCCCAGACCTTCGCGGACGTTGCTTCGGTGACGTTCGGCTCCCCATTGATCACACGGGAGACCGTCTTCGTCCCCACTCCGGCGAGGGTCGCCACCTGCTTCATGGTCGCCCGCGGTCGAGCGATGGGCGCATGGAAAGCAGCGGTGGTCTTCGAAGTCACGGGGAGATCTCATTTCGTCGTTCGTGTCTTGACTGTACTTCATTCATGAGCTAGAACTGTCGATTGACATCGTTGTCAATCGGGCGACGAACGCCGAAGGGAATTCAATGAGGAAGCACAACACTCGACCTGGCCGCCTGTTGCTGGGTGCGATCTCCGTATCCGCCGGCCTGGCGCTTACGCTGACCGGATGCTCCGGCAACGCCGACACCGGCACTGCCGGAACTCCTGATGGCGCCATCGGCGTCTCGCTGATCGTGAAGACGAACTCGAATCCGTTCTTCATCGCCATGCAGGACGGCGCGAAGGCCGCAGCCGAGAAGGATGGGGTCTCCCTGACGCTGGCCGCTGGCAAGGAGGACGGCGACGAAGACACCCAGATCCAGGCCATCGAAGCCGCGATCTCCAAGGGCGACCAGGGCATCCTGATCACCCCCAACGGCCCGGCCGTGCTCGATGCGATCGACAAGGCACGCCAGGCGGGCATCTACGTCATCGCACTGGACACCGCACCCGACCCCGCCGACGCGGTGGACATCACCTTCGCCACCGACAATTTCCTTGCCGGGCAGTACATCGGCCAGTGGACGGCGGCGAAGCTCGATGGCGCAGAGGCCGTCATCGGTCTGGTGGATCTGTTCGATGACAAATCCGTCAGCGTCGACTACAACCGCGACCAGGGTTTCCTCGACGGACTCGGCATCCCACTCGGAAATGACCAAGTGAACGGAGACGAGCCGTCAAGCGGGTCGTATTCCGGTGGCAAGGGCGGCTCATACACGATCGTAGGAAACGAGGCATCGCAGGGCGCCGAGGACGGCGGTCGCCGCGCGATGGAGAACCTGCTCGCGAAGAACCCCGACATCAACGTCGTCTACACGATCAATGAACCGGCGGCTTACGGCGCGTACCAGGCGCTGGAAGCTGCAGGCAAGAGCGCGGATGGCGTACTGATCGTCTCGGTAGATGGTGGCTGCGCCGGCGTCGGCCAGGTCGCGGACGGCGTCATCGATGCGACCAGCCAGCAGTACCCGGTGAAGATGGCTGAGCTCGGCGTGCGGGCGATCGTCGATCTCGTCAAGGACGGCACCAAGCCCGAGAACTCCGAGGGCCTGGACTTCTTCAACACTGGCGTGGCACTGGTCACAGACCAGGCCGTCGGAGGGGTCGACTCGATCGACTCTGCCGAAGCATCCGGCATCTGCTGGGGCAATAAGTAATCAGCGATTCTCGGATGCCGCAGCCGGCGCGCTCATCGGCTGCGGCATCCAGGACAGACGAATGGAAATGAAATCGTGACGCAGACTGCCCCCACATCGGCCTTGGATCTCGCGGCAGAGTTCCTCGACCGACGCACCCCCGTCGACCGAATCCGCGGCGTACTCCATCGCTACCCGGCGATCAGCCCCGCTGTGGTGCTCGTCGTCGCCGTCATCGTGTTCGGAGTGATCAACCCGCGCTTCTTCGCGGCGGCGAACCTGTCACTTGTTCTCGATCAGGTCTCCGTCGTCGGCACGGTCGCCATCGCTCAGACCTTGATCATCCTCACCGCCGGAATCGACCTCTCGGTTGGCGCCCTGATGATCGGTTCGTCCATGGTTATGGCGCAGACCGCAGCGAACAACGGACTGCCGGCGCCGATCGCACTGCTCATGGGACTGATCGCAGCACTCGCCGCCGGTGCACTGAACGGCGTACTGGTCACGCAGGCGAAACTGCCGCCCTTCATCGCGACCCTCGGCACGTTCAACGTCTTCATCGCCCTCACGCTCCTCTACAGCGGCGGCCAGACCGTGCGCAAAGCCGACATGCCCGAGCTGCTCACCTGGACGGCGACCGCCCTCCCGATCGGGGAGTCCGCCTCACCGTCGGAGTGGTCATCATGCTGGCGCTGTATGGGCTCGTCGCATACGTTCTCGGCCGCACCGCATGGGGCCGACACGTCTACGCCGTCGGCGATGATGAAGACGCGGCTCGTCTGGCCGGCATCTCATCGAAGCAGGTGCTGCTGAGCGTGTACATCGCGGCTGGAGCGATCCTCGCCGTCGCAGCGTGGATTCAGATCGGGCGCTCTGGAGCAGCCAGCCCGAACGCTGGCGCAGATCTCAACCTGGACTCCATCACCGCCGTCGTGATCGGCGGAACCTCGCTCTTCGGTGGCCGCGGAATCATCTGGGGCACGCTGCTGGGTGCGGTCATCGTCGGCGTGTTCCGCAATGGACTGTTCCTTGCCGGAGTCGATGGCCTCTATCAGACGCTCGCGATCGGCGTCCTCGTCATCGTCGCAGTCGCCATCGACCAGTGGATCAGAAAGGTACGCAAGTGACCGAGACAACTCAGAACCGTCGTCAGGCCACCGCTCCCACGGGCACTCCCGTGCTCGAGGCGAAGCGTCTCGTGAAGACCTTCGGCCGGGTGGTGGGACTCGATGGCGTCAGCCTCCAGCTCTACCCGGGTGAGGTCCTGGCGGTGATCGGCGACAACGGCGCCGGAAAATCGACGCTCATCAAGTGCCTGACCGGCGCATACATCCCCGACGACGGGCAGCTGCTCCTGGATGGACAGGAAGTGCACTTTCGGAGTCCGCAGGATGCCCGTCTGGCCGGAATCGAGACCGTCTACCAGAACCTCGCGGTCTCACCCGCGCTGGACGTGGCCTCGAATCTCTATCTCGGTCGCGAACGCCGCAAGCCTGGCCTCATGGGATCCGTCTTCCGGGCGCTCGACACCGCTGGCATGCGTGAGTCGGCACGCGAGCAGGTGCACAAGCTCGGCATCTCCACGCTGCAGGACGTGACTGTCTCGGTCGAGAACCTGTCCGGTGGACAGCGCCAGGCAGTCGCGGTCGCACGTGCAGCGGCGTTCGGGTCGAAGGTCGTCGTGCTCGACGAGCCCACTGCTGCGCTCGGCGTACGGGAGTCGAACCAGGTGCTCGAGCTGATCGAGAACCTGCGTGGCAATGGCGTGCCCGTCATCCTGATCTCCCACAACATGCCGCACGTGTTCCAGGTCGCCGACCGGATTCACGTGCAGCGACTGGGGAAGCGCGCTGCGACCATCACTCCGCAGTCGCATACGATGACAGAGGCCGTGGCGATCATGACTGGCGCTGCAAAGGCATGAGCGCGGAAAGGATCACCATCTGCGCCGAGTTCACTGCGCGAGACGGCAGCGCCGATGAGGTCGAGGCGCTCATCCGGGAATACGCCCGGGCCGTGCGCGCGGAGCCGGGGAACCTCGTCTTCGATGTCTATCGCCGTGCCGAGGTGCCGGATCGATTCCTGGTCTTCGAGGAATACGCCGATCGCGACGCCTTCGATGGGCACCTCGCTGCCGAGTCCGGCCGAGCGTTCAATGCGGCACTCGAACCGCGGATCGTCGAGCCGACAAGCGTGCTCTCCCACCTGACGAGGGTGGCGGGTGCGTGATCGAACCCGCCATCCTCGTCATCGGCGAAGCGCTCGTCGACATCGTCCATCGCGCAGACGGATGCACAGATGAGACACCCGGCGGGAGCCCCGCGAACGTCGCCTTGGCGCTCGCTCGACTGGGGCGCGCGTCTCGGCTGCTGACTCAGCTCGGGGACGACGTGCACGGGCAGTGGATCCGGCACTGGCTGGAAGGCTCGGGCGTTGAGCTGACAGTGGCAGACTCCACGCGAACCGCCACAGCGACGGCCCGCCTCGATCAGAGTGGCTCCGCACAGTACTCCTTCGATATGGAGTGGCGGCTCGGCGTCGACGTCGCGCGGCCCGTCACCCTGTCGCGTGGCCTGCACCCAGCGGTTGTGCACACAGGGTCGATCGCTACGTTCCTCGCCCCCGGTGCCGATGTCGTCTGCCGGCTGCTCGACGGGTTCCGCCGGACATCACTCATCACCTACGATCCCAATGTGCGGCCGGCTCTGCTGGAAGACCGCGCTGATGCCCGGAGTCGGGCGGAGGCCTTCGTCACCGTGGCGGATCTCGTCAAAGCGAGTGACGAGGACCTCGCGTGGCTGTACCCGGGAGCTGATCCTCTTGATTCAGCACGTCGCTGGCTCTCGCAAGGACCGTCCGTCGTCGTCGTGACTCGCGGTGCTGAGGGAGCTGTCGCAGTCGCGGCCGCCGGTGCGGTGCAGGTGCAGGGAAGACCTGTTCGAGTCGTGGACACCGTGGGCGCGGGAGACACGTTCATGAGCGCTCTGATCCATGGGCTGATCGAGCAGGGGCTCGCCGGAGCGGGGTCACGGGAGCGACTGCGGGACATCGCGGCGGAGTCTCTTCGCCGTCTGCTGATACTCGGTGCTCACGCGGCCGCCATCACGGTCTCGCGGCCGGGAGCGGATCCACCGCATCGATCTGAGCTCACCGAGCTCTAGACGAGGTCGCGCCAGTCGATGGCGGCGGTCTCGGGGAGACCTCGACACTGCCCGTCACGACCGGCAGACCCATCGTCTCGGTCGGTGGGCCCATGATCGTCGCCTCGTCGCGGCGGTGGCGCAGCACATCGTTGATGTAGCTGGTGAGCACCTCGGCCAGCGGCACGGAGCGGCCCTGTGCCTGTGACAGGTACCAGCGGTGCTCGAGCACCTGGTGGTACACCTCGGCGGGTTCCAGCTTGGCGCGCAGCTCGTACGGGATGGCCCGCACCACGGGCTCGAATGCACGGGTCAGCCATTCGTGGGCGTAGATCTCCTCGTCGCCGAGCGGCTTCCTGGATCGCACCCGGAACTCATCGAGATCGTTCAGCAGCCGCCGGGCCTGGTTCTCCTCGACGTCGAGGCCTGTCAGCCGGATGAGACGGCGCTGGTGATGCCCGGCATCCACCACCTTCGGCTGGATGCGCACGGACGTGCCATCCGGCGTGGTCTCCATCGACATCTCATCGATGTCGAAGCCCAGCGTGTTGAGCTTCTGCACGCGCTCGGTGATCCGCCAGGTCTCGTCCACGCCGAAGGACTCCTCGTCGGTGAGCGCCGTCCACAGCGATCGGTACGACGAGACGATGCCATCCGCGATCGTCAGCGCATCCACACCGCGTTCCAGTCTGCCGCCCGCGGCGAGATCCATGATCTCGCCGGCGATGTTCGTGCGGGCCAGATCCAGATCGTACGAGCGCTGACCGTCGGTAAGGCCCTCCTCGTGCAGCTCACCGGTCTCGGCGTCCACCAGGTACGCCGCGAACGCACCGGCATCCCGGCGGAACAGGGTGTTCGACAGCGAGACGTCACCCCAGTAGAAGCCAACGTTGTGCAGCCGCACCAGCAGAAGCGCCAGAGCATCGACGAGACGGTCAGCCGTGTCGGGGCGGAGCACCTGCGTGAACAGTGCGCGATACGGCATAGAGAAGCGCAGGTGCGAGGTGACCAGCGCGGCCGGCAGCGCCTTGCCTGCGGCATCCGTCCGTCCGGCGATCACGGCCACCCGACTGACGCAGGGCACGTCGTGCCCTGCGAGCCTGCCGAGCATCTCGTACTCGCGCTGCGCCATCTCCTCAGTGGTCTCCTTGACGGCGACCACGCGGCCGGAAAGATCGGCGAAGCGCACCAGGTGGCGGGACAGGCCCTTCGGCAGCGAGACGATGTGCTCCGATGGCCACGAGCCCAGGGGAGTCGACCACGGCAGCGACAGCAGCCCGGGGTCGATGGTGCTCGCGCTGATCCGCAGCGACTGCTTCTTCATGCTTCCTCCGCTGTGCCGGCCGAGACGGATGCCGTGTGAGCGGCAGCCAGAGAACACTGCGGCGCGGGCGACCAGAACAGGTCGACCCGCGCCGCAGCGATCGGATTTATCAGGCCGAGACGACCGGCTTCTCGTTCAGGCGCTCGCCCGACTCCAGGTCGAACAGGTGCACGTGACCGGGGATCGGAGCCAGCGTGACGGTCTCACCGGCGTTCGGGTGGCTGCGGCCGTCGACGCGGGCGACGATGTCGGTGCGCTTGCCGTTGATGTCGGCGTGACCGTACAGGTAGCCGTCGGCGCCAAGTTCCTCGACGAGGTCGACGACGACCGAGAGGCCATGGCCGTCCTCGGGTGCGACGACGATGTCCTCGGGGCGGACACCGACTGTTGCGGAGTTGCCCTTCGCCTTGGCGACGGCGGCGGTCTCGGTCGGGACGACCTTCGTGCCGAACTGCACGCCGCCCTCGGCGAGATCCAGCTCGAAGAGGTTCATCGCGGGGGAGCCGATGAAGCCGGCCACGAAGACGTTGCTCGGGGTCTCGTACAGCTCGCGCGGCGAGCCAACCTGCTGCAGGATGCCGTCCTTGAGCACCGCGATGCGGTCGCCCATGGTCAGAGCCTCAGTCTGGTCGTGCGTGACGTAGACGGTGGTGACGCCCAGGCGGCGCTGCAGCGATGCGATCTGCGTGCGGGTCTGCACACGCAGCTTCGCGTCGAGGTTGGACAGCGGCTCGTCCATGAGGAACACCTGCGGCTGACGGACGATGGCGCGACCCATGGCGACACGCTGACGCTGACCACCCGAGAGGGCCTTCGGCTTGCGGTTGAGGTACTCCTCGAGGTCGAGCAGCTTCGCGGCCTCGAGCACGCGAGCTGCGCGCTCCTCCTTGCCGACGCCGGCGATCTTCAGCGCGAAGCCCATGTTCTCGGCAACCGTCATGTGCGGGTAGAGCGCGTAGTTCTGGAAGACCATCGCGATGTCGCGGTCTTTCGGGGGCACGTCGGTGACGTCGCGGTCGCCGATCAGGATGCGGCCGTCGTTGACCTCTTCGAGGCCGGCGAGCATGCGCAGGGACGTGGACTTTCCGCAGCCGGAGGGGCCGACCAGAACAAGGAACTCGCCGTCGGCGATCTCGATGTTCAGCTTGTCGACCGCGGGGCGGGTGCCGCCCGGGTAGATGCGGGTGGCCTCGTCGAACGTAACGGTTGCCATGGTTTCTCCTTCACCGGCAGGTACGTGCCGGACGATCCGTTGTGATGGAAGCGGCAGACGGACGCCTGCCGTGACCCGCCATCGGGTCCAGACAAGTATTGCACGCCCGCCTGTGTCTGGTCACGCCCGCTCGCGTCTGGGTATTTCCCAGGCGGGCTCGTTAACATCGAACCCGGTGCCGCACCCGTAGCGGCCGCGGGATCACCCGCCCACCCGATCTTCAAGAGGAACGATGTCGAGCGACGAAACGCCGAACGTCCCTGCTGCTCGCGCTTCGCGTGAAGCGGTGCGGGAGAAGGCCCAGCGAGTGCAGGCGCAGCAGGCGCGCACGCGCATCATGCGACGCGTGATCGTCGGGCTCGTCGCCGCTGTCGCGGTCGGCTCCATCGGCGCGGCCGTCGCCTTCGCGGTCGGATCATCGATGTCCAAGCCGCAGCTCAGCCCGAGCGGCATGACCGGCGACGGGGTCACCGTGAACGAGGTCACGCTGGCATCCGGGGCGCAGGGTGCCTCTCCTGACGCGACGCCGGCGCCGACCGAAGCCGCGACCACGCCGACTCCGAAGACCACCGAGAAGGCGGCGGAGCCGACGGACATCCACATCTACGTGGACTATCTCTCGGCAGGAGCCTCGGAGTTCGAGAAGGCCAACGCGCGTCAGCTGGCCGGCTGGATCAAGGACGGCGCCGTGACCGTCACCTACCACCCGGTCGCGCTGCTGACGGCGAGCTCGAACGGAACGAAGTACTCCCTGCGCGCGGCGTCGGCCGCGGCCTGCGTGGTGACCTATTCGCCCGACCAGTTCTTCGACTACAACCACGAGCTGCTCACCGATCAGCCGGCGATCGACAGCGATGGGCGCACCGACGTGCAGCTGGCGGATCTGGCCGTCGCCGTCGGGGTTCAGGATGCCAAGAAGGTGCGCTCCTGCATCGAGGGTCAGGACTTCACCGGATGGGCGAAGGATGCCACGGCACGCGCGCTCGAGGGCCCGCTGCCCGGTTCCAAGGACCTCAAGCTCAATAACGAGGCGCTCATCGTGGTCAGCGGCCAGGCGTATGTCGGCGCGCTGAACGACCCGGCGGAGTTCTCGCAGTTCGTGCTGACCACGGCCAGCGACGAGTACTACGGATCGGCCGACCCGACTCCGACGCCCACACCGCCGGTCTCCCCGGCGCCCTCAGAGACGCCGACCTCCGAGGCACCCGCTTCCTGACCCGCCTGCCGGTTCCGGTACGGATGCAGGCAAGACCGTCGCTATGCTTGTGACGGTTCGCCGACTTAGCTCAGCTGGTAGAGCACCTGTCTTGTAAACAGGATGTCGCGGGTTCGAGTCCCGCAGTCGGCTCAATGTTCGGTTCATCGCAGCGAGGTCAGAACAGCATCCCGTCGCCCTTGTCGTCGGGCTTCGGCTCGGCGCGGAGCTGCTCGTCGAGGGATGCCGCGGCGAGCAGAGCCTCGTCGATGAGCTCCCGCGTTCCGTCGCCGGTCAGCCAGTCGATGGCGAAGCCTGAGGGGATCAGCAGAGGAACGCGATCGTGCAGCTCCGCCAGGTGCGTGGGAGCGGGGCGCATCACGATCGAGTAGCAGGTGGTCCACTCCCCGTCGGGTGTGCGGCCGCGCTGCGTGACCGCGGCCATGCCGAACAGCACGCCGGCGCCCAGCCCGAATTCGTGCCACACCCGGCTCGGCTTCTGCATCTCGAACCATCCGGTGGCGGGCACGAGCGCACGGGTGCGCAGCCCACGGGGCCTGTCCTGCAGGCGCTCGGAGCGCGTGTTGATCGACGGGAACCTCGCCGGCTGCCCATCGACCAGATATCCCCACCATGCCGCCTCCAGCAGCGGTGTGCCGTCGGCGGCCGTGACCAGCGGGTTCAGGTTGCGCAGGTTCTTCCCTGTTGGGCGCAGCGTCTCGCCGGCGTTGTTCTGGGCCCAGGATCGCAGACCGTCCAGCACCGCTTCGTCTGCTTCGGCCAGCAGCTCGGCGTCGGTGAAGCGGGGGTCGAGTCCGTAGCTCGCGCACATGCTCACAGAGTAGCCATGCGCTCCGACATCGGCAGGCCCGCCTCGGGGCTCAGCCCTTCTTCGTGCCCTTGCGCTTCGGCATCCGGGTGAGCAGGGCATCGGCATCCACCCTCTTGCGGCGTCCGGCCTCCTTGCCCTCCGGCCTGCCGCCGACGTACAGCCAGCCGAGCAGCCGCTCGTTCTTCTTCAGCCCGTGTGCCTTGGCCACGGCTTTCGAACGCGTGTACCCGCCGGTGCGCCAGATCACGCCCCAGCCGGCCTCGTCCAGCAGCAGGCTCAGCGTGTGCGCGACACCGGCCGCCACGGCCTGCTGCTCCCAGTGCGGCACCTTTTCGCTCCTGCGGTACGAGGCGACCACGGCGATCAGCAGCGGCGCACGCAGCGGCTTGGTGGAGGGTTCGTCGGCGCCGTTCGCCTTCGCTATTGCCGCCCCCAGCGCCACTCGATCGTTCCCGCGCAGCTCGATCAGCCGCCAGGGACGCAGTGACGAGTGGTCGGCCACCCGGCCGGCGGCCTCGATCAGCGGCAGCAGCTGCTCGCGCGTCGGGGCGTCCTCGGTGACCTTCGACCAGGAGGTGCGCCGCAGAACCGCCTCGAGTGCGCTCACGAGGAGTGCGGTTCGAACTTCAGCGCGAGCGAGTTCATGCAGTAGCGGTCACCGGTGGGTGTGCCGAACCCGTCCGGAAAGACGTGGCCCAGGTGCGAGCCGCAGGCGGCGCAGCGCACCTCGGTGCGGGTCATCCCCAGAGTGTTGTCCTCGATCAGCTCGACCGCCTCGGGGCGCACCGATTCGTAGAAGCTCGGCCATCCGCAGCCGGATTCGAACTTGGTGCCGCTGCGGAACAGCTCCGCTCCGCAGGCGCCGCATCGATAGAGGCCGTCGCGCTTCTCGTCGAGCAGCTCGCCGGTCCAGGCGCGCTCGGTGGCGGCGGTGCGCAGCACCGCGTACTGGTCTTCGCCGAGCTCTTCGCGCCACTCGGCCTCGGTCTTGTTCACGCTGTACGACATGCCTCCATTCTCTCTCGTCGCGGGGTCGTCGGGGTCGGCGAGAATGGTGCACATGACGGATGCCGTGCGCGAGCGCTTCGAGCGGTTCGCCCGCGACGAAGCCCCCGGCCGCAGTGCCGTGTACGCGCAGTGGGCGGAGGGGATCGTCGCGGATGCCGAGCTGCAGACGGTTCTCGCGCGCATCTCGCCGCAGCACCGGCAGCCTCCGTTGGTGTTCGCGGTCTCGCGGCTGCGCGGTGCGCCGGTCGGTGAGTACGCGGCATGGCGTGCCTTCGTGCTGGCCGACGCGGAGGGGCTCGTCGCCGAGTGCGAGCGGCGCACGGTGCAGACCAACGAGCCGCTGCGCATGGCGGCGCTGCTGCCCGCGCTGAGCCTGATCGACGGGCCGATCACCCTGCTGGAGCTGGGAGCTGCGGCCGGCTTCTGCCTGTACCCGGATCGATGTTCGTATCGCATCCTCGACTCCCGCGGTGCCGAGCGCGCCCACCTCGACCCCGCCGCGGGGCCATCGCGGCTCGAACTGACCAGCGTCGTCGACGGCGTGCTCCCGCGACTGAGGGTGCCTCAGGTCGTCTGGCGCACCGGCGTCGATCTCGCGCCGATCGACGTGCGGAACGCCGGCGACCGGGCCTGGGTGGACACGCTGACCTGGCCCGGGGAGCATCAGCGCGCCGAGCGCATCGCCGCCGCGGTCGACATCGTCTCCGCCGATCCGCCACGCCTACTGGCGGGGGATGCGGCGGCACGGCTCGCCGAGCTCACGGCATCCGCTCCCCGTGGCGCGACCCTCGTGATCAGCACTCCGGGGATGCTCGTCTATCTGCCGCGCGACGCACGCGAGGAGCTGATCCATCGCATCCGCGCGACCGGCGCGCGCTGGGTCACGATCGACCCGGCGCGGGTGCACGAGGGGTGGGGTGAGGACGGGTTCGCGGTCGGGCTGGACGGGCACGCGATCGCGGATGCCGATCCACTCGGCCGCTGGTGGGAGTGGCGCACCGATACGGAGCCGGATGCCGCGTAGCCTGGCCGCATGCTGGGTGAACTCTCCGATCGCGATCGTGCGATCCTGACGCTGGAGGCGGCCTGGCCGCGGCACGGCGGCATGAAGGAGGAGACGATCCGCGCGCAGCTGGGAATGAGCCCGGCGCGCTACTACCGCTGCTCGGCCGCCTGATCGACACCGAGGAGGCGCTGGACTTCGACCCGCTGCTGGTGCGCCGACTGCGGCGTCTGCGGGACTCCCGCGGACGGGCACGTGCGGCACGGATGCGCGGATTCGTCGGCTGAGTGCATCCGCTCCAGCAGATTCCCGGGACGCGGCCGCTAGCATCGAGGGGTGTCAAAGTCCCCCACGACCGATTCGACGGCGTTCCCCGCACCTCCGGCCGTGTCGGCGCTCACCGCGCGGAGCAGCCCGGCATCAACGGTCCCGTCACCCTGCTGTGGGCGACGGCTGCGGCGCTGGTGCTCATCGTCATCGGCATCTTCGTCTCGCTGGTGATGATGGGGCGCATCGACCTGTTCGGCGCGAGCGAGCCGGCAGCACCCCAGGACCCGGGCGTCCTCGCCGAGATCGACACCTCGTACCGCGTGCTCATCATCAACGCCACCACGCAGAGCGGGATGGTGGAGCCGGTGCGGCAGAAGCTGATCGACGAGGGCTGGGCGGCGGATGCCGTGCTCGGCAGCGATGCCGCCACCGCACCGTTCGACGAGACCACCGTGTTCTACGTCGAGAAGGGCGATGAGGCCGCAGCCCTCGGCGTCGCGGAGCAGGTACTCGGCGGCGCGAAGGTCACGCAGAGCGACCATTACGAGGGGAGCGATGCGAGTGGACAGCCGCAGCTGACCGTCGTGATCGGCATGGATCGGGTCGGCACGGACAGCCCCGCGCCGCCCGACAGCGAGCAGACGCCGGAAGGCTGAGACGCACCGCAGGGAACAAGGTGTTCGTACGGCTTGCACTCTCATGGGTCGAGTGCCAGACTGGTGTTAGCACTCGATCACTCTGAGTGCTAAATTCATCGCCTACGTCCGGGAGGGACGAAAGACTCATGGCAAAGATCATCGCTTTCGATGAGGAGGCCCGTCGCGGCCTCGAGCGCGGCCTGAACATCCTGGCCGACGCAGTCAAGGTGACCCTCGGCCCGCGCGGTCGCAACGTCGTGCTCGAGAAGAAGTGGGGCGCCCCCACGATCACGAACGACGGTGTGTCGATCGCCAAGGAGATCGAGCTCGACGACCCGTACGAGAAGATCGGTGCGGAGCTCGTCAAGGAGGTCGCCAAGAAGACTGACGACGTCGCCGGTGACGGAACCACCACCGCGACCGTCCTGGCTCAGGCACTGGTCCGCGAGGGCCTGCGCAACGTCGCAGCCGGCGCCGACCCGATCTCGCTCAAGCGCGGCATCGAGAAGGCCGTCGCGGCCATCACCGAGGACCTGCTCGCCAGCGCCAAGGAGATCGACTCCAAGGAGCAGATCGCGGCCACCGCATCCATCTCCGCCGCCGACACTGCCATCGGCGAGCTGATCGCCGAGGCCATCGACAAGGTGGGCAAGGAGGGCGTGGTCACCGTCGAGGAGTCGCAGACCTTCGGCACCGAGCTCGAGCTCACCGAGGGCATGCGCTTCGACAAGGGCTACCTCAACCCGTACTTCGTCACGGACCCGGAGCGCCAGGAGGCTGTCTTCGAGGACCCGTACGTCCTGATCGCCAACCAGAAGATCGGCAACATCAAGGACCTGCTGCCGATCGTCGACAAGGTCATCCAGGACGGCAAGGAGCTCGTCATCATCGCCGAGGACGTCGAGGGCGAAGCCCTGGCGACCCTGGTGCTGAACAAGATCCGCGGCATCTTCAAGTCCGTCGCCGTCAAGGCACCGGGCTTCGGCGACCGTCGCAAGGCTCAGCTGCAGGACATCGCGATCCTCACCGGCGGCCAGGTCATCACCGAGGAGGTCGGTCTCAAGCTCGAGAACACCACCCTCGACCTGCTCGGCCGTGCACGCAAGGTCATCGTCACCAAGGACGAGACCACCATCGTCGAGGGTGCCGGCGAGGCATCCGCGATCGAGGGCCGCGTCACCCAGATCCGTCGCGAGATCGAGAACACCGACAGCGACTACGACCGCGAGAAGCTGCAGGAGCGCCTCGCCAAGCTCGCCGGCGGCGTGGCCGTCATCAAGGCGGGCGCGGCCACCGAGGTCGAGCTCAAGGAGCGCAAGCACCGCATCGAGGACGCCGTCCGCAACGCGAAGGCAGCCGTCGAGGAGGGCATCGTCCCCGGTGGTGGCGTCGCGCTCATCCAGTCCGCCAAGGCGCTCGACGGTCTCACCCTCGAGGGTGACGAGGCGACCGGCGCGAACATCGTCCGCGTCGCACTCGAGGCGCCGCTGAAGCAGATCGCCCTCAACGCGGGCCTGGAGCCCGGTGTCGTGGCGCACAAGGTCGCCGAGCTGGCCACCGGACACGGCCTGAACGCCGCCACCGGTGAGTACGGCGACATGTTCGCACAGGGCATCATCGACCCGGCCAAGGTCACCCGCTCGGCGCTGCAGAACGCAGCCTCGATCGCGGCTCTGTTCCTCACCACCGAGGCCGTCGTGGCCGACAAGCCCGAGAAGACGCCGGCAGCTCCTGCCGACCCGTCGGGTGGCATGGACTTCTGACGCGAAGCCCAGCCTCATCTCACAGAACGCCCCCTGCTCAGGCAGGGGGCGTTCTGCGTTCCTGGGCCGCTGAGCGGGCGATTCCTCAGCGGAACAGGCTCGCCGAGTACTGATCGGCATCCGCGTACTGACTGGCAGCCGAGCCGAGCGCCGTACTGATGGATGCGAGCACCTGCTCCAGGTGCAGCTGCGCGCCGCGCCACTGCTCGCTGCACTGCTGGAATGCGGCGGATGCTGAGCCGGTCCAGGTTGACTGCAGCTGTGTCAGCTGCGCCATCAGCGCGGTCGACTCGCTCTGCAGCCGCTCCATGGTGCCGCGGGCGGCGCCATGAGCGGCGTGGACTGCGTCGGTGTCTACGGTGAAGACGGACATGGGTTCTCCTCTCGATGGGCTTCCGACTCTAGAAGCGTGGAGAGGGGACGGATGCCGTGATTCCCGGCATCCGTGCACAAGTCGCAGAAGCAACGGAATGTGCAGGGGGAGTGGGCTCAGAGGTCGAGCCGATCCAGCGGCTGCGTCTCCTCGAGCAGGTGCTCCGGGATCGACCGCGCCGGAGCAAGCGGAAGCGAGACGGTGAACGTGGCCCCGCCGCCGGGGGTCTCATCGACCCGCACTGAGCCGTGCAGGGTCTCCACGATCGAGGCGACGATGGCCAGGCCGAGGCCCGCGCCACCGGTCTCGCGGGCACGAGACGTGTCCGCGCGCCAGAAGCGCTCGAAGATGTGCTCGCGGATCTGCGGCGGGATACCCTCGCCATGGTCGACGACCGCGATCGTGCCGACGCCGCGACGGCGGTCGGCCCCGACGACGAGCTCGATCGACCCCTCTTCGGGAGAGAAGCGCCTGGCGTTCCCGAGCAGGTTCGTCACCACCTGACGCACCTTGTTCTCCTCGCCGAGCACGATCGGGGGCGTGCGCACCGGAGCATCCGTCGCCTCGGTGAAGTCGATCGACGGCAGCGCAGGAGCCGGCTTGGGCCGGCGTCGCAGTCGTCCGAGCGGCCCGGTGGCACGGGTCGTCGGTGCAGGTGCAGGTGCAGGCGTCGGCGGCACGTCCGGTGGTGCCGGCTGCGCAGGTGCGGGCTCCTCTGCCGTCGTGTCGATCACAGTGATCGTGCGTCCAGGGGATGCGACACGCAGATCCAGCGCCGCATCACGCGCCACCGGCCGCAGGTCGATCGGGACGATCTCGAGCTCGCGCTCGCGCTCCTCGTCCAGGCGGGCGAGCGCGAGAAGGTCCTCGACGAGCACGCCCATCCGGATCGCCTCCTTCTCGATGCGCTCCATCGCACGCGCGGTGTCCTCATCGCCGCTGATCGCCCCCATCCGATACAGCTCCGCATAGCCGCGCACGCTCACCAGCGGTGTGCGCAGTTCGTGACTGGCGTCCCCGATGAAGCGGCGCATGTTCTGCACGGTGCGGTCGCGCTGCGCGAGTGAGCGGTCGACGCGATCCAGCATGGTGTTGATGGCGGAATTCAATCTGCCGACCTCTGTGGTCGGCTCCAGGTCAGTCAGACGCTGACTGAAGTCTCCGGCGGCGATCGACATCGCGGTGGACTCCACCTGACCGAGACGCCGGAAGGTGAGGGTCACCAGGCCCCGGATCAGCAGCGCCGCGAGCAGGATCGTCACCAGCGCGACGGCCGTGTACACCGCGAAATAGGTGCCGACGATGCGATCGGCCTCATCCAGCGGCAGTGCCACGACCTGCACGTAGGTCACGCCGGCGATGCTCTGCAGAGGCTGGGGAGATGCCGCTGCGCTGTAGCTCTGCCCCTCCGGCGCCTCGAGGGAGAGCACCTGATCCGCCATCGCGAGAGCGGACTGCAGGCTCAGCTTCGCGGGGAACTCCGGTCTCTGCTCGGGAGTCACACCGGCCTGAGCGATCGGATCGCCGTCGGTCGTGTAGAAGGCGACCGCGAAGTCCGTCGCGCGCGGGGCGCCCGCCTTCGGCTCGAAATGCAGGTCTCCGTCCGAGACGGTGACGTCGAAGAACCGCTCCGCCTGCCCTGTGGTCGCCAGCGCGGGCAGCTGCGAGTTGATGTTGTTGATCATCGCGCCGCGCAGGATCGGGATGGTGCCGATCCCGGCCACGACCAGACCGAGCGCGAGCACCGCGACCGTGACGCCGGTCACCTTCGCGCGCAGGCTGATCCGACGCCACCACCGGGTGACGGAATCGGATCCGCTGGCCATGCTCCGCTCCGCAGCCGCGCTCAGGCGGACTTGCCGACCTTGAGCATGTAGCCGAATCCGCGCTTGGTCTGGATGACCGACTCCTCGGTGTGCGGGTCGATCTTGCGGCGCAGATAGGAGATGTAGCTCTCTACGATGCCGGCGTCGCCGTTGAAGTCGTACTCCCACACGTGATCGAGGATCTGCGCCTTGGACAGCACCCGGTTCGGGTTGAGCATCAGGTACTTCAGCAGCTTGAACTCGGTCGGGCTCAGCTCGATCGGTACCTTGCCCACGAACACGTCGTGGGTGTCCTGATCCATCGACAGCTCGCCTGCGCGGATCAGTGACTCCTCGTCGGTCTGCATGGTGCGACGCAGGATCGCCTGGGCCCGCGCCACGATCTCGTCGAGGGCGAACGGCTTGGTGACGTAGTCGTCACCGCCGGCGTTGAGCCCCTCGATCTTGTCCTGAGTGTCGTCCTTGGCGGTGAGGAAGAGGATCGGTGCGGTGAATCCGGCCCCGCGCAGCCGCTTGGTCACACTGAAGCCGTTCATGTCGGGCAGCATGACATCGAGGATGATGAGATCCGGCTCCTCCTCGAGGACCGCGGAGATGGTGGCCGCCCCGTTGGCGACGGTCTTCACCTTGAACCCGGCGAAGCTGAGACCCCGGGAGAGCAGGTCGCGGATGTTCGGTTCGTCGTCGACGACCAGGATGCGCGCATCAGTCATGTCCCCATTATGGTGACTTCGCTGTTGCGTGCGCTGATTGTCTTCGGAGATGCGCACCTCGGCGGACGCCGGCGTCCGTCGTCGGTCACAGGAGTAGCATCCGTTCTATGGACGAGTTCGAGGGCGGCGACAGCGCGTGCTGGCTCTCGAAGGTGTGCCCGGAGTGCGGTGCGCTACTGGACGATCTGGCCGCGCCGTGCTGGCGTTGCGGGCTGCGGCCCGGTGAGGACGCCCCGGCGTCAGCGGAGTCGTCGATGACGCCCGTCACGCCGCCGCGAGATCGTCGGCATCCATGATCGTGTAGCTGTAGCCCTGCTCGGCGAGGAACCGCTGCCGGTTCTGCGCGTAGTCCTGATCGACCGTGTCGCGGGCGATGAGCGTGTAGAAGCTCGCGGTGTGATTGGACTGCTTCGGGCGCAGGAGTCTTCCCAGCCGCTGCGCCTCCTCCTGACGGGAGCCGAACGACCCGGAGACTTGGATGGCGACGGATGCCTCCGGCAGATCCACCGAGAAGTTCGCCACCTTCGACACCACCAGCAGCGAGATCTCACCCTCGCGGAACTGCCGGTACAGCTCCTCACGCTCGTCCACCGGCGTCGCGCCGGTGATCTGCGGCGCGTTCAGCGCCTGCGACAGCTCCTCGAGCTGGTCGAGGTACTGTCCGATCACGAGGATCCGCTCGTCGGGATGCTGGGCGATCAGCTCGCGCACGGCGGTGATCTTGGCGGGAGCGGATGCCGCGAGCCGGTAGCGCTCGTCATCCGTGGCCGCCGCGTACTCCAGCCGGTCCTCCGGCGGCAGATCCACCCGCACCTCATAGCAGGCGGCGGGCGAGATGAACCCCTGCGCCTCGATCTGCTTCCAGGGTGCGTCGAACCGCTTGGGACCGATCAGGCTGAACACGTCGCCCTCGCGGCCGTCCTCGCGCACCAGCGTCGCGGTCAGGCCGATCCGCCGGCGAGCCTGCAGATCGGCGGTGAGCTTGAACACCGGCGCCGGCAGCAGGTGCACCTCGTCATAGACGATCAGCCCCCAATCCAGCGCGTTCAGCAGCGCGAGATGGGCGTACTCGCCCTTTCGCTTGGCGGTCAGGATCTGATAGGTCGCGATCGTGACGGGCCTGACCTCCTTGGCCTGGCCGGAGTACTCGCCGATCTCCTCGGCCGTCAGCGAGGTGCGCCGCAGCAGCTCGTCGCGCCACTGGCGGGCCGAGACGGTGTTCGTCACCAGGATCAGCGTGGTGGTGCCGGTCGCCGCCATCGCGGCTGCTCCGACGATGGTCTTGCCTGCACCGCACGGGAGCACCACGACCCCTGAGCCGTCCTTGGCGAAAGCATCCACCGCAGCGCGCTGGTACGGGCGCATCGCCCAGCCGTCCTCATCGAGCTCGATCTCGTGCGGTGTGCCGGGGGTGTAGCCGGCGAGATCCTCGGCGGGCCAGCCGATCTTCAGCAGCTCCTGCTTGATCTGCCCGCGCGCCCAGGCGTCGATGACATAGCTCTCCGGAGACGGGTGCCCGATCAGCAGCGGTTGGATGCGCTTGTTGCCGGCCACCTGGGTGAGCACGGCCGGGTCACTGGAGCGCAGCACCAGCGTGCCCTCGTCATCGCGCTCGATCACCAGTCGCCCGTAGCGGTTCACGGTCTCGCGCAGGTCGACGGCCACCGACGGCGGCACAGGGAAGCGCGACCAGCGCTCCAGGGTCTCGAGCATGTCTTCGGCGGTGTGGCCTGCCGCGCGGGCGTTCCACAGTCCCAGCCGGGTGATGCGATAGGTGTGGATGTGCTCCGGCGCCCGCTCGAGCTCGGCGAAGATCGCCAGCTCGTGGCGCGCGGTCTCGGCGTCGGCGTGGGCGACCTCCAGCAGCACGGTGCGGTCGCTCTGGACGATCAGGGGGCCATCGGACATAGCTGTCCAGTCTACCGTCGGATGCCGGGGTCAGTCCTCCAGCACCCGCACCGAGCGGATGCTGCGCACCGGCAGTGTGCGCTCGACATCGGCGGTGCGATCCCGCCCGCGCAGCCTCCCGCCACCGATCCCGGATGCCTCCAGCGTCAACTCGCGGCGGGATCCGTCCGGCATCGCCACCTCGACCACGACGTGCGCACGGGCGCGTACGGCCGCCTCCAGCTCGCGGTCCAGCCACGCGGCATCAGCATCCGGGCCCTGCCGGGAGCGCAGTCGCGCGAGCAGAGCGGAGTACGTCTCCGGTTCGGCGGGGAGCGGCGGAGCCAGCCGTCGCCGGCTGGCGGCCACGCTCGCACCGTAGCGATCCACGAGCGTGGCCGGGTAGCGAGCATCCGACAGCGCCCATGCGACGGTCTCCGCGCTGACCCGCGAGGTCAGATGATCGCCCTCGCGCACGAGACCCATCGGGCGCAGATTCCGGTCCACCTCGATCGCCCTGAGCAGATGCTCGTCCGTGCTCGACACGCTGGTGCCGCCGACGGCATCCGGTCCGACGCGCACCAGTCCGTGCCGCGCTGCGGTCTGTGCGACCAGGTATTCGAGCGGCTGGGGAAGCCCGGTCAGCGAGATCTCGCGCAGGAACGAGAGGATGCTCTGCTCGGTCTCGCCCTCCACCAGCGCGCGCGCCATCGAGTCCGCGCTGAACCGGTACGACGACACCTGCGCGGCGGATTCGTGCTCGGTCATCCCGCGCAGCCGGTTCTCGAGCTCGGGCAGCAGCGGGCCCGGGGCGATCGCGGTCAGGTCGTTCTGCAGGAAGATCCGGTCGACCTCGGTGGGCAGCAGCGCCTCGAGATCGTCCGTTCGCACCTGCTCGCCCAGCCGCAGTCGCCGGGCCCACGACGGCTCGGTGTCGTCCTGGGTGCGCAGTCCGAGCAGCACGGCAAGGGACCGCAGCCGCGCCGCTCTGGCGGGCCAGTTCCGATCCCAGGGATGCGCCTGCTCCCATTCGCCGACGGGGATCCAGCCGTCACCCGAACGGATGCCTGCAGGGAGCGCGGCGCGGAACGCGCTCACCACGTGCGCCCATCGTGCGGTGAACGACGAAGCCAGCCACTCCTCGGCGGGTGCCGTCACGCGCAGCTCGCGATCCACGGCGCGCGCAAGGCCGGTGAGCTCGGCGATCTCACGGAGCTCATCGGGCTCGTCGCGCGCGGACAGCCGACGCTTCTCCGACGCGCTCAGCGCGCCGGATGCGATGAGTGAGAGCGGAGCGGTCCGGGCCGCCAGCAGAAGGTCGGCGAGGGATCCCATGGTCGTGAATGCCCGCTCGGCCGCGCGCGCCGAGGCCTGAGCGGATGCCGCTGACTCGTCGACCCGGTCTGCCTCCGGCACGGCGGGGTGCGCGGCGACGGTGGCCACGACGGCGGCGGGCACCCGTCCGTCATCGTCGAGGAACGCATGCTGCCCGAGCAGCTCCCGCGCGTCGGCATCAGCCTCGCCTCTGATCGCCGCGATCAGCGTCTGCGCCTCGGAACGGGTCATTGCGGCAAGGCCACGCTCGATCGACGCCGGCTCCAGCAGCGCCTCCGCGGCGTCGAAGAAGTCATCCCAATCGGCATCCGGTCGCACCCCGCGGATCCGCAGCAGCTCGGCCAGCTGCGCATCGCTCGCCGCCGAGAGCCGATCCGCCAGCGGGCGCGCTTGGGTGCTCATGGCGTCAGGACCGCTTGCCCGCGCGTCCCCTGCGCACGAAGGTGATGATCAGCAGGGCGATGATCATCACGAAGGCCAGTGGGAGCCCGAACAGCGGCAGCGCCGCGATGAACGGCCAGGCGCCGGAGCCGAACGAGGCCTGATCCATGCCGGTCGCCGTGCCGATGATGATCGCGAAGAAGCAGATGATCGACGCCGCCGCCAGCGCCAGTGCCGTGTACGCGAGAAAGCGATCGATCCGCCCGGTCGGCGTCTCGGGTGTCTCCTGTGGGGTTCTCATCGCTCTCAGCGTATCGCTTGGGTGCCCGTGCAGCTCGCCGAGCTGATGCCGGGGGTCCTGCGAGGGCGGGTAGGCTGGAGAGGCCGCGCCACCGCGCGGTGTTTCGGCATTCACACTCAGCGAGGTTCTCCCATGCCCACCGGCAAGGTCAGGTTCTACGACGACGAGAAGGGGTTCGGCTTCATCGCATCCGATGACGGCCAGGACGTCTTCCTGCACGCCTCTGCCCTTCCCGCGGGCGTCTCCGTGAAGAAGAACACCCGTGTGGAGTTCGGTCTCGCCGACGGGCGCCGTGGTCCGCAGGCGCTCTCGGTGCGGGTGTTGGACGCGCCGCCGAGCCTCGCGAAGGCGACCCGCAAGCCCGCGGACGACATGGCGATCATCGTCGAGGACCTCGTCAAGCTGCTCGACGACATGGGGAGCGAGCTGCGGCGAGGCCGCTATCCCTCCGCAGGCCGGAGTCGCCAGGTTGCCGCCGTGCTGCGCAAGGTCGCTGATGACCTCGACGCCTGACGAACTCGCCGCGGCGACACGCGATCTCGCCCTCGCCGCGCTGCACGAGATCACCCCTGCCGCCACCGTCGGTCCTGCCGCCGGATACACCGTCGAGGAGAGCGGCGCCGTTTCGCTGCGCTTCGAGAACCGGCTGCCGGGATACCCCGGCTGGTACTGGACCGTGTCGGTCGCACAGGTCGACGATACTGAGCCGACGGTGCTCGAGGTCGAGCTGATGCCCGGCGATAGCGCTCTGCTCGCCCCGGATTGGGTGCCGTGGGCCGAGCGTCTCGCGGAGTACCGTGCACACCAGGCCGAGCTGGCAGCACAGGCCGCCGAGGGCGGCTCCGCCGGTGACGCAGATGATGCTGCTGATGCCGACTCTGACGACGAATCGGATGACGATGACGACGACGACGATGACGATGAGGACGTGAGCGACCTGCTGCACGCCGGTGACCTCGACGGCGTCGACATCGACGAACTCGACGAGGACGCCGGCGACGAGGAGGAGTGACCCCACTCCTTCCATCCTCCCGGCGAAACCCCTCGTGAACGTCGAAACCCCTCCTGAATTACGCTGATCAGGAGGGGTTTCGGCGCTGGTGAGGGGTTTCGGTGCTCAGCCCAGGTGTTCGAGGACGAAGTCGATCGAGCGGATCAGCTGGCGCACGTCGTCGGGGTCGATGGAGACGAACGTCGCGATGCGCAGCTGGTTGCGGCCGAGCTTGCGATAGGGCTCGGTATCGACGATGCCGTTGGCGCGCAGCGTCTTCGCGATGGCCGCCGCATCGACGCCGTCGAAGTCGATCGTCGCGACGACGGGGAGCGGTGCGCCGGGTCGGCGACGAACGGCGCTGTGATCGAGGTCGCCTCCGCCCAGTCGTACAGCAGCCCGGACGACTCCACCGTGCGCGCCGCAGCCCATTCCAGCCCGCCGTGGCCGAGGATCCAGTCCAGCTGGGTGTCCAGCAGGTGCAGGGTCGTCAGCGCCGGGGTGTTCAGCGTCTGGCTGAGACGGGAGTTGGTCAGCGCGTTGCCGAGGCTCAGGAACTCGGGGATGTAGCGATCGGATGCCGCGATGCGCTCAATGCGCTCGATGGCCGCAGGCGAGACGGCGGCGAACCACAGCCCGCCGTCCGAGCCGAGGTTCTTCTGCGGGGCGAAGTAGTAGACGTCGGCCTGGGTCACATCGAAATCGATCCCGCCCGCGGCACTGGTGGCATCGATCACGGTGAGTGCGCCGTCTGCGGCGACCCGCTGCACGGGAGCTGCGACACCTGTGGAGGTCTCGTTGTGCGGCCATGCGTACACGTCGACACCGTCGATGACCTCGGCGGCCGCGAGCGAGCCGGGATCGGCCTTGCGCACGTCCGGAGCGTCCAACCACGGCGCGGCGGCGGCCTTGGCGAACTTGCCGCCGAACTCTCCGAAGACCAGGTTCTGGCTGCGGCGCTCGATCAGGCCGAAGGCGGCGGCGTCCCAGAAAGCGGTCGAGCCGCCGTTGCCGAGGATGATCTCGTAGCCGTCGGGAAGGCGGAACAGCGTCGCGAGCCGCTCGCGCACGCTCGCCACCAAGTTCTTCACCGGCAGCTGCCGATGCGAGGTGCCGAGCAAGCTCGATCCGACCGCGGCAAGCGCCTCGATCTGCGCGGGGCGCACTTTGGACGGACCGCAGCCGAAGCGTCCGTCGACGGGCAGGAGTTCGCGGGGGATCTCGATCGCCATGGCTTGATTGTAGGCGGAGCGCGGCGATCCCCTCGACCGCATGACGCACGGCGTCAGGGCGGAAGGTAGGCTTGCCTTATAACCTCCGGAGGGCTTGCATGACCGATCTGATCGACACGACAGAGATGTATCTGCGCACCATCCTCGAGCTCGAGGAGGAGAACATCGTGCCGCTGCGTGCGCGCATCTCCGAGCGGCTAGGCCACTCGGGGCCGACGGTGTCGCAGACCGTGGGGCGCATGGAACGCGACGGCCTGGTGGTCGTGTCGGATGACCGGCGGCTGGAGTTCACCGAGGCTGGACGACGCAAAGCGGTCGACGTGATGCGCAAGCACCGCCTCGCCGAGCGGCTGCTGTCGGATGTGATCGGGCTGGACTGGGCCTATGTGCATGAAGAGGCCTGCCGCTGGGAGCACGTGATGAGCGAACAGGTCGAGCGCCGGCTCGTGGAGCTGCTCGGGCATCCGACCGAGTCGCCCTACGGGAACCCGATTCCGGGCTTGGACCAGCTCGGTGACGTGGCGTCGCGCTCCTTCGACGACGGCGTGATCGGGCTGGTGAAGAAGCTGGATGCTGCAGGCGGGCCGATCACGGGAACCGTGCGCCGCCTGGCCGAGCCCGCCCAGGTCGATCCCGATCTGCTCGAGCAGCTGCGTGATGCGGGAGTGGTGCCGGGGGCGCACGGGGAGTACCGCTACAACGAGGGCTACGTGCTGATCCAGATGGACGGTCGTGACGAGGGTCTGGAGCTTCCCGTCGAGCTGGCGTCGCACATCTTCCTGGTCGGCGGAAGCGACTGATCGACCGCAGCCGCAGCCTAACCTGGTGAATTGCCAGGTTCGCGGGGTGACAGAATCGTTATCTTCCGGTAACGTCGGTGAGGTCGTCGGCGAGAAGCCCGTCGGCGACAATCGCGGAGATCGCCTCCCTGGCTCGTCGTCTCCGCGAGAAGTTCGCACAACGTGCCGTGTGACATACGTGCCCGAGAAACGACTGATGCTGACGAGCCTGCGTTCACCCGAATGAGCGCGGAGGCGCAGGAGGATTCCCTTTGGCCGAAGACATCGCCACGACCGAGACACCCGAAGACCCGAAGAAGCGGATGCCGATTCGCGCTCGGGCCAGTGCAAGCACCCGGTCGAGTGTCAAGCCGATGCGCTCGGTGGCCATCTTCGCGGCCGTCGGTGCTCTGGTGGCGGCGATCGCCCTTCCCGCCTATGCGGCGACCGGCGCCAGCAAGACCGAGGCCACGACATTGCAGCAGATGGCCTTCGATGACGCGCAGTCGCTCGTGGTGGCATCCGAGGCCACCGCCGCCCCCATCGAGCGCAGCACCTACTCGGCCACCACTCCCGATGAGATCGCGAAGAAGAAGGCCGAGGAGGCCGCCAAGAAGCGCGCTGCCGTCGCGGCCCGCCTCGCTTCAAGCGGCAGCCGTCTGAGCGATGCGGATCTGCGTCTGGTCGCGGCGGGATCCGGCGAAGTGCGCTACCCGCTCGCTCAGGGCTCGTACTACGTCAGCCGCACGCTCGGCAGCGGACACAGCGGCGCCGACATGGTCGCACCGGCCGGCAGCCCGATCTTCGCCGCCGCTGGCGGTGTCGTGCGCACCTCGTCCGAGAGCTACTTCGGCTACGGGGTCGCCATCGTGATCGACTCCGTCGTGGGGGTCAGCGGATCTCCACGCTGTATGGCCACATGACCCACGGCACTCGCGCAGTGCAGGCCGGCCAGGTCGTGCAGCCCGGACAGTTCATTGGAAAGGTCGGCAACACGGGGCATTCGTTCGGCGCGCACCTGCACTTCGAGGTCAGGATGAACGGCTCGCTGGTCGAGCCGGTCTCGTGGCTGCGCGCCAACGCCGGCTGAGTCACCCGCTGCGACACGTCGCGCGCCCGGAATCCCGTCCGGTTCAGACGGATGGGCTAGCCTGTACCCGTCGTCGTACGGGCGGGAGAAGCCGATGGAGCAGATACCGGGCATCCGAACCATGGATGTGCTCGGTCATCTGGTTCACCGGCTCGGTCCGCAGGGACGGCTCGGCATCGTCGAGCATGAAAGGCGCTGTCTTTGAGATGGCGCCTTTTCTCATTCCTGTGGCCGCTGCTGCCCGAACGGCGTCGTGTGAGTCGACAGAGCCGGGAAGCCATCCCGGCCGGATCGAGAGGATGACGACGATGCGCACACTGGTTCTGAATGCCGGATACGAGCCGCTCACGGTGGTCTCGTTCAAAAGAGCGATGGTGCTCGTGATGAATGAGAAGGCCAGCGTGATCGAACACGTGGAGGGCGACCCCGTCTGGGCGGGACGCAACGCCTATGAGCGCCCGGTCGTGATCCTGCTCACACGCTACGTGCGCGTGCCGTCCGCGCGACGCATACCCGTCACCAGGCGTGGAGTGCTGCGTCGCGATGACCACCGCTGCGGGTACTGCGGCCGGAATGCCGCCACGATCGATCACATCCTGCCGCGCTCGCGTGGAGGAGCGGACAGCTGGGAAAACCTCATCGCCTGCTGCCTGAAGTGCAACAACCTCAAGAGCGACCGCACGCCGCAGGAAATGGGCTGGCAGCTGCGGATGGCGCCGCGTCAGCCGCGTGGCACCGCGTGGACCGTCCGCGGCACCGAGCGGAGCGACCCGCGGTGGGAGCCGTACCTGGCACTGGCCGCGTAGGGGTGTAGATCACGCGAAAAGGGCCACCCTCCGGGCGGCCCTTTTCGCGTGATCGTGCCCTCGACAGGATTCGAACCTGCGACCTGCCCTTTAGGAGAGGGCCGCTCTATCCGACTGAGCTACGAAGGCGCCCGACAAGTCTAATGGTCGGCGGCCACGATCACTTCGTCCGCATCGGGAACGAAGATGTCAGTGTGCGGCGCGGTATGCGTCCATGACCTCGGCAGAGATGCGGCCGCGCTCAGAGACCTTGAGGCCCTGGGCCTTCGCCCATTCACGGATCTCGCCGACCTCGGAGTTGCGTGCGGCACGGCGGCGCGGTGCCGCAGCGCGGACGTTCCCCGCGGAAGCACGACGGCCCGCCTCGATAAAGGGCGCGAGAGCCGCTTTCAGCTCCTCTGCGTGGGAATTCGTCAGATCGATTTCATATGCTGCGCCGTTTAGGGAGAAGTGAACGGTCTCGCCTTCCCCGACTTCCAGCAGCGTGCCATCGATATCGTCAACGAGCTGATGCACAATTCTACGAGCCATGCGTCAACGATATGCGCGGCATTCGATGAATGCAAGAATCGGCGCATTCAATTGTCGATTCTGAATGATGCGAATTGCCGGTTTCAGGAAGCAGGCCGGCGCGGCGCGCTCGTACGACCGCCGAATGACGGGAAGACGCATCCAGTTTCGACATCGCCGAGCGCAGATAGGCCTTGACAGTTCCTTCCCGCAGGCCCAATTGCGTCGCGATCTGCGCATTGGTGGAGCCCACCGCTGCGCAGGCGAGCACATCCAGCTCGCGGGGAGACAGGTGCGCCGCAGGCTCCGCGTCGAGCGCCTGAGCGGGCTCCGCGACTCCCATCAGGCGGCGCTCGACAGCGGCGATGCGCTCGCGCAGCGATTCATCGGTCAGCTCCGCCGCGATGCTGCGCAGCTCTGCGAAGCTCTCGCGAAGATCTTCCCGCTGCGGTGACGCCACGACCGGAGGGGAGCGGCCTCGTGCAGTCGCCGCTCGACCTCGTCCCGGATGCGCAGCTCGGTGGCGATGCGCTGCACCACCGACATCGCCGGGGCCGTCGTCACGTCGCCGATCGGCGACTGCTCCCAGGCACCTGCGTAGAGCACGCCGCGGGGCCTGCCCTCGACGACGATGGGCAGCGCCAGCAGCGTGCGAAGGCCCTCGCCCAGCACGAATACGTCGTAGTCGTGGGTGATCTGCTGGGAGGAGCGATAGTCGTTCGTCATGCGTGGGCGGAGTTCGATCATCGCGCGCCCGCCCAGTCCGCGTTCCGGGCGCACCTGAAGGCCGTCGAGATGACGGGTCCGGTTGCCGACGATCGTCGTGATGTCGACCTCACCGTCGTGGATGAGCCCGCCGAAAGCGACCGGGAATCGCGTGCGGCGAGCGAGTTCGCGCACACCACCGGCGATGAGATCCTCTCTGGAACCGGCCTCCGTCGAGCCGCTCTGCATTCTCATCCTCGGTGATTTCCCGCTTTCAGGGGTGGTGATGCATCGCCCCGTTTCGTAGCGTCGACAATACCATCGACATGAATATGCGGAAATGCGGGCGCTCATGACGGAATCGGGGCCCGACGGCCTACACGCCGGGCCCCGTGTCTGTCACGATGTCGAGGCGGAGTCGCTTTCGAGGTCGAGAAGATAGCGCTTTCGCTCCGGGTGCGCCCCGTAATGACCGGGCGTTCCATCCGATCGGATGACTCGATGCGCGGGAACGATCACCGAGAACGGGGTCAGGCGGCATGCTGTGCCCACGGCCCGGGCGGCGCCGGGACTGCCGGCGACGACCGCCACTTCGCCGTAGCTCATGGTCTCGCCCCAGGGGATCTCGCACACCGCCTGCAGCGCCGCGCGCGGGAACCCCTCGACGAGCCGCCAGTCGAAGCTCAGCTGCTCGTCGAAGCGAATGGGTGCTCCTTCGAAGTACTCGGCCAGCAGGTGAGCGAGCTGGTCACCCGCTCCCGGTGCCGGCTCGGGCGTCGCACCGAGCCGGCGGCTCACGCCTTCCAGCAGCCATGGCACGGTCGGATCCTGCGGTTCGGAGAGGTCGAAGCTGACGATCCCGGCATCCGAGAAGACCGCCAGTGCGTCGCCGAAGGGCGTCGGAATGAAGTCGTGTCGAAAGCTCATGTCCCCATCATCCTGTGCACGCACCCTCGTGACTGCGCCGATCACGGGATCGGTGGACAACTCGGAAGAGGCCGGGGAATGTGCAGAGCGGGTGATTCGATCGCGCTGAGCGGGTGCTTGACGTGGAAAAGCCGCCACGATCTGCGGGAATCGGCCCGGGATACCGGTGCTCGCAGCTGTCGCGCTTAGGCTTTGAGATGTGTGGCGGCGCGAGGCGAAGGACACCGAGGACGCGGAGGAGGACACCGCGATGAATCTCGGGGAGCTCAGTGACTCGTCGACAGGGATCGACATCGCCCACGCGGCGGAGGCGCAGCGCACCAGGCTGCGTGCCGAAGCCGCTGATCTGGGCGGAGCTTCGCCGCTGACGTCGTTCACGGACACGCCCGAGTCGGGCATCGACATCTCCAAGGCGCATCCGGGCAGCCTGCCGCAGTTCATCACCGGCCGCTCCACGCTGCTGTCCAACCTGTTCCGTGACGAGGTCGGTCTGCGCACCGCGCGGATGGCTGCTGAGCGGATCACCGCACGCAACACCGAGCTGCGCACCGTGCGCGGAATCGACGCCGTCCGACTGGCCGTGGGGATCGCTCGCTGGCGGGTGGGCGGCGTGGATTTCGCAGCGCCGGTGCTGCTGCGACCGCTGGCGATCCGTCGTCACCATGCCGACTTCGAGCTGAAGCTGCAGGGTGCGTTCGATGTGAACCCCGAGCTGATCCGGATCGCTCGAGATCACTTCGGGCTCACTCTCGATGCAGCCGAGCTCGCAGCTCTCGCCTACGACGGCGGCATCTTCAAACCGCAGCCGGTCATCGATCGGCTGCGCGAGCTGACCCGCTCCATCGACACCTTCGCGGTGCATCCACGGCTCGTGGTCTCCACCTTCGCCGATGTCACCGGGGCGATGGTGCGCGACATGGTGAACCTCGATCATCCCGTGCTCAATGCGCTCGGCGGGCACGCGGCCGATCGCGAGCAGCTCTCGGAGCGCCGGGAGGCACCGGAGGTGCTCGCGCCCGACGAGCGCGTGCCGGCTTCCGAGACGCTGCTGCTGGATGCAGATGCCGAGCAGGAGGAGGTGCTCGCGCGCATTGCCGCCGGGCACTCTCTGGTCGTCTCGACGCTGCCGGGCACCGGCGGCACGCAGACCGTGATCAACGCGCTCGGTGCGTTCGTCCGTGCGGGCAAGCGCGTACTGGTCGTCTCGGCCAGACGCTCAACGCTGGATGGCGTGCGTCATCGGCTTGCGGGCATCGGGCTCGACGGCCTTGCAGTCTCTCCGGCGGACATGCGGCGCGACCTGATCAGGTCGATCGCGCGCAGTGAGAAGGCGACCCAGCCCAAGGCCACCGACATCGATCAGGCACTCGTCCGGCTGCGCACCGTGCTGCGTGACTACCGAGGTGCGCTGACCGAGCCGGTCGGCCGCACCGGGGCATCCGTCCTCGACGCGACCCGTCAGCTGACCCGGCTCGCATCGCTGCCTGTGCCGCCCTCGACGGGCGCGCGTCTCTCGCTGCAGACGCTGGAGCGTCTCGCCGGCGACCGCACTCGTGCGGCCGAGGCGCTCACGCGAGCCGCCAGGCTCGGCGAGTTCCGCTTCGGGCCCGACGACTCACCCTGGTACGGCGTCAGCTTCGAGAGCACCGAGGCCGCTCAGGCTGCGCACGCACTCGCAGGCGAGTTGCACGGCACGGCGGTGCCCGCCCTGCTGGAGCGCGGCTACGAGCTGATCTCCCAGACCAGCATGCGGCCGTTCGGCACGATCGACGAGCTCGGTGAGTACCTGCAGCTGCTGAAGGGCATCCGTGATTCTCTGGACCGCTTCAGCCCGACCGTGTTCGAGCGTCCGCTGGGCGAGCTGATCCAGGCACACGGCTCCCGCCGCGACGCACCGGGGATGTCCTCGGCCACCCGCCGCCGCCTCAAACGGCTGGCGCGCGAGTACGTGCGTCCGGGTGCACAGGTCAACGAGATGCACGAAGCGCTGCTGCGCATCCAGCACCAGCGCTCGCAGTGGCAGCGCTATGTCGAGGCCGGCGTCGCGCCGCAGGTGCCGCTGGGTCTGTCGGATGTGCACGTCGCCTGGCAGCGGGTGACCGCAGAGCTCGCCGAACTCGACACCGCGCTGGGTCGCAAGGAACCACTCGCCGCGCTCCCCGTCGCGCGGCTGGTGCGCACCCTGTCCGGGCTCGCCGCGCGCAGCGCGGTGTTCGACAATCTCGTCGAGCGCACCGAGATCCGCGACGAGCTGAGCGGCATGGGGCTGCGGCCGCTGCTGTCGGACATGTCTGTGCGGCATGTGGCGGAGGAGCGGGTCGCCGATGAGCTGGAGTTCGCCTGGTGGCAGTCGCTGCTCGAGCGCGCTCTGCAGGACGACCGCTCGCTGCTGGGTGCGAACACCTCGGTGGTCGACCGGTTGGAGCGGGACTTCCGCCTCGTGGACGAGGCGCACACCGCGATGGCCGGTCCGCTGCTGGCCTGGAACCTGGCCAGTCAGTGGCGTATCGCGATCGTCGATGAGCCCGAGCAGGCCGCCAACCTGCGCCGTGCGCTGAAGGATGGCGACGCCAGCGCGGCCGAGATCGTCTCGGTGGCACCCGACCTCGTCCGCGTGCTCGCACCGGTGTGGATCGCCTCGCCCTATCAGGTGCCCGACATCCCCGACTCGATCCACTTCGACGCCGTGCTGCTGGTGGATGCCGCCGCGGTGAATCTCGCCGAGGCCGCCCCCGCGATCCGTCGCGCCCGTCAGATCGTCGCCTTCGGCGACCCGGTCACTCAGCGACCGACGCCGTTCACGGTCGCGACGCAGCCCGATGCCGAGTGGGAGCCCGAGGTGCCCTTCGACGACGTCTCGGTCTTCGAGCGTCTCGCCGAGCTGTTCCCCGTGATGACCCTGACGCACAGCTACCGCGCCGGGGGAGAGGATCTCGCCGAGCTGATCAACGACGCCTTCTACGGCGGCGAGATCGTCTCGCTGCCGTGGGCGGGATCCTACCTGGGGCGGGGAAGCCTGACCGTCGACTACGTGGAGCGCGGGGTCGGCAATCCCGATCCGGAGTCCGGTGCTGTGGAGAGCCCGGATGCCGAGGTCGCGCGCGTTGTGACGCTCGTGGTCGAGCATGCCATCCATCGTCCCGCCGAGTCGCTCATGGTCATCACCGCCAGCCGACGGCACGCCGAACGGGTGCGCGCGGCCGTGGCGTCCGCCTTCTCCGGACGATCGGACGTGGCGGACTTCGTCGGTCGGGACACCGCCGAGCCGTTCGCCGTGCTCACCCTGGAGGAGTCCGTGGCCGAGAGCCGCGACCGGGTGATCTTCTCGCTCGGGTTCGGGCTGACCAGGCACGGCCGGGTGCTCAGCGACTTCGGCGATCTGTCTCAGGAAGACGGGGAGCGACTGCTCACGGTCGGGATGACGCGCGCTCGGCGCTCGATGGTGATCGTGTCCTGCATCCGTCCGTCCGGTTTCGACGAGGGGCGCCTGGAGCATGGTGCATCCACGCTGATGTCGATCCTCGGGAATCTCGCCGCCCGCGGCAGGGAAGCCCGCCTGGAGGATCTCGCCGATCCGCTCACCCTGGCGCTGGCGCGAGAGCTGCGTCGTCTCGGAGCGTCGGTCGACGTGGACTACCGCGGCCGGCTTCCGTTGGTCGCTCAGCATTCCGGACGTGCCGTCGTGATCGAGTCCGATCCGGAGTCCCGCGATGAATCCCTGCGTGAGAGCCTGCGCCTGCGGCCGCAGGTGCTGCGCAGGCTGGGCTGGCATTATGTGCGCGTGCACGCCTTCGACCTGTACAGCGACCCGACGACGGTCGCGCGACGCATCGCGACCGTCCTCGGCATCGAGGAGGACGCTGTCCGCGCCGACAACGACACCCAGCCGCTCGACGTCGATGAGTGACGAGCCCCGCGAGAAGCGCCAACGGGTGGTGCGGGTTCCCGGAGCCCGGCGTGCGCAGCTGACCCGAGTGGAGGGCACGACGTCCGAGCCGCATGTGCGTCCCGAACGGAAGGCGGGGACGGAGGGCGACCACGGGCCCAACGACGATCGGATGCTGAGGGAAGTCCCTCCGCACTACTGAGCGATCACCGCGAGTCGAGATCTCGCAACAAGAACGCCCCACCCCGGAGGGGCAGGGCGTTCTTCGACGTCGGTGATTCCGGTCAGCTCGCGTTCTTGCGCAGTGCGTCGCGGATCTCGATGAGCAGCTCCTGCTCGGTGGGGAGGGTGTCCTCCTCGACAGCGGGGTTCCTCGCCGCCTGGAGCTCCTTCATCTTGTTCATCGGAACGACGAAGACGAAGTAGACGACCAGCGCCACCGCGAGGAAGCTGATGATCGCGGCGATGACGGCGCCGAAGCCGAACTTCGCGCTTCCCACCTCGACGATGAACGCCTGGTCGAGGTTCTCCGCGTTGAAGAGAAGACCGATCAGCGGGTTGATCAGCTGCTCGACGATGGTGTTGACGATCGCGGTGAACGCGGCGCCGATGACGACCGCGACGGCGAGGTCGATCACGTTGCCCTGCGCGATGAACTCCTTGAATCCCTTGAGCATGGTTCCCCTTGTAGTGGTCTTGGACCTCACGCGGAGGTCGTGGTCTTCGCGGGTGCCGGAGTGGATCCCGTCGAAGTCTCCGACTTAGATGATGCCGAACTCTCGGCCTTCGCACCAGCTTTCGCGCGCGAGTCGGTGCGATAGAAGCCCGACCCGTTGAAGGTCACGCCCACGGTGCCGTACTGCTTGCGCAGTGCGCCGCCGCATTCCGGGCAGATCGTGAGGGAATCCTCCGCGAAGCTCTGGACGGCGTCGAAGCGGTGGTCGCAGGCCGTGCAGGCATAGGCATAAGTGGGCATGAGCGCTCCTGTTCAGTCGCGTGCAGGCGAGATGGTGATGGTCCGCGTCGGGGTGACGAAGCCGTTCACCGGCTGGTCGTGGACCTCGCGCGGCAGCGAATCGAGTACTTCGGAATCATAGATCACGGCGTACACCGGGGGACGCCTCTGCATCGAGCCGATCGTCTTGTCGAAGTATCCACGTCCCCATCCCAGGCGGGTTCCGATGCGGTCGATCGCCGCAGCCGGGATGATCATCAGCTCGACGTCATCGACGGCATTCGGCCCGAGCGCCTGGCCGCCGGGCTCGGGCAACCCGAACAACCCCTCCGTGATCTCGTCGTCATCTGCCACGGCCCAGTCGAGCAGACCGTCAGCGCGCGTGATCGGCAGCAGCACCCGGATGCCGCGAGACACCGCAGCACGCACGAATCCGCGTGTGTCCGGCTCCGTGGCGGTGGACAGGAAGCAGGAGACCGAGCGGACGTCGTGCGCGCGCACCAGGGCAGTCAGCTGCCGGGCGATGCCCACGGCGGCCGATTCGCGCTCCGCGTCCGAGAGCAGCTGCCGCCGCTCCCGCAGCCGCGCGCGCAGCGCACGTTTCTGCTGTTCTTCGTCGCCGGGCACTCTTTGATCATAAGGCGGCCGCCCCGGTCCGCCGGAGGAACGGATGCCGCCGGTATGCTGACCGGATGAGCACCATCAAGGCGGTGATCCCCGCCGCGGGCCTGGGAACCCGTTTCCTGCCGGCGACCAAGGCGATGCCGAAGGAGATGCTTCCCGTCGTCGACAAACCGGCGATCCAGTATGTGGTGGAAGAGGCGGTGGGCGCTGGGATCGACGACATCCTCGTCATCATCGGCCGCAACAAGAACGCCATCTCCGACCATTTCGATTCGGTTCCCGAACTCGAGGTCAGACTGCAGCAGAAGGGCGACCAGGGCCGCCTGGCTCGAGTGATGAAGTCCAGCGATCTCGCTGACATCCACTTCGTCCGCCAGGGCGAGCCGAAGGGGCTCGGTCACGCGGTGTTGCGCGCCAGGACGCATGTCGGCGACAGTTCATTCGCCGTGCTGCTCGGCGACGACCTGATCGACGAGCGCGACCCGCTCCTGGTCGACATGATCGCCGCGCATGAGCGCACCGGCGCCGCGGTGATCGCCCTCATGGAGGTGGATCCGGCCAGCATCCACCTCTACGGGGCTGCGGCGATCGACAGCACCGACGCGAACGGTGTTGTGAGGGTGACTGGCCTCGTCGAGAAGCCTGCTGCCGAGGACGCGCCGTCGAACCTCGCCGTGATCGGCAGGTACGTGCTCCCGGCATCCATGTTCGAGATCCTGGAGCGCACCCCGCCCGGCAAGGGCGGGGAGATCCAGCTCACCGATGCGCTGCAGGAGATGGCGGCCGATTCCGATGGGCCGGGCGTCGTCGGCGTGGTCTTCCGCGGTCGACGCTACGACACCGGCGATCGGGTCGACTACATCAAGGCGATCGTCCAGCTGGCGGTGGATCGCGACGATCTCGGCTCGGACCTGCGTCCGTGGCTGAAGGAATTCACCAGCGGCCTGTAGCCGACGGACCGCCATGCCGTTCGATTCGCTCGACCAGATGCAGCACGGCCCGATCGGGCTGAGGTTGATCCGCACCCGTGATGCGCGCACGCTGCAGCGCGAGCTGCTGAGCAACCGGGCTTGGCTGCAGCCGTGGGAGGCGACGATTCCCGGCAGCTCCAGCACGATCGACATGCGCGTCAGCATCCGCCGGCTGCTGCAGCAGCACCGTGACGGCGCCGGCTACCCCTTCGTGATGGAGTACGACGGCGAGATCGCCGGGCAGCTGAACATCTGGGGAGTGGCCCGCGGGTCGCTGTGCTCCGCCACGATCGGATACTGGGTCAGCGAGCGCTTCGCGGGGCGCGGAATCACGCCCACGGCGGTGGCGATGGCGACGGATGCCGCCTTCGACACCTTCGGCCTGCATCGGATGGAGATCTGCATCCGTCCCGAGAACCAGGCAAGCCTGCGAGTCGTGCGCAAGCTCGGCTTCCGCTACGAGGGGCTGCGGCGCCGCTACATCCACATCGACGGCGACTGGCGCGACCATCATGCGTTCGCGCTGGTCAAGGAGGACGTGCCGGACGGGGTGCTCGCCCGGTGGGTGGACGGGCGCGTGCCTCCGGGTGCCGGGGCGATTCCGCCGGCGCTCTGAACCGCTTTCGCCGCGACACGCGACGGCCGTGCCAGGGCGCCGCCGATCGGTGCGCTTACCGTGGTGTCTATGGGTGGACCGGTACTGAGTGGGGGCGTGATCGTCCTCGTCGCCGTGCTGCTGTGGGCACTGTACTTTCTGCCCAGCTGGCGCGGCCGCCATCAGTACTATTCCGCCGAGCGCAATGCCGTACGGCTGAATCAGGCGCTGCGGGTGCTCGCCGAGACGAGCGAGACACCCGAGGAGGTGCGACTCGAGCTGACCGCACGAACCGCGCTGCAGCAGCAGCGCCTTGCCAAACGCGTGCAGGCGGAGCGCGAGAACGCCGAACTCGAGCGCCTGCGCGAAGAGCTGGCGGCGACACGTCGCGATCCGCGGGTCAGGCAGGCGCGGGCACGCCGACGCCTGCGGTTCACCGCGAGTCTCGCGCTGGTCGCCTCTGCTGCCATGGTCGGATTCGGCATCTGGGATCTCGTCGTCACGGGCGGATGGATGCTGATGGCAGCCGGCCTCGTGCTGGCGACCGCCGGCGCCTTCGTGCTCGTGCGGATGGCGCAGGTGGCCGCGCACGCCGGGCGGCGCACGTCGGCGCAGAACATCGCGCCGCAGCAGCAGCGGGTCTCCCCGCCGCTGCACGATCAGGGGCCGGCGTCGTGGACGCCCAGGCCGCTGCCGCAGCCGATGGTCGCGGTGTCGGGTTCCCGTGCCCAGCGGGCACGCGCACAGCTGGATGCTCAGCAGGAGCGTGACAGCGCGGCACGGCGAGCCGAACTACGCCGCCGCGCCGAAGAACTGGCGCCGCCCGCACCCGCCGCACTGCCCGTCCGGGCAGCGGGGACGGATGCCAAGGAGTCGCCGTACGCGAAGATGGGCGTCATCGACGACGCCGAGATCGAGGCGCACGTGCGTGAGCTGCTCACGCGTCGGAACGCGGGCTGAGATCGTGATAATCTGTCTGAGTTCAAGGGCCTATGGCGCAGTTGGTAGCGCGCCTCGTTCGCATCGAGGAGGTCAGGGGTTCGAATCCCCTTAGGTCCACCCAATCGGAAACGTTCGAACCCTGTCCCGCGTGATCGCGGGGCAGGGTTCGTTGCTTCCTCAGGGGCGAGTCCTCAGAGGCTTCCGTTCCTGGTCAGGATCACGGCCGCTTTGTTCCCGAGGTGATCGGGTGCGTATTGCACGCGCATCCGCTGTCCAGTGGTGATCTCCCCGGCGATCGTGTCGCTGGACCAGCGAGTGTTGCCGTCCTGATCGGTGAACTTCACCGTGACTTTCGTGACCCGCCGGTAGTTGACCGAGTAGCCGCGAGCGCGGGTGACCACGCCGGTGGCGACGACCCTGGAGCGTTCAGCCACCTTTCGCACAGCGTCGTTGCGCTGCGCACGTCGGCGCAGCAGGATCGACACGATGATCGCGACCACGCCGCCGGCGGCGAACACGACGAACTGGAGATGCCACCATTTCAGACCGCCGGGCGACACCGCACCGCCGGCTACGGCACCGGCACCGAGAGCGATGAACAGCCCCGCCAGCGGCCACACGATGAACCGTGAATCCATGTCCCCCGTGGTGCCGAACGCGATCAGGAACGACCCGGCCAACATCAACGGCAGCGGCGCGATCGTGATGAACGACACCCAGTCGGGCAGTACGGACGCCTCACCGGCCATCACGTGTCCCATGCTCACCGCAGCCAGCACGAAGGAGAGCGTGTAGCAGACGTAGGCGAGGCGCCGGCGCGTGGAATCCCGGTTCCACCACCGGGACTGCGGGTCGACAAGGCTCATGACAGCGGCTCCTCTCTTGCGCTGCGCTCGCTGTTCCTCGCGCCGTCGTCCGTCCGGCCAACCAGGTAGACGTCATCGAACGCCTCGGAATCGCGCATGTTGTGGCCGGACCGGATGCCTGCCCGAGCCGCGGCGGTGGGCGCCGGAGCCATCCACGCCCGTGCCTGCTCATCGGTCGGTACCGGACCCACGAGAGAGACGTGCTTCATGATGTTCATCGCGGCCTCCGTTCGGGCCTCCGGCTGCCGCAGCACCCGAAGACCGGGGCGACCCGAAGACCGGGGCGATGATAAGCACGGTGCGCCGGAAGTCGTTGCTGCCAGCCCACGCGGCCCGATGACGCCCCTCTCGTCGCTGACAGTCTTACATGGACCGCGCTCCCGACCACAGATCGACGCATGTCGCACTGAAGAGCGTGGATCGTGGCGAGCACGGTGAGCGGGCCGAGCCTGTCCGCTTCCCCGCGACGCTGAGGACATCACCCAGGATGCATGTGACGACACGCCCGGGGGTGCGTGGGGATTTGCCGGATGCGGGGGATCGTCGTAGATTATTACCTGTTCGCCCCAAGCGGTTGAGCGGCCGGAAGGCCTGGCTCCCCTCCAAGAGGCGAATCAACCACCTCGACTCGAATCCTCGGATGCGGGTAGGGCTCCGGCCCGAAGAGTGTGGATGTCCCGCCGGGATCGTCGATTTGACAAGCTCGCCGTGACGGATAAGCTAGAACAGTTGCCTCGGAATCGAGGCAGCACCTCTGGTCCTGATCCTCACGGCGTCGAATCGACAGCCGGGTCGGGGCCAATATAATTGTGAAGTTGCCCTGCGCTTCTTGCCTTGGTTGGTGGGTGTGTGGGTGCGTCCGATCCTTGAGAACTCAACAGCGTGCACTTGTCAAATGCCAAATTATCCTCGTCCGGCCTTTTGGTCGGTTGAGTATTCCTTTGGATCAAAGACCATTCTCTGTTTTTTGGAGGGTGGCATTGGATGAAGTCAGTTGATTTTGTCTCTTTGGTCAGTTTCAAACTCGCTGCGTGCCGGTTTTTTGCTGGTGTGTGGTTTTTTTCTTTTACGGAGAGTTTGATCCTGGCTCAGGATGAACGCTGGCGGCGTGCTTAACACATGCAAGTCGAACGATGAAGCTGGTGCTTGCACTGGTGGATTAGTGGCGAACGGGTGAGTAACACGTGAGCAACCTGCCCCTGACTCTGGGATAAGCGCTGGAAACGGTGTCTAATACTGGATATGTCCTATCACCGCATGGTGTGTGGGTGGAAAGATTTTTCGGTTGGGGATGGGCTCGCGGCCTATCAGCTTGTTGGTGGGGTAATGGCTCACCAAGGCGTCGACGGGTAGCCGGCCTGAGAGGGTGACCGGCCACACTGGGACTGAGACACGGCCCAGACTCCTACGGGAGGCAGCAGTGGGGAATATTGCACAATGGGCGGAAGCCTGATGCAGCAACGCCGCGTGAGGGATGACGGCCTTCGGGTTGTAAACCTCTTTTAGCAGGGAAGAAGCGTAAGTGACGGTACCTGCAGAAAAAGCACCGGCTAACTACGTGCCAGCAGCCGCGGTAATACGTAGGGTGCAAGCGTTATCCGGAATTATTGGGCGTAAAGAGCTCGTAGGCGGTTTGTCGCGTCTGCTGTGAAATTCCGAGGCTCAACCTCGGGCTTGCAGTGGGTACGGGCAGACTAGAGTGCGGTAGGGGAGATTGGAATTCCTGGTGTAGCGGTGGAATGCGCAGATATCAGGAGGAACACCGATGGCGAAGGCAGATCTCTGGGCCGTAACTGACGCTGAGGAGCGAAAGGGTGGGGAGCAAACAGGCTTAGATACCCTGGTAGTCCACCCCGTAAACGTTGGGAACTAGTTGTGGGGTCCTTTCCACGGATTCCGTGACGCAGCTAACGCATTAAGTTCCCCGCCTGGGGAGTACGGCCGCAAGGCTAAAACTCAAAGGAATTGACGGGGACCCGCACAAGCGGCGGAGCATGCGGATTAATTCGATGCAACGCGAAGAACCTTACCAAGGCTTGACATACATCAGAACACCCTGGAAACAGGGGACTCTTTGGACACTGGTGAACAGGTGGTGCATGGTTGTCGTCAGCTCGTGTCGTGAGATGTTGGGTTAAGTCCCGCAACGAGCGCAACCCTCGTTCTATGTTGCCAGCACGTTATGGTGGGAACTCATGGGATACTGCCGGGGTCAACTCGGAGGAAGGTGGGGATGACGTCAAATCATCATGCCCCTTATGTCTTGGGCTTCACGCATGCTACAATGGCCGGTACAATGGGCTGCGATACCGTAAGGTGGAGCGAATCCCAAAAAGCCGGTCCCAGTTCGGATTGAGGTCTGCAACTCGACCTCATGAAGTCGGAGTCGCTAGTAATCGCAGATCAGCAACGCTGCGGTGAATACGTTCCCGGGTCTTGTACACACCGCCCGTCAAGTCATGAAAGTCGGTAACACCTGAAGCCGGTGGCCTAACCCTTGTGGAGGGAGCCGTCGAAGGTGGGATTGGTAATTAGGACTAAGTCGTAACAAGGTAGCCGTACCGGAAGGTGCGGCTGGATCACCTCCTTTCTAAGGAGCATCTGACACTTTCGGGTGTTTAGAACCCAGTTCGAAGGCGTTCGTTCTTCGCTGGGGCTCATGGGTGGAACATTTGACATGGCATCACGGATGCGTGGTGTTCTTAGTACGCTGCTTCGGCGGTGGGAACGGGACGTCGCGGGGATGTGGTGTCTGCACGCTGTTGGGTCCTGAGGGACCGGGCCGGCTTCTTCTCCTGTGGGGGAGGGGGTTGTTCTGGGACTTCTGGGCCTCTTCTGGTTTCTGATCCGTGTGGGTTGGTTGCTGGTGGGGGTTCCGCCCGTACTTTGAGAACTACACAGTGGACGCGAGCATCTTAAAGAATAACGATCACCGGCGCCCTTTTCCTGGGGTGTTGGTGTGCTCATGTGATTTCAAGTCTTTAAGAGCAAACGGTGGATGCCTTGGCATCTGGAGCCGAAGAAGGACGTAGCAATCTGCGATAATCCTCGGGGAATTGATAAGCGAGTTTTGATCCGAGGGTCTCCGAATGGGGAAACCCCGCCAGGCGTTTGTGCGACCTGGTGACTCCCGTCTGAATGTATAGGGCGGGTAGAGGGAACGTGGGGAAGTGAAACATCTCAGTACCCACAGGAAGAGAAAACAATATGTGATTCCGTGAGTAGTGGCGAGCGAAAGCGGATGAGGCTAAACCGTTTCTGTGTGATACCCGGCAGGGGTTGCAGGAGCGGGGTTGTGGGACTTTTCGTATTGTTCTGCCGAGCAGTGGGCGTGATGTGACTGTATAGACGAACGGTCTTGAAAGGCCGACCATAGTGGGTGCCAGTCCCGTAGTTGAAATGTGGTTCACAGCGTGAAGAGTATCCCAAGTAGCACGGGGCCCGTGAAATCCCGTGTGAATCTGTCAGGACCACCTGATAAGCCTAAATACTCCCAGATGACCGATAGCGGACAAGTACCGTGAGGGAAAGGTGAAAAGTACCCCGGGAGGGGAGTGAAATAGTACCTGAAACCGTTTGCTTACAAACCGTTGGAGCCTCCATGGTAGGGGTGACAGCGTGCCTTTTGAAGAATGAGCCTGCGAGTTAGTGATATGTGGCGAGGTTAACCCGTGTGGGGTAGCCGTAGCGAAAGCGAGTCTGAATAGGGCGTTTTTAGTCGCATGTTCTAGACCCGAAGCGAAGTGATCTATCCATGGCCAGGCTGAAGCGCGTGTAAGAGCGCGTGGAGGGCCGAACCCACTTAGGTTGAAAACTGAGGGGATGAGCTGTGGATAGGGGTGAAAGGCCAATCAAACTTCGTGATAGCTGGTTCTCTCCGAAATGCATTTAGGTGCAGCGTTGCGTGTTTCTTGCCGGAGGTAGAGCTACTGGATGGCCGATGGGCCTCACCAGGTTACTGACGTCAGCCAAACTCCGAATGCCGGTAAGTGAGAGCGCAGCAGTGAGACTGTGGGGGATAAGCTTCATAGTCGAGAGGGAAACAACCCAGACCACCATCTAAGGTCCCAAAGCGCGTGCTAAGTGGAAAAGGATGTGGAGTTGCTTAGACAACCAGGAGGTTGGCTTAGAAGCAGCCACCCTTGAAAGAGTGCGTAATAGCTCACTGGTCAAGTGATTCCGCGCCGACAATGTAACGGGGCTCAAGCACGCCACCGAAGTTGTGGCATTGACATTTTTGGTAGGCCTTCGTGGTCCAGCCGTGTTGATGGGTAGGAGAGCGTCGTGTGGCGAGTGAAGCGGCGGGGTGACCCAGCCGTGGACGCTACACGAGTGAGAATGCAGGCATGAGTAGCGAAAGACGTGTGAGAAACACGTCCTCCGGAAGACCAAGGGTTCCAGGGTCAAGCTAATCTTCCCTGGGTAAGTCGGGACCTAAGGCGAGGCCGACAGGCGTAGTCGATGGACAACGGGTTGATATTCCCGTACCGGCGAAGAACCGCCCAAGCTAATCCAGTGATGCTAAGTGTCCGAAGCTCCTCATCGTCGCCTTCGGGTGACACCGGGGGTGGAGCACACGACCCTATGCTGGTGCGGCTAGCGTATTAACAGGTGTGACGCAGGAAGGTAGCCCATGCCAGGCGATGGTTGTCCTGGTGCAAGCGTGTAGGCCGACTCTTAGGCAAATCCGGGAGTCAGGAGGCTGAGACGCGATGCGGATGAAAAGTGGGTGATCCTCTGCTGCCAAGAAAAGCATCGACGCGAGGTTCAAGCCGCCCGTACCCCAAACCGACTCAGGTGGTCAGGTAGAGAATACCAAGGAGATCGAGAGAATCGTGGTTAAGGAACTCGGCAAAATGCCCCCGTAACTTCGGGAGAAGGGGGCCACCCGCTTATACGGATTTACTCCGGAAAGGGTGTGGTGGCCGCAGAGACTAGTGGGTAGCGACTGTTTACTAAAAACACAGGTCCGTGCGAAGACGCAAGTCGATGTATACGGACTGACGCCTGCCCGGTGCTGGAAGGTTAAGAGGACCGGTTAGCCCCTTGTGGGCGAAGCTGAGAATTTAAGCCCCAGTAAACGGCGGTGGTAACTATAACCATCCTAAGGTAGCGAAATTCCTTGTCGGGTAAGTTCCGACCTGCACGAATGGCGTAACGACTTCCCAGCTGTCTCAACCGCGAACTCGGCGAAATTGCATTACGAGTAAAGATGCTCGTTACGCGCAGCAGGACGGAAAGACCCCGTGACCTTTACTACAGCTTGGTATTGGTGTTCGGTGTGGCTTGTGTAGGATAGGTGGGAGACTATGAAACCGTGACGCCAGTCATGGTGGAGTCATTGTTGAAATACCACTCTGGTCACTCTGGATATCTAACTTCGAACCGTGATCCGGTTCAGGGACAGTGCCTGGTGGGTAGTTTAACTGGGGCGGTTGCCTCCTAAAGAGTAACGGAGGCGCCCAAAGGTTCCCTCAACCTGGTTGGCAATCAGGTGGCGAGTGTAAGTGCACAAGGGAGCTTGACTGTGAGACTGACAAGTCGAGCAGGGACGAAAGTCGGGACTAGTGATCCGGCAGTGGCTTGTGGAAGCGCTGTCGCTCAACGGATAAAAGGTACCTCGGGGATAACAGGCTGATCTTGCCCAAGAGTCCATATCGACGGCATGGTTTGGCACCTCGATGTCGGCTCGTCGCATCCTGGGGCTGGAGTAGGTCCCAAGGGTTGGGCTGTTCGCCCATTAAAGCGGTACGCGAGCTGGGTTTAGAACGTCGTGAGACAGTTCGGTCCCTATCCGCTGCGCGCGTAGGAAGTTTGAGAGGATCTGACCCTAGTACGAGAGGACCGGGTTGGACGAACCTCTGGTGTGCCAGTTGTTCCGCCAGGAGCACCGCTGGTTAGCTACGTTCGGGATGGATAACCGCTGAAAGCATCTAAGCGGGAAGCCGGCCTCAAGATGAGACTTCCATCACCCTCCGGGGTGGAGAGGCTCCCAGCCAGACGACTGGGTTGATAGGCCAGATGTGGAAGCACCGCAAGGTGTGCAGCTGACTGGTACTAATAAGCCGATGACTTGATAACACTGTTCTTCTGCGAGATGAACGCGTCCACTTTGTGGTTCTCGACGTACGGTCGGGAACCGACAACACACCACACACGTGTGTGTGTTGCTGAAACGTCAATAGTGTTTCGGCGGCCATAGCGTGAGGGAAACGCCCGGACACATTCCGAACCCGGAAGCTAAGCCTCACAGCGCCGATGGTACTGCAGGGGGACCCTGTGGGAGAGTAGGACACCGCCGGACTTCTTCTGTGAAAGAGCCACCCATTGCTGGGTGGCTCTTTTGCGTTAACGCCTGTCGCAGCTGCTGCCGCATTTGACGGCTCTTCGGACTTTCGGTGGGGGTCATGGGGTGAGGCCGCCGGCGGCGAGGAGCATGCGGAGCCGGTAGTTGTCGCGGTTGCGGAAGCCGCGGGCGAGGCGGCGGTGCAGCTCGATGATCCCGTTCACGGCCTCAGTTCCGCCGTTCGATGATCGTCCGGTCGTGAAGTACGCCAGGAACGCGGCTCGCCAGCGGCGGAGGGTGCGGCCGAGGCGGGCGATCTCGGGGATCGGGCAGGTGTGGAACGACTCGACGACCTTCTGCGCGATCCGTCGCCCCTCGGCGAGGTCCTTCTGGTGGTAGGCGGAACGCAGTTGCTGGGCGCACTGCCACGCGACGAACACCTCGTCGTGCGCGGGGTCGGCCTCGATCGCTGCCGCGAGTCTGGTCCGCTGCTTCTCGGTGAGGTTCTCGGCGCCGGCGCGGAGGATGGTCTGGATCCCGTAGAGCGGGTCGCCCTTACGACCGCGATGCCCGAGGGTGTCCTGCTGAACCCGGCGGCGGACCTCGTCGACGGCGGCGGTGCCGAGCTTGACGACGTGGAACGCGTCCAGCACGGCCGTGGCGTCTTCGAGCTTGTCGTCGATCGCGGTCTTGTAGCCGGCGAACGGGTCAAGAGCGGCGACCTTCACGTTCCTCCGGAACGCTTCGCCGCGTTCGGCGAGCCAGGACGCGTAGGCCTTCCCGGAGCGGCCAGGCACCAGGTCAAGCAGCCTGGCCCGCGTCTTTCCGGTGCTGTCGCGGCTCAGATCGACCATCCCGGTCAGCTCCTTCGGACCGCTCTTGCGGGGGTCGACGTGATGCCAGATGTGCTCATCGACACCGAGCGTGGTGACGTTCTCGAACCGGGACTCGTCGGCCGCGAGCCGCTCCAACTCAGGCTCGACAGCGCGCCACACCGTCTTCCACGACGTGCCGAGCTGACGGGCGATACCGTGCACGGTGGCGTGCTCGCGGCGCAACTGCCCGATCGCCCAGCCGACGGCGCGCGTGGTGATCGACCCGCGCCGGGCGACCAGGCCCGGGAGTTGCTCCACGAACGTCCGCCGCGCGCATCCCACCTCATCGCACCGCCAGACCCGCTGCCGCCACACAATCCGCACCCGCGTCGTCGCGGGCACATCATGAAGCACCCGTCGGCGGCGGCCACGACCGGTCGCGACGACCCCACACGAGGGACAGCCGGTCGGTGCCGCTGGCGTCGAGACCGTCACCACCAGCAGCCCGTCGCGACGGTCGACGCGCTCGACATGGACATCAGGAAGACCCAGCAGAACGTCGCAGCGGGAACACGGATCAGTCGCAGAGCGCGCAGAAGCGCACCCCGAAGTAGGGTGAAGCACGTCGAGGTCCTCGTGAAGATCAGACAGTTAGCGCTACTGATCCTCGGGGACCTCGACCCCTACCCGCCGAACATCACCCGGCGAGCCTCACCCCCACCGGATGTCCGAAGAGCCCATTTGACTTCCCGCAGGGCTGGGCTATGGTCAGAGGTCAATCCATACCCGCCATCCGATAGAGGGGAAGCGAGTCACATGGCCGGAAAGACACCGCAGGCACGAGGCGGCAAGAAAGCACCGAAGCTCTCGCTGAAGGAGAAGAGGGCCGAGAAGCGCGCGAAGCGCGAACCGGAGGCCTTCATCAGCACACGCAAGGACGCGCGCGGCTGAGCATCTCCTCCGCTCGTGCCGACGGGCACCGGGGCGTCGTGGACGGCATCACGCCGGTTCCACGGCGCCCCGGCGCTTCTCACCCACTGCCATAGCCCAGCCTGAGCCGCATCAGGCGGGCCGTCCCGAGCACCGCATTCTGCGGATCGACCGAACGCTCGTCCTCCCAGGTGATGGCGACGGCCGCAGCCGGCCAGTCCGCGTGATCGCGCACTACTGCCGCTACCGAGCGAAAACCGGGAGTGACCTCGCCGTCCTCTGTCGCCACGCCGGCAGCGCGCACCTCTCGCAGCGCTTCCCGCAGCTCGCGGGGACGGCGCGGGCCTCTTCCGGTGCGGTCGGTGAAAGCCGCGGCATCCGGATACAGGGCGCGCACCTGCGCGTGGGGCAGCGCAGCGAGCATCGCCCTGCCCGTAGCGGTCAGATGCGCAGGCAGCCGAACGCCGACATCCGTCACCAGCGCCGGCCGTCGAGCGGCACGCTCCTCGACGATGTACAGCACGTCACGACCGCTCATCACCGCCAGGTGCGCACTCTCGCCGATCCGATCGGCGAGAGCCGCGATGAGCGGTCGACCCACGCGCGCCAGCGGCTCCTGCCTGGTGTAGCCGCCGGCGAGCTCGAAGGCGCTGGTGCCCAACCCCCAGCGCCGCTCCTGTGCCAGATGCACCACGAACCCGTGCTCCTCGAGCGTGGCGAGCAGGTGGTACACGGTGGAGCGAGGAATGCCCAGTTCCCGCGCCAACGCCGACGCCGCGACCGGAGCAGCGCGACCGGCGAGATGCCGCAGGATCCGCAGAGTCTGATCGGCCGCTGGAACCTGGGCACGGACGGCCCCGGCATCCGGCGTCACTGTGTCTGGGATCACAGACATAGTCTGCCACGAAGCCCTCGCGGAGCGACGATGCGCGGTGTGGAATCGGATCATGCAGCAGAACTCTCCCGTCATCCTCGGCATCGCGCCCCTCTCCGCGGCCGACGTGGTCGCCGTCGCACGCCACTTCGCGAAGGTCGAGATCGCCGACACCGCCCGGGAGCACGTGACCACGGCACGCGCCGTGATCGACGGTCTGGCCGCCGACCCCCACCCGCACTACGGCGTGTCCACAGGGTTCGGCGCACTGGCCACCACCTTCATCGCTCCCGAGCGCCGTCGACAGCTGCAGCTCAGCCTGATCCGCTCCCACGCCGCGGGCACCGGAACCGAAGTCGAGACCGAGGTCGTGCGCGCCCTGCAGCTGCTGCGGCTGCAGACCCTGGCATCCGGGCACACCGGTGTGCGACCGGTCGTGGTCGACACCTACGCGGCCATGCTCAACGCCGGCCTCACGCCCGTGGTGCGGGAATACGGATCGCTGGGCTGCTCCGGCGATCTCGCCCCGCTCGCGCACGTCGCGCTGGCGGCGATGGGCGAAGGAGAGGTGCGGGTCGTTCGCCAGGACGAGGAGCCCGGCCAGCCCGTCCCGGCATCCGACGCCCTCACCGCAGCCGGTATCGAACCGCTCGTGCTGGTGGAGAAGGAAGGCCTGGCGCTGATCAACGGCACCGACGGCATGCTCGGGATGCTGCTGCTCGCACTGCACGATCTGGAGCGCCTGGTCACCACAGCCGACCTCGCCGCAGCGATGTCGATCGAGTCACAGCTCGGCACGGATGCCGTGTTCGCCGCCGACCTGATGGCCTTGCGTCCACAGACCGGGCAGACAGCGTCAGCGGCGAACCTGCGGGCCTTCCTCGCCGACTCGCCGATCGTGGCCAGCCACAAGGGACCGGAGGATGGCCGCGTGCAGGATGCATACTCCCTGCGCTGCTCGCCCCAGGTGCACGGCGCCGCCCGCGACACCATGGCGCATGCCGCGATGATCGCCGAGCGGGAGCTGGCATCCGTCGTCGACAACCCCGTCATCACCGCCGACGGCCGCATCGAGTCCAATGGGAACTTCCACGGTGCGCCGGTCGCCGCCGTGCTGGACTTCCTCGCGATCTCTGTCGCCGACGTGGCATCCGTCTCGGAGCGGCGCACCGACCGCGCCCTGGATCCTGCCCGCAGCCGCGGGCTTCCGCCGTTCCTCGCGCACGAGGTGGGCGTGGACTCCGGCCTGATGATCGCGCAGTACGCGGCCGCGGGCATCGTCTCCGAGCTCAAGCGGCTCGCCGCACCGGCATCCGTCGATTCCATTCCCTCCTCCGCGATGCAGGAAGATCACGTCTCGATGGGCTGGGCCGCTGCGCGCAAGCTGCGCCGCGCCATCGACGGACTCACCCGGGTACTGGCGATCGAGATCCTCACCGGCGCTCGCGCGCTTGACCTGCGCGCACCGCTGGCGGCCGGCCCCGTCACCGGCGCCATCCGCGACCTGGTCCGCACCGTGGCCGACGGGCCGGGACCCGACCACTTCCTCTCACCCGACCTGGAGGCCGTCACCGAGCTCGTGCGCTCGGGCGCCGTCCTCCGCACTGCGAAGGAGCACGCGAATGCCTGAGCCCACCCTGCCTGAGCCCACTCTGCACGACCCGACCAGGCGTATCCGTGCGCCGCGCGGCAACCAGCGAACCGCCAAGAGCTGGGGTGCGGAGGCTGCCAAGCGGATGCTGATGAACAATCTCGATGCCGAGGTCGCCGAGCACCCAGAAGACCTCGTCGTCTACGGCGGCACCGGCCGCGCCGCACGCAGCTGGGAGGCGTACGACGCGATCGTGCGCACCCTCGACGAGCTCGAACCCGATGAGACGCTGCTCGTGCAGTCCGGCAAGCCCGTCGGCGTGTTCCGCACCCACGAGTGGGCGCCGCGTGTGCTCATCGCCAACTCGAACCTCGTCGGCGACTGGGCCACGTGGCCCGAGTTCCGCCGGTTGGAGTCGCTCGGCCTGACCATGTATGGACAGATGACAGCCGGCTCGTGGATCTACATCGGCACCCAGGGCATCCTGCAGGGCACCTACGAGACCTTCGCCGCCGTGGCGCGATCGCTGGGGCGCGAGTCGCTGAAGGGCACCCTCTCGCTCACCGCCGGCGCCGGTGGCATGGGCGGCGCGCAGCCGCTGGCCGTCACGCTCAACGAGGGCGCGGTGCTGATCGTCGACGTCGACGAATCCCGCCTGGCCCGCCGCATGGAGCACGGCTATCTCGACGAGTACACGACCGACCTTGATTCCGCTGTGGCCCGGGCCGTGGCGGCGAAGGACGCGGGCCAGCCGCTGTCGGTCGGCCTCGTCGGCAACGCCGCAGAGATCTTCCCCGAGCTGTTCCGGCGACAGCAGGCCGGTGAGCTGGTCGTCGACATCGTCACCGATCAGACCAGCGCCCATGATCCGCTCGCCTACCTGCCGCTCGGCATCGACGTCGCGGATTGGAAGGCCGAGGCCGAGCGGGATCCTGCGGAGTTCACCCGGCGCGCGCGTGAATCGATGGCCGCGCACGTGAACGCCATGGTGGCCTTCCAGGACGCGGGAGCCGCGGTCTTCGACTACGGCAACTCGTTGCGGGCGGAGGCGAAGCTGGGCGGCGCCGACCGTGCCTTCGAGTTCCCCGGGTTCGTGCCGGCGTACATCCGCCCGCAGTTCGAAGAGGGGCGCGGACCGTTCCGCTGGGCCGCACTCTCGGGCGACCCCGATGACATCTACAAGACCGACCGCGCCATCGCGGAGCTGTTCCCCGAGGACACCGCACTGCACCGCTGGCTGGAGAAGGCCGCAGACAAGGTGCACTTCGAGGGTCTGCCCGCGCGGATCTGCTGGCTGGGCTACCAGGAGAGGCATCTGGCCGGGCTCAAGTTCAACGAGATGGTCGCATCCGGCGAGCTGTCCGCACCGATCGTGATCGGCCGCGACCATCTGGACTCCGGCTCGGTGGCTTCGCCGTATCGCGAGACCGAGGCCATGAAGGACGGCTCCGACGCCATCGCCGACTGGCCTCTGCTGAACGCGCTGCTGAACACCTCGTCGGGTGCGAGTTGGGTGTCGCTGCATCACGGCGGCGGTGTCGGCATCGGTCGCAGCATCCACGCCGGTCAGGTCACCGTCGCCGACGGCTCGGAGCTCGCCGCGCAGAAGCTGGAGCGCGTGCTCACCAACGATCCGGGAACCGGAGTGATGCGCCACGTGGATGCCGGCTACGAGCACGCCCGCGATATCGCCCACGAACGCGGGCTGAAGGTGCCGATGCTGTGAGCACCGAGACGAGGACGAGCCCCGGCAGGAAGATCCCATGCGCACCCTGATCACCAACATCGGCGAGCTCACGACCAACGCCCCCGACGTCCTGCACGATGCGGCCGTGCTCATCGACCACGGCCGGATCGAGTGGGTCGGCCCGGCATCCGACCCGTCTATATGGCGCAAAGGTACGGAAATGGGTGTGGAAACCGTGCACGAGTGCCACAGAGACGGGCCTGGGACGCGGGTCGTCGACGCTGCGGGTCGCGCGGTGATCCCCGGCTTCGTCGACAGCCACAGCCACCTCGTGTTCGGCGGCGATCGGGCCGCGGAATTCGAGGCGCGCATGGCCGGGCAGAAGTATGCCGCCGGCGGCATCCGCTCCACCGTCGCCGCCACCCGCACCGCCACCGACGACGAGCTGCGCGCCAACGTGCGCCGGCTCCTCGACGAGATGCTTGCCCAGGGCACCACGACCGTGGAGATCAAGAGCGGCTACGGGCTGGACGTCGACACCGAAGCCCGGCTCGTGCGGCTGGCGGCGGAGGTCACAGACGAGGTCACCTTCCTCGGCGCGCACGTGGTGCCGGCCGAGTACGAGGACCGCGCTGACGCCTACGTCGATCTGGTGATCGGCGAGATGCTCGACGCCTGCGCGCCGCACGCGAAATGGATCGACGTGTTCTGCGAGAGCGGCGCCTTCACCGAGCCGCAGTCCCGGCGTGTGCTCGAGGCGGGCATCGCGCGGGGCCTGCAGCCGCGCATGCACGCCAGCCAGCTCGGCCCCGGCGGGGGTGTTCAGCTCGCGATCGAATTGGGCGCGGCATCCGTCGACCACGGCACCTACCTGACTGACGCGGATGTGACTGCGCTCGCCGCCTCCGACACCGTGCTCACGCTGCTGCCCGGTGTGGAGTTCTCCACCCGGCAGCCGTATCCGGACGCGCGCCGGCTCGTCGACGCGGGCGTGACCGTCGCGCTCGCCTGCGATACGAACCCCGGATCGAGCTTCACCTCGTCGATGCCGTTCTGCGTCGCTGTCGCCGTGCGCGACATGGGCATGACACCCGCCGAGGCGGTGCGGGCGGCCACCCTCGGCGGTGCGCAGGCGCTGCGCCGCTCCGACATCGGCGTGATCGCGCCCGGCAAGCGCGCCGACCTGGTGCTGCTGGATGCTCCGAGCCGGGTGCACCTGGCCTACCGGCCGGGAGTGCCGCTGGTGCGGCAGGTGTGGAAGGACGGCATCGCGGTCTGCTGACCGGATGCCAGGAGAGGACGAAGATGACACTGCCGCACGACGAGCGCTGGCCGCGAGCCGGCTCCTGGCCCGCGCGCACCGCAGGGGAGAGGACGGATGCCGTGCTGCTGGGCGTTCCCACCTGGCGCACCTCGATCTCGGCCACCGGGGCCCACGCGACGCCGGCGGCGATCCGCGACGCCCTCCCGCGATACAGCACTACGCTCATGGGGCCGCCCGCCGTCGACCTGAACGAGGTGCTGCGCATCGCCGACGCCGGCGACGTCCACGAACCCGATGGCGACGAGGGCACCGAGCGCGCGGTGCAGCGGGTGCGGGAACTGGCTGAGGAGGCGCGCCTGGTGATCGCACTCGGCGGAGACAACTCGCTCACCTATCCGGTGGCCCGCGGTGCCGGCGCCGACGGGCTGATCACGATCGACGCGCACTTCGACCTGCGCGACGGCGTCTCCAACGGCTCGCCCGTGCGGCGCCTCGTGCAGGACGCCCCGGACGGTGAGCGCATCGACCCGCAGCGCATCGTGCAGATCGGCATCGCCGACTTCGCCAACTCCGCCGCCTACGCCCGGCGCGCCGCCGACTGGGGCGTTCGGGTGATCACCCTCGACGAGGTGCGTCGGCGCGGCATCGCCGAGGTTGCAGCCGAAGCACTGCGGGTTGCCGGCGTCGGCTCCCGCATCCATCTCGATATCGACGTCGACGCTGCCGATCGCGCCGCCGTGCCGGGGTGTCCGGCCAGCGTGCCGGGCGGCTTCGCCGCGTGGGAGCTGCGCGCCCTCGTGCGTGCGCTCGCCGCCGACGCGCGGATCGTCAGCGCGGACATCGCCGAGGTCGATGCGACGGCGGATGCCGAGGACGGCCGAACCGTGCGCCTGGCCGCGCTATGCGTACTGGAGCTGCTGGCGGGGCTTTCCGCGCGCTGACCTCGCGAGACTTCTGCTCCAGCATGAGACGGCTCGTCATGAGGGAAGTCTCGTGCGGGGGAGGAAGTCTCGTGCGGGGGAGGAAGTCTCGTGCGGGGGAGGAAGTCTCGGCGGATGGGCGGGGGCGCCGTAAGCGCGGGTAGCGTGGAGACATGGCACGGATTCTGATCGTCGGCGGCCACGGCAAGGTCGCACTGCTGCTCGCCCCGCTTCTCGCCGCCCGCGGCGACGAGGTCACCTCTGTCATCCGCAATCCCGCCCACGCCGATGAGGTGCGCGGCACCGGCGCGGAGCCCGTGATGTTCGACATCGAGCGCGAGAGCCGCGAGAGCTTCGCCGCGCTCATCGCCGGGCACGACGGCGTGGTCTGGTCGGCCGGTGCCGGCGGCGGCTCTCCGGAACGCACGCGCGCGGTCGACTTCGAGGCCGCCGTGCGCTCCATGGACGCTGCGAAGGATGCCGGCGTGCGCCGCTACGTGATGGTCTCGTACTTCGATTCCTCGCCGCAGCACGGCATCCCCGCATCGGATCCGTTCCATGCCTATGCCGAGGCGAAGGCCGCTGCCGACGAGTATCTGCGTGCCACCTCCCTGGACTGGACGGTTCTCGGACCCAGCCGCCTCACGCTCGGTGAGGGCACCGGACGCATCGACGTCACGGCTTCGAACTCGGGTGAGGTGTCCCGCGCGAACGTGGCGATGGTCGCCGCTCAGGCTCTTGCGGAACCCGCGACCGTCGGGCAGACGATCCGCTTCAACGACGGGGATCAGCCGATCGCTGAAGCATTGGCAGGCTGAGCGCGCCGGATGCGCACCACCGCCTCATAGGGGGTCAGGCGGCCCCAGCGGTGCTCCGGACTGCTGAGCACCGTCTGCCAGCCGGCATCCTCCCCGGCCAGGCGCTGCGTCCGGTCGGTGAGGTTGATCGACACCTCGACGGTGACATCGGCGGCGGCGCGCCGGTACGTCCACACTCCGCGGCGGCGCGGTCCGAACTCGATCGGCGCAGTGACCCACTCCGGGTGCGCGCGGCGCAGCGCGATCAGGGCGCGGTAGGCGCTGAGCACGGATGCCGGGTCGGCCGCCTGCGCTGCGGCATGCCACACCTCCTGCTGCGCGTCTCCCTCCAGCCAGGGCTGCGCGGTCGTGAAGCCGCCGCCGGCATCCCACGGGATCGGCACGCGGGCGTGGTCCCGGCTTCCGGCCAGCACATTGGCCAGCGCTGCGGCATCCGACTGTCCCGCCTCGCGCAGCAGGGCATACCTGTTCAGGCTCTCCACATCGCGCAGCTGATCGATCGACGCGAAGGCATGGTTCACCAGGCCGAGCTCCTGCCCCTGGTACAGGAACGGCGTGCCGCGCAGCGTCAGGGTCAGCACCGCCAGCAGCCGGCCCAGGGCGATGCGGTGCTCGGGGCGCGGGTCGATCTTGGAGATCATCCGCGGATTGTCGTGGTTCTCGAAGAACACCGCCGGCCAGCACGTGCTGCCGTAGCCGCGCTCGTACCGCTCGACGTGATCGCGCAGGTAGGCCAGGTCGTACCGGTAGTCGTCGAAGCGCACCCGGCCCGGCATGTCCAGGTGATCGAAGGTGAACACAAGATCGAGCTCGCCTCGGGAGGCCCCGGTCAGCAGCCGGCCCAGCTGCATGCCCACACCCGGTGTCTCGCCGATCGACACCGCGCCGTACGGGTCGAACGCCTCCGCACGCAGCTGACGCAGATGCTCGTGCAGGCGGGGCCCGGCGAAGTAGTGCTCGACCCCGGTGAACTCCATCAGCGCGCCGATCGTCGCGTCGCCGTCGGGCAGCGCGGGCGGCTTGGAGATGTAGTTGATCACATCCAGACGGAACCCGTCCACGCCGCGCTCCAGCCACCAGCGCACCATGTCCACGATCTCGGCGCGCAGCGGGGCGTGCTCCCAGTTCAGATCCAGCTGCCTGGACGAGAACAGATGCATCGCCCAGAGCTGCTCCTGCGGAAACCAGCGCCAGGCCGGCCCGGAGAAGAACGAGGTCCAGTTGTTCGGCGGCGCATCCGGCGTCCCCTCGCGCAGCAGATAGTAGTCGCGGTACGGGGAGTCGGGGTCCGCGAGCGCGGCGCGGAACCAGGCGTGCTCGTCGGAGGTGTGGTTCACGACCAGATCCATGATCAGGCGCATCCCGCGCCGGTGCAGCTCGGCGATGAGCTGGTCGAGGTCGTCGAGAGTGCCGTACTCCGTTGCGATCGCCCGGTAGTCGCGGATGTCGTAGCCGTTGTCGTCCTGTGGGGAGTCGTACACCGGGCTCAGCCACACCGCGTCCACGCCCAGCTCCTGCAGGTGATCGAGGCGGGAGAGGATGCCGGGGATGTCGCCGACGCCATCGCCATCGCTGTCCTGGAAGGAGCGCGGATACACCTGGTAGAAGACGGCGCTGCGCCACCAGGCGTCGGCCGGGGTCTCGGCGTCGGAGGGGATGTCGCGATTGGTGTTGAGTACCTGCAGCAGCGCGTCGAAGAACCCGGCATCCACCCGGCCGCCGGCGAGCTTCGCCACGGTGCGCAGTCGCAGCGCACCGACCAGGGGATTGTCGATCCAGCGGGTGGAACGGCCCAGCTGCAGCAGGATCTTGCGCACCGCATCGTTGCCGAGCGGATGCGCCCAGACGTCGCGGATGCGACTGTCGAGCGTGAGGAGTGCGGCCTCACCGCCGGATGCCGTCACCGGGCCTCCTCCACGCCCGCCGCCGCGGGCCTGTCGGGTGCCGTGCCGTCGGGTGCCGTGCCGTCGTCGGCGGGTGCCGCGCCGTCGTGCTCGAGGCTGTTGCGTTCGTGTAGTTCGGCGACGATCTGCGCGTACCGGCCCTCGTCGAGCCGGTAGCCCAGCCGGTAGACGACATAACTGGCGACCACGAGGATCAGCGGCCCGATCAGCATCGTGAGCTTGACCAGCAGGATGCCGCCGTCGGTCATGTCGGCGGCGCCCTCGGCCTGCTGCATCCCCGAGGCGATCACCGTCCAGCCGATCACGCCGCTGGAGAGCGCGGAGCTCATCTTGTAGATGAACGGCTGCAGCGACAGGGTGACGCTGTCGTTGCGACGGCCGAACTTCCAGTTGCCGTACTCGACCGTGTCGGCGATGAACATGAGCATGAGCAGCTGGATGGCGGCCTGGCCCGAGAACAGCAGCAGGGCCGCGAGCAGCGTCATGAACACCGAACCGGCCGGCGCGAAGGCGAACACGATATACCCGGCCGCGACCGTGGAGACGGCGGTGGTGAACAGGGTGCGCCTGGTCATCCTCCGGCTGATCATCGGGTAGCAGGCCAGAGCGGCGATCTGTGCGACGCCGAGCACGAGGGCGAACAGGGTGTACATGTTCACATCCCCGTAGACGTACGTGAAGTAGTACAGCCCGAAGCCGATCGTGGTGGCGAAGGCGAGGTTGAACAGCAGCAGCGCGATCGTCGCGACCAGCAGCTGATCGTTGCGGAAGATCAGCCGCACGAGTTCGCGGAACCGGGTGCGCTCGCGGCTGTGCACGATCGTGGGGTCCTCGCGCACGGTCACGAGCATGACCGTCTGGAAGACGAGGAGCAGGATGCTGCAGGCGACGGCGATGAGCGTGTATGCCGTCCGCACATCGCCGGTGACGGCGGTGAGTGCCTCGCTGACCGGCACGATCGCGATGACGACCGCGAAGACGCCGACGTTCGCGCAGATCCGAGCGAACGCGCCGATGCGCTCTCGTTCGGACTGCTGCTGGGTGAGAGAGGGCAGGATCGACCAGTAGCCGATGTCGTTGGCGGTGTAGGCGAGCCCCCACAGCACATAGACCAGGGCGAAGACGGTGACGAAGGCGCCGTCGCTCAGCCCGAAGTCCGTGAACATCACGATCAGCAGGGCTGACGAGACCAGCGCACCGAGCAGGATCCACGGCTTGAAGCGGCCCCAGCGGGTGTGCGTGTTGTCGACGATCACGCCCATCACCGGATCGCTGATCGCATCGAACACGCGAGCGACGACCAGCACAACGGTCACGGCCGCCAGCACTGCTGCCGAGACGCGCAGCACGTCGCTGAGATAGAAGATCAGGTACATGCTCACGAGCGTGTACGACGCATCGCGTCCGATCGTGCCGATCCCGAATCCGTAGCGGTTGCGTGCCGGTCTCATGGGCTCTCCTCCGGGTCGGCGGCTCCTGCGGCGCGGGTTCGGATGCCGCCGGCGGGAACCGGCGTGCGGGTGTCAGCCTATCGGGATGATCGCGTGGGCGACGGCGTAGATCGCCAGTCCGGCGAGGGCTCCGACGACCGTGCCGTTCAGGCGGATGTACTGCAGGTCGCGGCCGACCATCAGCTCGATCTTCTCGGTGGTCTCGGCGGCATCCCACTTCTCGACCGTGTCGGTGATGATCGAGGCGATGTCGTGACGGTAGCGGTCGACGAGGAACACCGCAGCATCCGTCACCCAGCCGTCCACGCGCGCCTGCAGAGCGGGCTCGGTCGCGAGCCGGCTGCCGATCTCGGCGACCGCGGCGGCCGCGCGGCGGCGCAGCCCGCTCTGCGGGTCGGCGAGCGCGGCGAGCAGCCCGTTCTTGGCGGTGTCCCAGACCTGGCTGGCCAGGGCGATAACACGGGGGCTGTCGAACACTGCGGCCTTCGCGCCTTCGAAGCGGTCGCGCATATCCGGGTCGCGCTGCAGCCGGTCGGCGAGGCGGGCGAGGTAGCCGTCCAGCGCGCGACGGGCCGGATGCTGCGGATCGGCCTGCACGGCCTCGACGAAGCGCACCGCCTCGTGGTGCACGGTCTCGTCGATGAAGCGGTGCGCCAGCCGCGGCACCCACGACGGCAGCCGCTTGGACACCAGCCCTTGGAACGAGTGCGCATTGGCATCCAGCCAGGTGGCGACGCTGTCCACAGCCAGATCGACCGCGCCGCGATGAGCATCCGCCTCGACGATGCGCTCCAGCCAGCCGCCGGCCGAGGGCGCCCAGTCCGGCGCGATGAGGTGCTCGCGAGCGAGGTCGGCGATCAGCGTCTGCACGTCGTCGTCGCTGAGGGCGCGCAGCACCGCGGAAGCCGCCGTCGCACCCTCCGCGGCGACGCGCTCGGCGTGGGTCTGCCCCGTCGGGCCCACGGAGGGGTCGCTGAGCCATTCGCCCAGCCGCTGGGACAGCGCGGTGCGGGTCAGCTTGTCGCGCACGACGGGGCCGGCGAGGAAGTTCGTCTCGACGAACTCGCCGAGTGTGCGACCGATCTCGTCCTTGCGGTTCGGGATGATCGCGGTGTGCGGAATCGGAAGGCCCAGCGGATGCCGGAACAGCGCGGTCACCGCGAACCAATCCGCCAGCGCGCCGACCATGCCGCCCTCGGCGGCCGCGCGCACGTGACCCAGCCACGGATGGCGGCCCTCCAGCCAGAAGGCGATCACGAAGACGAGAGCCATCACGATCAGCGCTCCGAGCGCGACCGCCTTCATCCGCCGCAGACCGCGCAGTCGCTCCTGGTCGGCGGGGAGAGCAGAGCCATCGGCGTTCGCGACATGTCGTCATCCTTTCACGCGGCCGGGCTCCGGGTGCTCGACCCGTTCTCGTCCTGAGCGGAGACGGCTACCCTCGAAGGGTGATCGACGACATCAAGAAGCGTGCTCTGCACCGCACCAGCATCCTCGAGGGGCAGCTGCGCGGCATCGCGCGGATGATCGAGAACGAGGAGTACTGCATGGACATCATCACGCAGTCGCGTGCCGTGCAGCGCTCACTGGAATCCCTGAACCGGCTGCTGCTGGAGAATCACCTGCGCACCCACGTCACCGACATGTTCGAGCAGGGCGGCGACGAACGCGAGCAGGCCGTGAGCGAACTGCTCAAGGCATTCGACTTCGACCGCAGGTAGGCCGCGCTCGCAGGTCAGGAGCCGGGAGTCTCCAGTGGACCCAGCCAGGCGCTCGCCGCCGTGGCGTGCGCCGACTCGGGATCGGACGGGTGGAACATTCCCGCCAGCGCGTCGCGGTACAGCCGCGACAGCTCGTTCGAGGTGAAGTACGAGCCGCCGCCGGCGACGAGCATCGCCTCGTCCACCACCTGCTTGGCCATCACGACCGCCCGGTGCTTCACCCCCGACAGCAGAGTGAACCAGCGCGGACCGTGGTCGGCCAGCTCGTCGACGTCGCGGGCGAGCGAGGAGATCTGCGGGGGCAGTGCGTCGTAGGCGAGCGCCATGTCGGCGATGCGCCAGCGGATGTCGGGATCCTGACTGTAGGTCGTGCCGGTCTTCTTCGAGCGCCGTGCCTGCGCGGCGGCGACCGCCAGATCGAGGCCGCGCCGGGCGATGCCGGTGTACACCGACGCCAGCAGGATCTCGAACACGCTGAAGATGCCGAACACGATCGGATCGGGGTTCGGGCCCGGGTCGATGCGGCGCACGATGTGCTCGGGGGCGGCGACAGCGCCGTTCAGACGGGTGGTGCGGCTCTGCGTACCCCGCATTCCGAGCGTGTCCCAGTCGTCGCTGGTGACCACGGCATCCGTCCGGTCGACGAAGGCGAAGACGAGCTTCGGCGCGTCGTCGCTGGACGTGTCCAGGCCGTGCAGGCCGAGCTTCGTCCACACCGGGGCGAGCGAGGTGAAGATCTTCGTGCCGGTGAAGGCGTAGCCACCGTCGGGCCGGGGCTCGGCATCCGTGTCGCTGCCGAACAGCACCAGATCGTTGCCGCCCTCGCTGATGCCGAAGGCGAACACCTCGCCGGCCGCTGCGCCGCGCTGCACGAACTCCAGCCCCGGCACGCCGCGGTCGCCGAACACCTTCGCGACGCCGGTCCACACCAGGTGCATGTTGATCGCCAGGGCAGTGGCGGGGGATGCCGTCGCCAGGCGCTGCTGCAGCAGCGCCGCCTGCTCGAGCCCGAGCCCCGCGCCGCCGAGTTCGGCGGGCACGAGGATCGCCAGGTAGCCGGCCTCTCGCAGCTCGTCGAGATCCTGCTGAGGGAAGGTGTTCTCGCGGTCGTGCACGACGGCGCGCTCGCGGATGCGCTCGAGCAGGTCGTCGGGAAGGTGCGCTGCGGGGTCGAAGGTGCTCACCCGCCCAGCCTATTCCGCACGGCGGGGTCGGAGGCGTGCGGTCTGAATCGGCCCGCTTCCGGGGTGCACAGCGGATGCGAGAGGGCGGATGCCGCGACACGCCGCGACACGCCGAAGGACGTTCTCCACAGAAAATCGGATGTCGGTGACCGGGCGTAGCGTGCCGCCTGTGGATGGATCCGATCGGTGGTCATCGCACCCGCGAGAACATGCGGTTCGCGAGGGGTCCGAGCGAGCTCGCGACTGTGGAAGGATCCGTGGACAAGCTGTGTTGTATCTGGGGAGAGCGGTGGAAAACTACACGGATGTAACTACTATCCCTAGTGGTCAGCCGCAATGCCCGTCCCCATATGTAGTATTGAAGTCCCGGTGGGGGTCTGCCGGAGAAACAGTTCGGATCTGAGGGGAAGAAGACAGAAATCATGTCGATCACGGTCTATACCAAGCCTTCGTGCGTGCAGTGCAACGCCACCTACCGTGCCCTCGATGCGAAGGGCATCGAGTACGAGATCCTCGATCTCTCCGAGGATGCCGCGGCGCTCGAGCAGGTCAAGTCGCTCGGCTACATGCAGGCGCCGGTCGTCGTCACTGACGAGGGACACTGGTCGGGCTTCCGCCCGGACAAGATCGACGAGCTCGCAGCTCGTCTGGCGTGAGGTGAGCGCCCATGAGCGCAGTCGCGACCGCCGCGCCGCTCCTGGTCTACTTCTCGAGCGTCTCGGGCAACACTGCGCGATTCATCGAGAAGCTCGGGCTCCCCGCCCGCCGCATCCCGCTGCATCGCAACGATGAGCCAGTCGTCATCGACGAGCCGTACGTGCTGGTCACCCCCACCTACGGAGGCGGCCAGGGGCGCGGTGAGGAGAAGGGCGCGGTTCCCAAGCAGGTCATCCGGTTCCTCAACGACGAGCACAACCGAAGCCTGATCCGCGGAGTCATCTCCGCGGGAAACACCAACTTCGGCGAGTCCTTCTGCCTCGCCGGAGAGATCGTGAGCCGCAAGTGCAAGGTGCCGCACTTGTACCGGCTGGAAGTATTCGGCACACCGGATGATGTTGATCGCGTGAGCGACGGATTGGAACGATGGTGGACACCGCAGTTGACGAGCAGACAGTGACCGAGCAGGTCGCGTTCAAGGTCAACCCCGCGTACGAGGGGCTGGACTATCACGCGCTGAACGCGATGCTGAACCTGTACGACGCGGACGGGAAGATCCAGTTCGACGCAGACAAGCGCGCCGCACGGGAGTACTTCCTGCAGCACGTGAACCAGAACACGGTGTTCTTCCACTCGCTCAAGGAGCGGCTGGACTACCTGGTCGAGAAGGAGTACTACGAGGGTGCTGTCCTCGACCAGTACTCCTTCGAGTTCATCCAGAAGATCAACGACTTCGCCTACTCGAAGAAGTTCCGCTTCGAGACCTTCCTCGGCGCGTTCAAGTACTACACCAGCTACACGCTGAAGACCTTCGATGGCAAGCGCTACCTGGAGCGCTTCGAGGATCGCGTCGTGATGACCGCCCTCGCGCTCGCCGAGGGCGACGAGCAGGTGGCGCTCGACCTGGTCGACGAGATCATCTCAGGCCGCTTCCAGCCGGCCACGCCCACCTTCCTCAACGCAGGCAAGGCGCAGCGTGGCGAACTCGTCAGCTGCTTCCTGCTGCGCATCGAAGACAACATGGAGTCGATCGCCCGCGGCATCAACTCCTCGCTGCAGCTGAGCAAGCGCGGCGGCGGCGTCGCCCTGCTGCTGAGCAACATCCGCGAGTCCGGTGCGCCGATCAAGCAGATCGAGAACCAGTCATCCGGCATCATCCCGGTGATGAAGCTGCTCGAAGACAGCTTCAGCTACGCCAACCAGCTCGGCGCCCGCCAGGGTGCCGGCGCGGTGTACCTCAACGCGCATCACCCCGACATCATGCGGTTCCTGGACACCAAGCGCGAGAACGCCGACGAGAAGATCCGTATCAAGACGCTCTCCCTCGGCGTCGTCGTGCCCGACATCACGTTCGAGCTGGCCAAGAACGGCGAGGACATGTACCTCTTCTCGCCGTACGACGTCGAGAAGGTCTACGGAGTGCCGTTCGGCGACATCTCTGTCACCGAGAAGTACCGCGAGATGGTCGACGACGCGCGCATCAAGAAGACCAAGATCAACGCGCGCGAGTTCTTCCAGACCATCGCCGAGATCCAGTTCGAGTCGGGCTACCCGTACATCATGTTCGAGGACACGGTGAACAAGGCCAACCCGATCAAGGGCCGCATCAACATGTCCAACCTGTGCAGCGAGATCCTGCAGGTGAACACACCCACCACGTACAACACCGACCTGTCGTACGACCAGATCGGCAAGGACATCTCCTGCAACCTCGGTTCGATGAACATCGCCCTGGCGATGGACGCCGACGACCTCGGAAAGACCGTCGAGACCGCCATCCGTGCCCTCACCGCGGTGAGCACACAGAGCCACATCAGCTCGGTGCGCTCCATCGAGGACGGCAACGACCGCTCGCACGCCATCGGACTGGGGCAGATGAACCTGCACGGCTACCTGGCCCGCGAGCACGTGTTCTACGGGTCGGAAGAGGGAATCGACTTCACGAACATCTACTTCTACACGGTGCTGTTCCACGCGCTGCGCGCCTCGAACCGGCTCGCGATCGAGCGTGGCGAGACCTTCGACGGCTTCGAGGACTCGACGTATGCGTCGGGGGCGTTCTTCGATAAGTACATCGAGAAGGCGTGGGTGCCTGAGACCGAGAAGGTCAAGGAGCTGTTCGCCGGCAAGCACATCCCGACCCAGGAGGACTGGGCCGAGCTGCGTGACAGCATCCAGAAGCACGGCATCTACAACCAGAACCTGCAGGCGGTGCCGCCGACCGGATCCATCTCCTACATCAACAACTCGACCTCGTCGATCCACCCGATCGCGTCGAAGATCGAGATCCGCAAGGAGGGCAAGCTCGGTCGTGTCTACTACCCGGCACCGTTCATGACGAACGACAACCTGGAGTACTACCAGGACGCGTACGAGATCGGCTACGAGAAGGTCATCGACACCTACGCCGCCGCCACGCAGCACGTCGACCAGGGCCTGTCGCTGACGCTGTTCTTCAAGGACACCGCCACCACCCGCGACATCAACAAGGCGCAGATCTACGCCTGGCGCAAGGGCATCAAGACGATCTACTACATCCGTCTGCGGCAGATGGCGCTCGAGGGGACCGACATGTCCGAGTGCGTCAGCTGCATGTTGTGATCGGCCTCTGGTCAGTACTGTCTAAGGGAAAAGGAAAACAAGGATGACTCCGTCTCCGAAACTGCAGCTGGTCAGTCACGTCGATGCGATCAACTGGAACCGCATCGAGGACGACAAGGATCTCGAGGTATGGAACCGTCTGACCGGCAACTTCTGGCTGCCCGAGAAGGTGCCGCTGTCGAATGACGTGCAGTCGTGGAACACGCTCACCGAGCAGGAGCAGCTGCTCACGATGCGCGTGTTCACCGGCCTGACCCTGCTCGACACGATCCAGGGCACGGTCGGCGCGGTCTCGCTGATCCCGGATGCGGTCACCCCGCACGAGGAGGCGGTGTACACCAACATCGCCTTCATGGAGTCGGTGCATGCCAAGAGCTACTCCTCGATCTTCTCGACGCTCGCGTCGACGAAGGAGATCGACGAGGCCTTCCGCTGGTCGACGGAGAACCAGAATCTGCAGAAGAAGGCGCAGATCATCCTCGACTACTACCGCGGCGACGACCCGCTCAAGCGCAAGGTGGCCTCCACGCTGCTGGAGTCATTCCTGTTCTACTCGGGCTTCTACCTGCCGATGTACTTCTCGGCACACGCCAAGCTGACCAACACCGCCGACCTGATCCGCCTGATCATCCGCGACGAGGCCGTGCACGGCTACTACATCGGCTACAAGTACCAGCGCGGTCTCGAGACCGAGACGCCGGAGCGTCGCGAGGAGCTGAAGGACTACACCTTCTCGCTGCTGTACGAGCTCTACGACAACGAGGTGCAGTACACGCAGGACCTCTACGACAGCGTCGGCCTGACCGAGGACGTGAAGAAGTTCCTGCACTACAACGCCAACAAGGCCCTGATGAACCTGGGCTACGAGGCGATGTTCCCCTCGACCGTCACGAACGTGAACCCGGCGATCCTCTCGGCCCTCTCGCCCAACGCCGACGAGAACCACGACTTCTTCTCTGGGTCGGGCTCCTCGTACGTGATCGGCAAGGCCGAGGCCACCGAGGACGACGACTGGGACTTCTAGAAGTTTTCTGAGAAGCCTCGGCTGAAAAGCCTGGTCAACGGCCCGGATCCGCGAAATCTCGCGGGTTCGGGCCGTTTTTATGCCCTCTGTTCGACGACAGAGGAGAACAGAGATGACCAGGAATGTCCGTTCGGAGTGGCACGTGGATGGCACGCGCACACCTTCCCCATGGAAGCGAGGAGGCCAGCCACCCGAAATTTGGGGTTGGCACACCGCCGAGGCCGTGCCACTTCGTGCCATAGGAAGCTCGGGTGATGCCCCACGATCCGCGGAAACACGCGGGTTTCGGTGTTCACGCGGATCTAGTGGCACGGAGTGGCACGAGGGTCCAACCGCGTCCATCCGAGTACACGGGAGGGCATCATGAGCGGGACGAAACGCGAGGCATGGGGCAGCTTGCGCAAGCTCCCGTCGGGTCGCTGGCAGGCCCGCTATCCCGCGCCAGATGGCGAGATGTACCCGGCGCGAACCGAGGACGACAAGGCGCTGACGTTCGTCACGAAGACCGATGCGCGAAAGTGGCTCGCGTCGATGCACTCGAAGATCTCTCTCGGCCTGTGGGAGCCGCCAGAAGTCATTGCGGAGCGACGCCGCGCCGAGACTGCCGCTGAGCAGTCGCGATCCATGGGTTTCGAGGAGTACTCGAAGCGCTGGTTGCAGATGATCAAGACCGAGCCGAACCGAAGCGGCAAGATACGTGCCGTCGGCACTGTCCGCTCCTATCAGGGCAAGGTCTCGGGCTATCTCGTTCCTGAGTTCGGAGACACTCCAATGCGGGACATCGACATCGACCGCATCCGCGTGATGACAGACCGACTCGACAGAATCCCGGCTCCGCTGAACCCGAGATCGAAATTCAATGGGATCACTCGGCCCGTGCTGATCGTGCTCATGATGATCCTGCGCCAAGCGGCCCGCGACGGCATCATTCCTTCGGCGCCAAGCGTCTCGATTCCCCGCCAGGAATCGGTTCGCCATGATGCCGACCATGATGAGAGCGAGGACATCATCACACCGAAACAGGTGGAGGCCCTGTATCAAGCGGTTCCGGATCAGTGGGCGATCATGGTGCAGCTCGCCGCCTGGTGTCAGTTGCGACGTGGGGAATGCCTGGGGTTGCAACGGCGTGATGCCGAATGGCACGACGACGGCAGTGCGACTCTGCACGTGCGACGTCAGCTGAACGCCAACACCGGCGACTACACCGACCTGAAGAGCGAAGCAGGCAAGCGGTCGCTGAGCATCCCGAAGCTCATGACCGATCGACTGAAGCAGCACCTCAAAGACCACGTCGCAACCGAAGACAAGGCTCCGCTTATCCCGGCAAGCATTCGCGGCAGCATGCCGCTCTCGAATACCCGCTGGGGCTACATCTGGGCCGACGTACGCGACAGCGTTGACGGGCTGCCGCACCGCTTCCGCTTCCATGACCTGCGTCACACGGGGCTGACGATCTTCGCTCAGGAAGGCGCGACGCTTGCCGAGCTGATGCGGCGCGGAGGGCATGCCGACATCCACATCGTGCTGCGATACCAGCACGCCACGATGAATCGCGATCGAGAGCTGGCGGATCGGATGAGCGCACGCGTCGCAGCGACCCTCGACCCGAGCCTCGCCCGGAAGAAGAACACAGGGGAGGAGTCGTAAGCGGACAGCCGCGGACACCTGTGAGGTAACACCAATCCATTCACAGGAAGGCACTGCCATGAACTCTCGAACTCGCAGCGAAGAGCACGAACCCGACTTGGTCTCACTGGCCGTCGCGGCCGAAAGCCTGGGCGTCTCAGTCAAGACGATCCGGCGTCGAATCTCCGACGGCACGGTTCGCGGATACCGAGTCGGGCGCCTCATTAGGGTTGACATGGAGGAACTGCGCAGGAGTCTCGTCGTGGAGATCCCAACGATGAGATAGCGGTTACAGCGCGCGGTTGGTCGGCAGGACGGCACGCGACGCCCCCAGGTGGATGACGCTCCTCTTGGGGGCGTTCGTGCTGTCAAGCATCCGCGTGACGTCCGATGCGTTGAGGACGACGCACGCGCTCCCGTCCTGAAGCAGGTGATTCGTACCGGCGCTGGCGGCGGAGGTAACGGGACCGGGGACAGCGCCAACGATGCGACCCAAGTGCTCAGCCTCCCGAGCTGTGTGCAATGTTCCAGACCGAAACCCTGCTTCAACGACGATGGTGGCGCCAGAGAGCGCTGCGAGGATACGCGACCGATCCAGAAAACGTTGGCGGGTCGGGCTAACACCGGGCGGTAGCTCGGAGAGCACCAGCCCTTGGCGTGACACGCTCCCAATGAGGTCTGCGTGACCTGCTGGATAGGGGCGGTCGACGCCTGAGGCAAGCACCGCGATCGTGTTGCCGCTCTCGATGAGCGCACACCTGTGCACGGAGCCTTCGATACCGTAGGCAGCACCGGCGACGAGGGTCTTGCCGTTCCGGGCCAGCTCGCTGGAGATGTCCTCGGCAACGTGCACGCCGTAGGCGGTCGCCGCCCGGGCGCCAGTGATCGTGATCAGCTGGGAGGGCTGCGCGACGAGAAGCTCTGCACGTCCCGCAGCCCAGAGCGCGTACGGGGCTCGCTCGCGGAGATCGTTGAGGGCGGCGGGCCACTCTGAGTCCTCGGGTACAAGCACCCGATAGTCGTTCTCAGTTAGCAACCGCGAGGCCACCTGATCGGGATTCGCGCGTGATTGCAATCGATCTCGCCAGATTGCCGCCTCGACTCGATCCATCCCGGGAATCGCGGTGGTGCGCTCGATCAGAGCGATCAGCTCCACCCCACCGACTCGCTCAAGGAGTGCGCCCGTTGTGGCGTCGTTCGGAGTGCCGATCAATGACAGCACTTGGCGGGCAGTTCGCTCATCTTTAGTGAGGTTTGAGAGTGTGGGCATGATGGCCTCCTTCGAGGTGAGATCTCACTCAGAAGGTGTGCGCATGCTGCCCTTTTCGACTCGTGCGGGGTAGGCGTACCCTGGGAGACGAAGCAGGTTCTCAACTCTGCGGGCCCTTCGGGGCGGCCCTCTCGGGCGCTCGATTCACATGCTGCTTCCTCGGCGGAGATCGACGTGTGACGAGAGGCCCCATCATGATCCGTTTGATATTGACGGTCAGCAGCTTCATCTATGCAGTCCTGCAGCGATACGCACCCACGAACATTGTGCTGGGCCGGATCCGGCGACGCCGTGGCCTGAAATGGGGCGTTCCCGCGATGCTCTTGGCTGCGCCGTACATCGTGCTCGCGTATTGGTGCTCATCTGCGATCGGCGATGGCGCCCCAGGTTGGCTCAACCTCGTCATCCTGTTGTGCCTATGGAACGCGTTGAGGTTCGTCGCGATCGGCCCGATCTCCGTGGCACTTCTGATTCGTGTGCGACACAACGAAGCGGTGGCCCTTCGCGAACAAGCGCGTCACGAACGTCACGAGGAACTCGTCAGCACGTGAAGGCTGAACTACTCCTGACCAGACACCTCCCCGGGCCGATCGTCGATGCTTGCGTAGAACGCATCCTCTGCGGCCCTGCGCGCCTCAACCTGTTCGAGCACGAACTGTACGAAATCAGCATCCCGATCCATGATGGCCTGCTCCACGATGTCGACGGTGCGTTCCTCGCCAGGCCAGACGGTTTGCCGCGTCGGGCGATCCCGGTCAAGTCGTGTGCCACTTGCCGTCACCCAGTCACGCAGACGCTGACGGGCCTCGGCGAAGTCGCGATGCCACCCGAACGGTGCTGAGCCGTCTTGGTTGGCGTCGTAGGCGCTCAACCAATGCAGGTGGAGTGCGGAAAGCTCCCAGAGCAACTCGGGGTGACGATGCCAGATCGGCGGAATCACCGCGGCGGGTAGGCCGTATTCCATGCGGAGCCAGTTCACCCAGCGATTGAGTTCGAGGAGTTCTTCTTCGAGATCTTGCGATGTGAGGAGATTCCAATTGATGGGATGCGGTGGCTCTGCGACGAGATCCGGCTCAAACTGCTCAGCCTGGATCTTCTCGTTGCCCTCGCCGGGGACGTTGTGCTCGTTCATGTGCTGCTCCGATCCGGCTCAGTACCCGAGAGACGGAGCACCGTTTACGGCCCCAGAGGCTCGGGGTGCGAATGCGCGGCGCTGCTCTTTGTCGGCGCTGCTCCGCGAGGCGGTCTTGCGGGCGGAGCGGTCGACTTCGTACCGGGTGCGGGCCGCGTCGTGGCCGATGCGCTTTGCGACGAACTCCTCGCTCTCGACGCTTTGACCCTCACGCTCGTAGCTCACGGGTCGCTGGTATCCCTCGGCAATGAAGTTGTCGCCTTTGGCGAATCGTTCTGAAGCGCGTTCGGCGGAACGCCCGAACATGACGAGGTGGTGGAAGCTCGACTCCAGTTGCGTGAAGCTGCCGTCTTCCTCGCGGCGGAAGTGCTCCTGCCCGAATCGGAAGTAGAGGCGCGGGTTTCCGTTAGCCGAGACGGTCAGCTGCGGTTCTGAGGTGACGAACCCCGAGACGGATTCCTGTGTGTGGATCGACATGATGTTCTTCCTGTCTGGTCAGGCGGCCGCCTTTGTTCAGCAGCTGCGACAGGTAGGTGCGCGACCGTCACCTGTGCTTGCTAATACTTGGGGTGCCGCAGCAGAGCCTCCGTCGCCGAACGATCGAGGCGGAGCTTCTCTCCGTCAGCACGTTTCGGCCACGGATGTAGATCGGTGATGATCGGTGGCGTCGATCGGAGCAGGATCACTCCGGTCCCGAACGGGAGAGTTCGGATCCGATCCGGGGGCATGATGGGGACTCTGCGGACGGAGCGCTGATTGGAGCGTGAGCCGTAGTCGCCGAACGTGACTGAGTCAGTGAACTCGTCTCGCTCACCGATGAGGGTAGACAAATCTTGGAGGTCGCGAGAGTTCGATGCACCGCCGAGGATGATCTTCGCGATGCTTGCGTCCCAGATCGCAGCGGCCTGGTTCTCTGACCACTTGTCGCGTGCTTGAGCGAGCGATTGGAGCACCGGCATCGTCGTGATGCCCGTGCCGCCACCCTCGGCCATGAGGGTTGGCAGTGAAGGGAGCGGGGCGAGGTTCCCGATCTCATCGAGCGCGAGCAGTAGCGGTGGATCCAGCCTCGCGCCGGGTGATCGTGCGGCCATGCGGCGCGCGGTTTCGACGAGATCTTCGACGAAGGCAGCGACCAGTGCGGCGCTGTTTCCGGCACCAGCCCCAGTCGCGAGCAGGTACAACGTGCCCCGGCTGCGAATGAACTGCTCCGGGTCGAAGTGCTCGCCCTCAGTGGGGCTTACCGCGTCCAACACCCTGGGGTCGGCGAGTGACGCCAGTGCGAGCGACACTCCCTGCCAGATACTGTCGCGAGTGCGCGGGTCAGCGTCGAGCATCGCTTCCAACGATTCGGCCCATCCCGTTGCAGCGAGGGGCGAGCCGGTGAGGATCGCAACAGCCTCGGCAGCGGCCGCAGGGTCGAGCGTCCACCGGAAGAGTTCCGCCGGGGTCCTGTGATCAAGAGCGGCAGCGTGGAGGAGAGCTTGCAGCGCGACCCGAGTCTTGCCCTCCCAGAAGCCGCCGCCTTCGACGCCACCCGAGGATAGCTCGGTGGCCGCTGCGAGACCGGTCGCCCGGATCATCGCGGTGAGCGGATCTTCGCAGCCTCGGATCGGCGACCATCGCAACCCGGCGGGAATGCCTTCGGCCAGGTGCTGCGGATCGAACACCGCGACGGGGCCAAGTCGCTCTCGCGCCTTGAGCGTCACCGTAAGGTTGTCGGGCCGAGTGGACGTTGTGACGACTGCGCCTGGCGCGTCAAGGATCGCCGGAATCACGATATGCAGCCCCTTACCTGAGCGCGGCGGACCGATCAACAGGATCGAATCTTCGACGCTCGCCCAGATCTGCTTGCCGTGCGAGCGGCCAAGCAAGAAGCCCACATCTTCCGGCTTCGGGTGCTCAAGCGAAGGACGCAGCGTCGCAGCACGACGAAGGAGCGCCTTCGAGGAGGCGCTGGATGCGACGTCGTGCCTGCTCGCGGTCCCTTGAAGCTTGCGGGGGTCGGAAGTGGCGGCCCGAGTATGGCGTCGTATCCGAGCCCAGACCCACATAATCGCGGTGGTGAGCAAACCGAGAAGAAGGGACGCTACGACCCAGTAGACAGCTGAATTGAGGCCGGGTGCCCCGAGAACAGCGGCGGGATCAGCAGGGGCAAAGATCACGTTGACGCCACCGGCGAAACCGACCGCCGGTTGTTCAGCACCAGTCAGAAAGGCTGCGATCGAACCGGCCCCGCGGAGCACGGCAGCGATACCGAAAAGTGCGAAGAGGCCAATCATGAGGGCGTTGGTCAGCTCATCCCCAAGACCGCGGCTATAAGACTGGGCGCTGGTCATGCTGGCAACCGCTCAGTGACGATGACGCCAGACACGCGCCCGATCAGCAGGAACTCTGCGTTCCCATCCGCAACCTGACTGAGATCGATAACTGCACGAGCTGTGCCGTCAGCGGCACCTTCCGCGCTGGAGACCGAGAGCGCGACCGTCACGTCTTCGCCGGGAATGAAACCGGAACCACGGACCTCGATCAGCTGATGCGTTGGTCGATGACGCGCTCGCCGCGTGGCATCGGGTACCGGAGGCTCTGCTGCCATGCGCTCGCGCCGCGTGGCGTGGACAATGTCGGTGAACACGGAGCCGTCGTACTCCCGCACCTCGACACGAACGGTTCGCTTGCGGTGCGCGGAGAGCGCATCGAGCAGCTCGCCAAACCGAGCCCTGCTCCATTCAATGTCCGGCGTCGGCGGCAAGAATTCGTGCCCGTCGTAGGTGACATGCATCGCACCCCGCTCATCGACGAGGATGCTGGCGATCGGAAGGTTGACAGGCGTCTCGAACTGGACTTCACCTGGGCTGCGACTATTCATGTTGCACAGGTGCGCGAGCCCCTGCGACACCCGTCGCGCCCCAGGCGTCAGCGTTTACGTAAACAATCTCGCTTTCCGCAGGAGCGCTGCACCCGGCAGGACTTTCGGCCAGCTACCCGTAAATTCGTGTGGTGAAACACAGTCGACGCGGCTATGCCATCGCAGGCTTCGTTCGTGCTGCGCGGAGTCCATTGAGGATGACGATGACCTCGGCGATCTCGTGTACGAGAACCACGGCGGCAAGCCCAAGTACGCCGAACATGGCAAGGGGTAGGAGCACGACGATAATCAGGAGCGACAGGATGATGTTCTGGTTGATGATGCGCCGCCCGCGGCGGGCGTGTTCGATTGCGCGGGGGATGAGGCGGAGGTCATGGCCGGTGAACGCGATGTCGGCGGATTCGATCGCGGCATCCGAGCCGGTCGCACCCATCGCGATGCCGATGTCGGCAGCGGCTAGGGCGGGGGCATCGTTGATGCCGTCGCCGATCATCGCGACCGGCCCCGCCTGGGAGAGTTCGCTGATCGCTGTCGCCTTGTCTTCGGGGCGGAGTTCGGCGCGCACGTCGTCGATCCCTGCCTGCGCGGCGAGAGCCCTCGCGGTGCGGGCGTTGTCGCCGGTCAGCATGGTGACACCGATGCCCTGACGAGTGAGCGTGCGGATGACCTCGGGAACTTCTGGGCGCAGCTCGTCACGGACACCGATCGCGGCGACCGGCGTGCCGTCACGATGCAAGATCACGACCGTCATGCCCTGCTCCTCCAAACCCGCGACCTGGCCCCCGAGGGTGCCCGGGTCGAGCCAGCGCGGACTGCCCACGGTGATTCTCGATCCGTCGACGTTTCCCTCGATGCCATGCCCCGCCTGCTCGTTCACATCGACGGCGGCGCTGGCTTCGGGCGCTGTCGCGGTGATCGCCGCGGCCAGGGGTGGGTGCTGTGGTGCTCTAGATGTGATGTCCAGGGACGTTGTTCTGGCCCCCGCCCGTAATGACACCGTGCCGATTCAAGAAGTATCTGTCCAGACCGCTTGCCATTGAAGGCATGTTAGAGTTTGGGGCATGTCGAGTCCCGAATCAGACAGGTCAGGGGTTGTCGGTCACACCGCCAGCCCCTTGAACCACTAGTTACGACGCCCACGATCTGTGTGGGCGTATGTCTGGCGTACCCGGGGCGCTGGCCGTGGTGACAAGAAGAACCATTTCTTGATCTCACACCTCGGAGTACTCGATGCCTTTTGCCCTCTACATGCTTGCCCTGGCGGTCTTCGTCATGGGCACTTCAGAATTCATGCTCGCGGGATTGCTCCCCGCGATCGCGACCGAACTTGACGTCTCGGTCGGCACTGCGGGCCTGCTGACCTCCGCATTCGCAGTCGGTATGGTCGTCGGCGCGCCAGTGATGGCGGCATTCGCTCGCCGTTGGCCACCGCGGCTCACATTGATCGTTTGCCTTCTCGTGTTCGCGGGAAGCCACGTCATCGGAGCGATGACACCAGTGTTCTCTCTCCTGCTCATCACCCGGGTGCTCAGCGCTCTCGCAAACGCAGGATTCCTCGCCGTAGCACTGAGCACGGCCACTACCCTCGTGCCAGCGAACCAGAAGGGGCGTGCACTGTCGATCCTGCTCTCCGGCACGACGATCGCAACCGTCGTGGGCGTCCCCGCCGGGGCACTGCTCGGCACAGCGCTGGGCTGGCGAACGACGTTCTGGGCGATCGCCATCCTCTGTATTCCCGCGGCCGTTGGAGTCATTCGTGGCGTCACGAACAATGTTGGTCGGAGCGAGACTAGCGCGACCTCACCAAGGCTCCGTGTCGAGCTCAGCCAGTTGGCGACGCCGCGGCTCATCCTGGCCATGGCACTCGGAGCGCTGATCAACGGAGGGACCTTTGCGGCATTCACCTTCCTGGCACCCATCGTGACCGAGACCGCGGGCTTGGCCGAAGCGTGGGTGTCCGTCGCGCTGGTGATGTTCGGCATCGGATCGTTCCTTGGCGTCACGATCGCAGGACGACTATCAGATCAACGACCTGGCCTCGTGCTCGCAGTCGGCGGACCGCTATTGCTGACAGGCTGGATCGTGTTGGCAGTGGTCGCATCTCATCCCGTTGCGCTTATCGTCCTCGTCCTCGTTCAGGGATTCCTGTCGTTCGGCGTCGGCAGTACTCTGATCACGCGTGTGCTGTATGCAGCATCGGGTGCGCCAACGATGGGCGGTTCGTACGCAACCGCAGCATTGAATATCGGAGCTGCAGCGGGGCCCGTGCTTGGTGCGCTCGGGCTCGCGACCGGGCTGGGGCTGCTCGCGCCGGTTTGGGTCGCTTCGGTGCTGACAGCGATCGCTCTCGTCATCATGCTTCTCACCAGACGCGCGCTTACGAAGACCGCGGCGGAGGCCAATTGATGACCCATCCGAACGCTCTTCTCACTCCTCGTGCCCGTCTCCGGTTAGCTCGGCTGATTGTCGAAGACGGCTATCCGGCCACGATCGCCGCAAAGATGTTCATGGTCTCCCCGATCACTGCCCGGAAATGGGCAGGCCGCTACCGGGAAGAGGGTGAGTTTGGGATGCAGGATCGCTCCAGCAAGCCGCACCGGATCCCAGGCAGGACGCCCGAGCATGTCAAGAAGAAGATCATCAACCTGCGCTGGCGGCTTCGACTGGGGCCAGCCCAGATCGCTGCGCGACTTGGTCTCTCGACGTCGACTGTTCACGCGGTCCTCGTCCGTTGCCGCGTGAACCGCCTCTCGCATATCGATCGTGTCACTGGCGAGCCATTGCGGCGATATGAGCATCCTCATCCGGGATCGTTGATTCATGTCGATGTCACGAAGTTCGGCAACATCCCCGACGGCGGTGGACATCGTTACGTAGGTCGGCAGCAAGGCGCACGGAACAAGCTCGCGACTCCGGGATTACCACGAGGAAAAGATCACAAGCCGCGCACCGGGACGGCGTTCGTTCACACAGTCATCGACGACCACTCCCGCGTCGCATACGCAGAAATCTGGTCGGATGAGCAGGCGAGCACAGCGGTGGGAGTTCTCGAACGCGCCGTGGCCTGGTTCGCCGAACGAGGCGTGACCGTCGAGCGAGTCCTATCCGACAACGGGTCGGCATACAGATCCCACGCATGGAGGGACTTCTGCGCTCGGCTCGGCATCCGACACAAGCGGACACGCCCCTACCGGCCGCAGACGAACGGGAAGATCGAGCGATTCCACCGCACGCTCGGGGACGGCTGGGCCTATGCCAGGTTTTACGGTTCAGAGGCCGAACGACGCCTGGCGCTGCCCGGCTGGCTCCACTTCTACAACCACCACCGACACCACTCTGCGATTGGCGGCGTACCCTTCGACCGACTCAACAACGTCCCTGGACATCACATCTAGAGCAGCCGCCCACTCCAGAGCCTGAGTTTCGGTGACGCCGTCTGCGGTAAGCACCGCGGTCACGGCGGGTTCGTTTCGGGTAAGTGTGCCGGTCTTGTCGACAGCGATGTGGCGGATCGTGCCGAACCGTTCGAATGCGGCGCCGGATTTGATGATCACACCGAACTTGCTCGCCGAACCGATCGCAGCAACCACCGTCAGTGGCACAGAGATCGCCAGCGCGCACGGTGACGCTGCCACGAGCACGACGAGGGCACGGGTGATCCAGAGTTCCGGGTCGCCGAACAGTGAACCGATAAGCGCAACCAACGCGGCGAGAACTAGGGCGTGTCTGACAATTGCTGGGTCCAGGCGATGACGGCGTTGAGGACGACTGCGGCGCGGTAGACGATGGCGTGCTTGTCGTAGCGGGTGGCAAGTCCGCGCCATTGCTTCATGCGGCAGTAGTTGCGTTCGATCACGTTCCGGTGGCGGTAGTCCGCGTCATCAAGGCCGACAGGCCGGCCGCCACGTGAGCCGCGTCGCTGGCGGTGGCCTTTCTGGTCGTCGGGTTCGGGGATCACGGCTCTGATTCCGCGGGTGCGGAGGTGACCGCGGATCGCGCGCGAGGAGTATGCCTTGTCGCCGCGGACGGCGTCCGGTCGGGTGCGTGGCCTACCGCGATCTCGTTCGACCCGCAGTTGCGCCATCAGCGGCAGGAACATCGGTGAGTCCCCGGCCTGTCCCGGCGTGATCAAGGTCACCAGCGGGAGTCCGTTGCCGTCGACGAGTTGATGGATCTTCGTAGAGAGGCCGCCGCGGGAGCGGCCGATGCCGTGATCAGGCGGCTCGAGCCTCGGATTCGTGTAATTTGATCCAGCCCCTGTGAGGCGGGTGGTGTTCGTAGCGTGCTGGTGCGTGCGGGCGATCGTGGAATCTACCGATATCGACCAGTCCACCATCCCGGCGGCATCCGCCGCAGCGATGACCTTCGCCAGCACCCGATCCCAGATGCCCTCCGTCGCCATCCGATGGTGCCAGGTCCAGACCGTCTGCCAGGGCCCGAACACCGCCGGGAGATCCCGCCACGCGATCCCCGTTCGATACCGGTACACGATGCCTTCGACCATGAGCCGCGCATCCGCGAACGGCCTACCCTTACGCCCCGTCGGACGCGGCAGCATCCCCTCAATCAACGACCACTGAGCATCCGAGAGCTTCTGAAACCGCGACACGTGTCAAGTGTCTCAGCCCGCACGCTCAACCTTTCCGGAACCCACCGAGGGGGCGAGAGCGTCGTCTACCGTTTTGGCGGACGTGCTGATGGCGGCATGTCCGTCCTCGATGTCCCACAGCGTGTTCTGCAGCAGGCGAGCAACCGTCCACCCGGCTGCACGACCACGGTCGAGGTCGAGCATCTCGGTGAGGATGTCGAAGCGTCGTCGCACGATGCGTGGCGCCTCGGTGAGGGTGTCATCGGTGCTCCACCCGCTGTCCAGCGCAGGCCAAAGATCGAACCCAGGATCGCCAACGAGAGGCTCCGGATCGATCGCCAGCCATGGTTCGCGGTCGGCTGCGAGGACATTGCCATAGTGCAAATCCCAGTGCAGCAGGTGATGTCCGGGCGCGGCTTCAAGATCGGTGACTCTGCTCATCCATCGACGGAGCCGAGCCCGGTCGTCACGTTCAAGTGCTGTCATTGCTGCGGGCGCGTCGTCAAGCATCCCAGAGAGGATCGTCTGGAGTTGAGGAAGCCCGTCGGGCGCAGGCGCGCTATGCAAGCGCGCTAGAAGCGACCCGACCACACGAACAGCGTCGTCGTCATTCTCGACGACCTCGAGGGTGCGATCGGCATGGAGGCGCTCGAGGAGCATTGCGCCCCGGCCGCGGTCGCTGTCCAAGAGGCGAACTATCCCTCGGCCGTTCCATCGGACGAGACCGATGATCGCCGCCGTGGTCTCGGCCCGCGGTACCTGCAACTTCAACGCTGCCCGTGTCCCATCGGCGCGACGCACCGGCACGACAACCCCCGCTTCCCCCGATCGGACCGCACCTTCCGCTCGAAGCTCCCACTTTTGAAGGAGGTCGCCTGCGACCGACGACAACATACTCGCCCATTCGCGGGTCACGTCATTGCCTGTCACGAAAGCACTGAGAACGCTCGCCGGAACAACGAACTCTCGATCTCGGCCCATGCTCAACAGTTCACCACAGAGCGCCACGCCGCCGACCCCAACGGCCACCACGGCCCATAACTACGCCAATTGTCAGACACGCCCTAACACCCCTGGCACGAGTGGGCGGGCGATCCGGTCCGCGAGGCGGGCACGGTCACCCTTCTCGGCCTGCGCCTGCTCGACCAGCTCCACGATCGTGGTCAACGAGTTATCGGTCCCCGCGGCGGTCGTCTCAATTTCCAGCGCGCCTGAGGCGTTGATTGCACCCGCGGACACGATGTCGCCCGGTTCGACTTCGACGGGGATCGACTCGCCCGTGATCGCCGAGGTGTCCAGGCTGGAGCGACCGGACCGAACGACCCCATCGGTCGCGACGCGCTCCCCAGGGCGCACGAGCAGGAGCTGCCCGACGGCGAGATCTTTTGCCGGAACCTCGACCGAGGTGCCGTCCCTGCGGATTGTTGCAGTCTCAGGGACAAGTTTCAACAGGGCCCGCAGTCCGCCGCGGGCTCGGTCCATCGCCTTGTCCTCCAGGGCTTCGGCGATCGAGTAGAGGAATGCAAGCGCGGCGGCTTCCTCGACATAGCCGAGGATCACAGCGCCGACCGCGCTGATCGTCATCAGAAGGCTGATGCTCAACTTGCCCTTGAACAGTTTGCGAATCGCCCCTGGTGTGAACGTCGAGGCGCCCAGCAGCAGGCCGATCCAGAACAGCATCTGCGCCGCGACCTCGGCCCCAGACCACTCGCAGATCAGACCCGCGAAGAACGCGACGCCAGAGAAGACCGGAACCATGATCCCGCGGTCTTTCCACCACGGCGAATCGTGGTGGACGTCTTCGTCGACCGCTGGCCCGCCGACCGCGGTGTTGATGGGTGCGCTCATGCGCTTGCCCCCGCCCCGCAGCAGCCCGGCACGGTGCACGACGTGTCCACGCACGGAGCATTATCGTCCACGGCGAGCGTCACGTCCACGAGCGAATTGAGCGCAGCAGCTAGGTGCGGGTCTGCGATCTCATACCGGGTCTGCCTTCCCTCGGGCTCGGCCACCACGATGCCACAGTCACGCAGGCACGTCAGATGGTTCGAGACATTCGACCGGGTCAGCTCCAGCTCGCGTGACAGCACGGCAGGATAGCTGGGGCCGCCGAGCAGTGTCATGAGGATGCGGGAGCGCGTCGGGTCGGCCATGGCTCGACCGAGCCGGTTCATGACGTCGAGACGGGAAGCAATGGTCAGCATGTACTGATCATACAGTGGCAGCTGTATAAGAGAAATTGGTGACTCTTGCTTCAATACAATGACTGGATTTGTTCCTCGCTTAGCCAACCATGCGACCCGTGGTGTCGAAGAGTGCCAGCTCGTCGGGGTGCAATTGATGCTGGCAGACGAACGAGCGATCCTTGATGCGCCAGAGCCCCTGTCCCACGCCGAGCCCGGGCAGTAACTTCTGCTCGGTTCCGGTGAGCCCGAGTGTTCCGGCTGTGACGCCGAGCTGGTCGGATTCCTGTCGATAGATGATTCTCGTCTCGGCGTTGGCCAGCAGACTGTTAGCAAGGGCGCGCATCGCGGAGCCTTGGTCGCCGACGTTCTCCAGGTCGGTCAGCTTGTGGAAGATCAGCATATTCGCGATCCCATAGTGACGAGCGAGCCTCCAGTGGGCATCCATCCTTCGCAGCAGTGCTGGGTGAGACATGAGCCGCCACGCTTCGTCGTAGATGCACCAGCGTTGCCCGCCATTGGGATCGAGCAGGGCAGACTCCATCCACGCAGAGGAGCAGGTCATGAGCACCGAGATCAGCGTGGAGTTCTCGGTCACCCGTGAAAGGTCGAGTGAGATCATCGGCAACGTCGGATCGAACGTCACAGTCGACGGGCCGTCGAAGAGCCCGGCGAGATCTCCCGCAACAAGCCTTCGGAGTGCGTGCCCGACGAGCCGCCCGTCCTCCGCGAGCCTGCCGTCAGGGTCTGCGTGCGGGGTGGGGGCGAGGATGTGCTCGACAACCATTGGAAGGATCGGTACATCGTTACTGCGCACGACCTCGGTCAGCGCGGTATCGATCGCCGTGTGCTCCAGCGGGGTGAGGGGTCGAGTAAGAACCGTTTCAGCGAGTGCACCGATCAGGTCGCGGCGCCGAGACGCGACGGTGGACGCCCAGCTCTCGTCGCTCATGCCAGAGGGGCGGTAGCCCTCGTCGAGAGGGTTGAGCCGTGTGGCAAGCCCGTGCCCGAGCACGATTGCACGCCCGCCGACGGCCTCGGCGACGGCCGTGTGTTCGCCCTTCGGGTCACCTGGCACGTAGACGCGGCGCCCGAATGGGAGGGACCGTGTGTAGAGGCTCTTTGCCAAGCTGGACTTCCCGGAGCCTACGATGCCCGCGAGCACGAGATTCGGGGCGGTGATGATGCCGCGGGCGTACAGCACCCACGGGTCGTAAACGAACGAGCCGCCCGAATACAGGTCCTGACCGACGAAGACGCCATCGGAACCGAGCCCGCCCTCGGCGAGGAATGGGTACGCCCCTGCGAGAGTGGCAGAGGTGTCCTGATGTCGGGGGAGACGGAACCTGCCTGGTGAACGTAGCTGAGCCGGGCCAGGTTCCCCAGCGGCGGGAAGATACGACGTGCCCCGACGCTCAGCCAGCTCGGCGAGATACTTGGCGCGCGTTTCTTCGCGTTCAGAGTGCTGCTGCTCGGTCTGTAGCTTTGCGGCCGCATTTTGACGCTGCTTACGCACTCGACGCTTCTCGGAGGCTGGAGCAACGAGGACCGCCGTATGGAGCCGCTCGGTGTCATCCCGGTTCATAGCCCCAGCCCTCGCTGTTGCTTGAGTGCAGTGATGTTCGCAGGCTCGAACCAGGATGCTCGCTGTTGGCGCCGCGCCGCTGGGCGCGCATCGAGGCCGCGCGACTCGTTCGGAAGTCCGTCTTCGGCGTCGATGGTGTGGAGTCGATAGAGGGCGACGTGGTTGAAGCTGTGACTGTAGGCGAGGTGGTAGTCCCCCTCGCGCAGCTCGTGCTCCAACGGCTCGCTGGGCGGCTCGTCGTAGACGTACCCGTTCTCCATCGCCGCGCTCGTGGTCTCGTGTCCGTAATCCCAGCTCTTCAGGTGGTCGAGCGCGGCGGCAGGGCCGTCGGCGTCGATCATGTCGAGCACTTCGTCGGCTTCTTCACCTTGCATGAAGACGACGTTGACCCATCGAGCTGCCGGGGTGATGTCCGTCGCGGGCGCGTCGTGCCAGGCGACACGGCTCGCTGCGGATGCTGCGGCGTTCAGTCGCTCCTCGGCTTGGTCGATGAATGTCGCCGCCTGATGCAGCTCATCGGCGGCAGCGAGTGCATCCGTTGATCCAACGGCATGGTTGCCGTGATCGTCGAACGCACGGGCACGATTGCTGATGTGGGCAGTAGCGAGCTGATCGAGCACCTGCCTCAGCGACCGGATTCCCGACAGCAGGTCGCCGAGCACGCCATAGAGATCCTGGGGGTTCTCGAAGTTGCGTGATGCATGCGCGAGCCCGCGCAGCGCCTCGGATGCTTCACCGGCATCGGCGCCGGGATCGTAGAACGTTGGCATTGGGAATCCTTTTGGCTTTCGATGGCGGCATTGATGACCATCAGGTGCGCATCCCAGGCACCGGTCACGATCACTTGAAACCGGCAGCAACCGTAAGGTCAGAGCGATCGCGCAAGCCGATTGCCACTGAAGTGTGACGGCATCGGGACCTCGGGAAAACTGCGTGGATCGTCCTGCTTTGAGTGCGGACCCAAAGCAGGACGACCGGACACCAGCCGGAGATGGAAGGGTCGAGTGCCTATTGGGCAATTGCCCGGTGCTCCCGCGTGCTCGGAAGCACGATGCGTGAAGCGAGCGCTCCTGCGGCGATAAGCCCGATCACGGCGAGGGCACTGCTGACCAGATACGGCGCATCCCCGGTAAACACGGGCGCAAAGCCGATGCCCAGGTAGAGGGCGATGCCGGTTGATCCCCTAATTGATCGGAGGCTCGCTGGACACCAGAGGCGATCCCGGCATCGTGGTCGGTGACGCCGCTCACCGCCGCGTATTGGAGGCCAACCAGACCGAAGCCCATGCCTGCGGCGATAAGGATCATCGCGGGAATCATCGCTGGTGCTGGTCCGTGCATGTGTACGACGATCGCGATGGTTCCCATCGCCAGCGCCGTGAACACGAGGCCAGCGAGGATGCATGCACGCGCGCCCCAACGGTCGAGCAACCTGGGCACGAACGTCGCCGCGATCACGAGCGAGACGGCCAAGGGGATGAGCGTGAATCCTGTCGCCAGCGGGCTGAGCCCCAGACGTTCTTGCAGGTAGAAGGTGAAGAGCAGGAACGACGTTGACAGTGCGGCGCTCAAAAGCGCCGTGGCTCCGTTCGCGAGGACTCGCGTCCGGTTGCGGAAGAACGTCATCGGCACCAAAGGATTCGCTGCACGTCGCTCAACCACGACGAACAATGCGGCGCAGACGAACGAGCCAGCAAGTGCGGCCACCCAGGTCACGGTTTGCGCACCCGAGCCTGCTTCGATGATTCCGAACACGAACAGCAGCGGCGTCGCGGTGAGCAAGATGGCGCCAGGAAGGTCGAGCGGAGTGGGCTTCGCCGCGCTTCCAACGGGGAGGAGGATGCCCGCTGTGACCAGCACGAGCAAGACGAACGGAATCGCCACAAGGAAGATCCATCGCCAGCCGTAGAACTCGGTGATGACCCCGGAGAGTACGAATCCGAGCACGAGGCCACAGCTGGCGACTGCTGCCCAGACACTCAGTGCCCGTGACCGTCCGCGCCCTTCGGGGAAGAGCATGACGATGGTCGCCATCGCTGCGGGGAGTGCAAGCGCTTCACCGACTCCCTGCAGCAATCGGGAGGCGACGAGGATCGGGAATGACCATGCGATCCCAGCCAGTAGGGAGGCCGCGCCGAAGATCGCGGTGCCGGTCAGGAGCACGCGTCTCCTGCCGAACACGTCGCCGAGGCGCCCACCCAGCATGAGTAGGCCACCTCCCGTGATCGTGTAGGCGACCACAACCCAGGTCAGCTGACTCTCTGATGCGCCAAACTCGGCGCCGATGGAAGGTAGTGCGACGTTCACGACGGTGACGTCGACGGCAATGAAGAACTGCAGGATGGAGAGACAGACAAGGACAAGCCATGCACGCACCGATGATCTATCCCGGTGCAAGGAAATGCGAAAGGACACGAATGCTCCGTTGTTCGAAAGATGAACCCCGGGCAGCAAAAAATACCGCTCCGGACTAACTACGAAGCGACGGAAACGTCAGAGGATGATCGCCCCGCCGCTAGCGGAGCGTCCTCGTAACAGCGGCGGCGGCCGCGGCAGAAGCGCCAGACATGGAATCCAAGATATCAGGTGTTGATTCAGTGCTCGGGCGATTACGATATGACCGCGGCTACACGACGCCGAGGCCGCCCGGAACGTGCGGCCAGGAGTAATCCTTCCGACTGGCGATCACGACGATCAACTATCGAACCGCATCCATGAGCTGCGACTTCGAGGTCCTGCTCACACCACCCGGCACAGAGGCAGCGCGGCGGCGGTGAATGCCTGCGCCTGCTGACCGACGAGGAGCCGCGTCTCGCAGGAGGCTTGAATCGCGGCTTGCTCGATCGCAGCCACTGCGGCGTCGAGGTCGTCGGCGGTGCGTGCTGAGACCGAGACAAGACCCGTGTAGCGGAGCACACCGTGCCCGGCAGTGAGGTCGGCCTCCTGCTGCAGCACGTCGTGAAACTCCGCCGTCTGCGATGCGTCCTCGATCTGACCGATCCGCTGACGCTGGGCCGCATCCGAGATGTACTCGGTCTTCTTCTTTCGGATATCGCGCGCCGCCTGATCGGAGCGCATCGGAGTGCAGAGTAGCGAGAACGACCGTTGAGTCCCTGTTGAGAGCAGCAGCGGCGCGAGGAACCCGGGGTAGACCATCGACCGCGGCCACTCCGAGATCCACAGCACCGCGTGGAAGGCCGAGTCGGTGCGCAGCCTCGACCACGATTCATTGACGGCGACCGGCCCGGCCGTCGCGAGCGACTGACCAAGTTCACCGTGGCGTTCAAGGGTCGCCGCGACCGCAGGATCGTAGGCCGAGCGCAGGATCACTGCGATCTCACCGCACGTCAGCCACGACGACGGTGAGAGGTCAGCGGATCGCAACGCGGCGATCAGCGTCGACATCTCCTGACGGAGCACAGCCGCCGCGCCGCGGATTCCGCCACCGGCAGTGCGGATCTGACGGGATGCTGCGCGCATGTCGAGGAGAGAGACAGCGTGGTCGCGTGGCGTTCTCCGGCGGGCCCTGCGCGGTCGATCAGCTCCGCGTACATGGTCGAGGCCCAGGACGCGTCGGCGTTACCGTGAGACGCCCACCATTCAGCAAGCCCTGACCCAGAGTCGGGCAGCGTGCGTTCCAGTACCTGGAGCATCGAGATGCGTCCTGAGCGGCAGACGGTTGCGAGCACCCGGCCCCACGAGCTGACTCGGCGTTCCTGTTCGCCGGGGTCGAGGAGCACGAATGCGGGATGCGAGACCGCCACGATCGCTGTGAGCGTTTCCGCGGTCGGATCATGCACCATTCCTGCGCCCGTGGCGGGGTCGTCGTACTCGCGGAGCCGCGCCATGTCGCCGGGAAGCGCGAGAGTCCCCGCGGGCCTAGGTTTCACAACTCGCCGACGGTAGAGAAGCTGCCCGCCAGTGGTCTTCCACATCCACCAGACCACCACTGGGATCCACTCGACGATCGCGCGTCCCGCGATCCGGATCCACACCACGGCCGCAGCGGCAAGCCACACGGGTGCGGAGAACGCGATGAGAATGCCGCCGCCGGCGTAGAAAGCCCACACGAGCGCGCCGATCCCGAGACCGAGAGCGACAAGTTGCGAGAGCGACAGCCCGAGTAGGACACCTCGGCGGGTAAGCCGGGAGAACTTCACCGGGACGAGGTCACCGGCGCGTTGCACGTCGTGATTCTTCGGCATGATCGGTCACTCCTTGCCGTTTGGCCGGGCCCGCGGGGTGCTAGGCGGTGCGGGGTCTGATCGTGGTGCTGGCGGCTGAGGCACAGAGGGAGCCGCCGATGTTGTTGGTGCCGCAGACGGGGCAGCCCCGATTTCACCTGCGCCAGTCATCGCTGTTTCGGCGGTGCCACCGACCGCCCGCCCGAGCTTCGGCCCGGCGGTCGCTGCGCCCTTGACGACTTCGGCTCCGATGATCACGGCTGCTGCAGGACCGGCCGCCGCGGCAGCTCCAGCACCAGCGCCTGCGCTCGCGCCGGTTCCCGCTTTGGCTCCTGCTGTTGCTCCGCTGGTACTCGCCCCAGCTGTGGTTGTTGTGCCTCGCGCACCGCTCGACGCGTGAGTCGCACCGGAACCACCCCCGGAGCCGCCATCCAGCACTTTCTTCACCCCGTCTCCCTGTGGTTTCGACGGAACAGGGATGGGGCGGTTGACGGCGTTCTTAGCTTCCTGCTCACTTCCCATCGCCTGGTAGAGATCGAAACCCAAGAAAGAGATGAATCGATAGACCATGTACGGCGCGAACGCGGCGATGAACAGAAGCACAATGCCAGAGATCGGCTCCGTCACCGAGGAGAGGTCCGCTTCGATCGGCGTCGAGACCTGAGTGATTGCGATGAGGAACACGACGACGAGTACGAGCTTGGACACGATCAGGGCGACGACGAACGCCACCCATTTGCCGATCCATCCACGGGTGACATCCCACGCAGCCCCTGCGAAGGCGATCGGCGCAAGCACGATCGCGACGAGCAGCAGAGCTTTGCGAATGAGGAGTGAGAACCAGACAATCGCGACCGCACAGATCATGAGCCCGGCGAGGAATATCGTGATGATCGCTCCGACGCCGGGCGCAGCAATGTTGATTGTGGTGAGGCCTGCGGTGAGCAGCGCGATCTTGTCGCCCATTGTCTCGGTGGTCTCTCCCGCGGCTTGGACGATGCCGATGGAGAGTTGGTCGACGATCTCCAACGCCGTTGCCGTCAGCGTGATGACGACAAACGAACCGAGTACGGCTTTGGCCGCTCCGAGCGCTGCCCGTGAGAGCGCAGCAGGTTCGCGCCGGATCAGACCCAGGATGAGCTGGAAACAGAAGAAGAGCAGCACGATGAAGACACCGATACCGAACAGCAGGTTGTAGACGTCGAGGTAGCCCTGCGACTGGACGTCGACGAGGGTGGTGCTGTCGAAGACGGTCCACATGGCTTCGATGAGCCATCCGGCGGCTTGTCCCATCGTCGCGGCCAGCCAGTCGAATGGGGCAGACACCAGCGTTGCGGCGCCTTCGCCGACGGCATCGCACACGCTAGAGATGACGGGGATATCGCAGACACTCATCGCATTGCTCTCGAAGTTGGTGGGTTCGCGAAGCTCACACCTGCTGCCCGACGTTCCAGAAGAAGTTGATCAGCGTCACGGAGGCACCGCAGATGATGGCGGCGCCACAGGAAACGAGTACGCCGAGCTTGCCGCGGGAGGCGAGGTGGGGATTGGATGAGTTCGCGCCGAATCCCCACACGATCGCCGACACGATCAGTGCGAGCACGGACAGGATCAGCCCGATCGTCATGACGGCGCCGACGATCACGCGCAACTGACCGATCCCGGGCAACCCGGAATCGTTCGGAGTTACGTCGATATTCATCGGCAGAACTGCGGTGAGGGTCGTGATGAGTTCGAACACGGTGGCTCCTTGGCGTGAGCACCGCCCGCGGCGGTGACGGAACAGGGTCGAGAGCCAGGTGCGCAGGTCATCTCCTGCGGGGCATAGCACGATCCGCCAAGTCCACTCGCCGAGCCACGAACTCGGGCACTCGGTCGTACAACCTCAACCGCATGCTGTCAGCGACGATGTTTCGAACGTCCTTCAGAGGTAGCGGCAAATGGACTCTGGCGTGCAGGGTTCGGATGCGGTTGCCGTGGCGTGTGCGCGAAGCTCGACGATGTTGGAGCGCAAGGCCTGCAACTTTTCGATCTGCGCGTCGATGTCTACGAGCTGACGGTCAAGGAGGCCTTGCACGTGATCGCAGGGTGACTGGCCCGAGTCGCGAACATTCAGAATCTCGGCGGTTTGTGCCAGGGTGAGCCCTGCCGCACGTGCCCGGTCAATGAATTCAAGCCTCTGAACTGACTCGTCCCCATAGCTGCGGTACCCGGTAGTGGTGCGCTCTGGCTGCGGGAGTAGCCCGCGCTCTTCGTAGTACCGGAGGGTCGACGTCGTAGTCCTTGCCTTTTCGGCGAGTTCTCCGATTCGCATGATGACCCCTCCCGTAGACAGCTTGACCTTCAACCATACTTGAAGGTGCATTCTTTCAGGAGTGGTCGAACGTACGGCCCGGTTCGATAGGGGAAGCGCCATGACGCAACACACAGAGTTCGACCTTGCGGTGATCGGGACTGGCGGCGCAGCAATGTCCGCAGCGATCCACGCTCGATTGGAGGGTGCGAGCGTCGTCGCTATCGAGTCCGGCACGCTTGGCGGTACCTGCGTGAACGTGGGCTGTGTGCCTTCGAAAACACTCCTCGCGGCCGCCCACACACGCCACGCCGCGATCACCAATCCGTTTCCCAGCGTCTCCACGTCCGCTGGCGATGTTGACCTTGCTGCGCTGATGCAACAAAAAGACGAGCTGGTCGGCATGCTCCGCCAAACCAAGTACGCAGATATCGCCTCTGCGTACGGGTTCGAGATCCTTCCCGGCAGCGCCGCGTTCGCCAGTCCATCCGCACTGCTCGTAGATGACCGACCGGTGCGTGCCAAGTCGTATCTCATAGCTACCGGTGCAGAACCACTCATCCCGGCTATCCCCGGTATCGAACAGATCGAATACCTTACGTCAACTACAGCGATGGAATTGACCGAGCTACCCGATTCGCTTGTCGTGATCGGCGGAGGTTTCGTCGGTCTGGAACAAGCCCAACTCTTCGCCCGGCTCGGGGTGGACGTCACCGTCATCGGACGGCTCGCCCCACACGCCGAACCGGAACTCTCCTCAGAACTCCGCAAGGCCTTCCTGGCTGACGGAATTACCGTCATTGGCGACCGAGCCGCCAGCATCGCACGTATCGACGGCTTGGTGCACGTGACGACGGGCCGGGGGACAGTGGCTGTGGGTGAACGGGTACTCGTAGCCACCGGCCGCACACCGCGCACCGAAAAACTCGACCTTGCCGCAGCGGGCATTGCTACCGACGAGCGCGGCTTCGTCGTCGTTGACGAACTTCAGCGGACAACCAACCCGGCCGTGTTCGCCGCCGGTGATGTCACCGATGCACCCCAGTACGTGTACGTCGCCGCGATGGCCGGAAAGATCGCTGCGCGGAACGCCCTCGGTAGCTCTGAGCAGGTTGACTACACCGGGATCCCCTCCGTCCTGTTCACCTCGCCTCAGCTCGCTTCCGCCGGGATCACCGAAGCAGACGCCATCGCCGCCGGATACCGGTGCGCTTGCCGCTACTTGCGACTGTCCGATGTGCCCCGAGCGATCGCCAATCATGACACCCGCGGCGGCATCAAGATTGTCGCCGATTCTGACTCCGGCAAAGTTCTCGGCGTCCACGCACTCGCCGACGCTGCTGGCGAGATGATGCTCGCCGCGACCTACGCGATCAAGGCGGGATTCACCGTCACGCAACTCGCCGACACCTGGGCGCCTTATCTGACCATGGCGGAAGGCATCCGCCTCACGGCGAACCTCTTCCGGAACGAACTCCCCACCTCATGCTGCGCCTGATCTCACGGCCAGGCGACTTGGGGCGAACCGAATGGCGGAGAGTCACTTCAGCCTGATCCTGGCTCGGCTCAGGTGCGCAAAGCCATGATTGGCTACAGCTGCCCGCCCACGTTGATGAGCCAGTTGACCCACGTGACGCCGCCTCCGGCGAGGATCGCGGCGCCGAGTGCGACGAAGACCCCGGCGCGCGCCTTCGCGGCGACCCCAGGGTTACCCGTCGACGTGGCGATGGCCCAGGTGATCGCGCTGATGATGATCATGAGCACCGCGACGATCAGGATGATGGTGAGCATCGCGCCGATCACGACTCTGAGGTCACCGATGCCGCTGAGGCTGCCGAAGTCAGGAAACACGTTCATCAGAGACCGCCTCCAAGCGCGGAACATCCGGCTCCTGCCGTAGCTTCGGGGAGATCTGCTGCGTCGTGATCATTGAGCCATTTCGCAGCATCCACCGCTTCGCCGTTCGTTCCACCTGGTCGAACCTCGAAGTGCAAATGAGGGCCTGTTGAACGCCCGGACGAGCCCACGTCGCCGATGTGTTGCCCGGCGACAACGCGCTCGCCGACGGTGACGTGGATGCCGTGCTGCCACATGTGCGCATAGCCGGTCGCGACCGTCACGCCACCGAGGCGGTGCTCGATTACGATGAGGCCGCCGTAGCCTCCAGAGAACTCGGCAACCGTCACGACACCGTCAGCCGCGGCGAGGATCGGCGTCCCATCCGGCGCGGCGAAGTCCGTTCCGCTGTGGAAGGCGCTCTCGCCAGTGAGGGGATCGGTTCGTGGACCGAAATCACTTGTGTGCACCCAGGTTCCCTCCGGCAACGGGAACACGACGCGCGAGGCCTCCGCCACGTCGACGACAGGCGACGCAGGGGCCGTTGGCGTCGTCGTCGCTGCCAATGTGCCACGCGTGAGTGTCGTGAGGATCGTCTCGGCGACGGGCTCATAGTTGTTGTACCGGTCGGGGTACGCCGACACTTCGACTGCTTGCGCGACTTCGCCCTTGCCCATGCTCTGCCAGCCGGGGATGTCCAGAAGACCACGGGGCGAGGGGTAGTTGGGGCCGGTCGGGCCGCCGAAGAATGCTTTGGCTTGGTATTCGGGTTCCATCAGCTCCGCGATCGATCCCCAGCCCGATTGCGGTCGCATCTGGAACAGGCCGAGTGAGTCGTGATCGGAGCCGTTCCCATCGTTCGGATAGCTGCCGGACTCGGGGTACGCTCCGGTGTTCGCGAGCTGTCGAAGCGTTGACTCGGTCAGCGCTGCCATCAGTGCGATCTGGATGGCGTCCCTCGTCACACCGTCGATGCTCGATCCGACGGTGATGATCGTCGCAGCGTGCGTGAGCTGTTGCTTGTTCAGGGTGAATGTCTCACCGTTTGCGGTCGTGACCACGAGAGAGTCCGGCACGTTTCCGACGGTGAGTCCCGACGAGGCAAGGCACGCGATGGCGGTGGGATTCACCACCAGTCCGACGGTGACGAGTCCGAGGGTCGGTGCGAGCAACATCAAGGCGACCACTGCGATCGCGAGTTTCTTCATCATGAGCCAGTCGTCCTAACGCAGCGGATTGTTCAATTGCGAGAGCCGCAGGACGTAGCAAGGGTCCTCGGCCGGGCACGCGATGAAGATCGTGAACGCGACCGGATGCTCTGCGGTGACCGAGTCGCCGTTCCACACGCCGGATCGCTGGCGGATACCCTCGATCGTGTATGCCGCGGCGCCGTCGGGGAGCTGCCCCGGGCGAGCCTGCGCGAGCGCATCAGCCCAGGTATCCGGCACGAACACTGAGGTGATCTCCAACCGCTGCGTCGTTGCGTACGGTCGCAGCTGCGCCCACGCGCTCGACGTGGGCAGGTAAGTGGCGATGTCGGCGGCGAGCCCCGACTGTTCGAAGCCGGTCGGGTCGGCGACGTCGAGGATGACTGCGGTGTAGTCGAGCGGCAGGAACGCACTGCCGGTGTCCCAGGTGAACAGTGCCGCGGCGACGCTGCGTGCGAACGCCTCGGCGTCGGTGGTCGGTGGGATCGACGGGATCCGAGATGGTGAGGTCGGCTCACGAGAAGGTTCTGCGCTCGGAGCAGCACTCGACAATGGAGGATCAGTTGACTCGGTGGGTTGCTCGGATCCGATGACGAGTCCGTAGATGCCGATTCCGGCGACAAGGATCGCCAGCGACAGCGCCGCGGTGAGGGCGATCAGAGTGCGGCGTGCGCGAGGAGCGGTAAGAAGCTTCATGCGGGACAGGTGCGCCGCATCTATCCCGAGTCAGAGGGCGCGAAGGTTCCCCACCTGGGCCGCCGACTCGGCGTCCGCACGATCAACGTCGCGCGCGGCACGGAGTTGCTCAGCGACCTGAACGGTGGCTTCAACAACGTGCAGGAACATCTCGACCTCGGCGTCACTCAGTTGGCGGGCCAGCTCATCGATGTCGAAGTGCCGCCACCAGCCGTCGAGTTCCGTCCACGTGACGACGAATGCGCGAATCGGCCACGGCTCGTCACCGTCGACGCGCGAGGTCAGCGCGCTTGGCGAAGGTCGCCGTTTGGGTTTCGGAGCGTTCTTGATGCGCGCGAGTGCTTCCTCAGCCAGCTTCGCCACATCCACGACGTCACCATCGGTTTGGGCTGCGGTCACGAGCTGCCGAGCACGCTGAAAGCTCGGGTGCACGGGAGCGCCTGAGCCGATGAGTTCTAGCTCGGCTGCGATTCCTTCTCGCACGGAGTCGGGCTGACTTTCGTCTTCCGCCATCTGCTGCAGGTAGTTGATCTTCTCCAACGTCGTATGAGAGGCGCCCTCCGGGATCATGGCGGCAGCTTGCTCGCGCGCGTCTCCGACAGAGTCTGACGGTGCCGCAAATTTTGCGGCACCGTCATTTCCCGGCTGATTCACGGTGCTGAATCGTGATGCTTCTTGGCGGCGGGCGGCGTCCTCAGCCATCAACGTCTTGATCTCCCGGTACAGCGCGGCATTCTCCAGTTGGGTGAGCGACTTGTGCAGCGCGTTGTCATCCTGCTCAGCAAGCAGATGCGCGAGTTCTCCCGAGATCCCTGAGCGCACCCAGACTTTGACGTGCATCCATCCCAGTCGCTTGATCGCGGCCAGCCGACGGGCACCACACACGAGATTGCCCTCCGGGGTTACGGTGATCGGTTGTAGCAGCCCGTCCCGTTCGATCGACGCGGCGAGGAGATCGAGTTCCCCGAGATCCCTGCGGTGACGATGGCCAACGTGGATTGAGTCGACAGCTCGCTCCAGCTCAATGTGCCCGTCGTGCGTGCTCATCGTCCGCTCCCGTGTTTGGGCGCAGACGTCACGATGATCGACACGAGGTCGTCATCGAGCAGCAGAGCAGGAAGAGTCTCGCCGACAAGGATGCGAAGGAGGATGCCGCGGCCGGTGCTCGTTGCGCGATATGCGGGGTTGGGATGTCCGAGCAGTGCGTGCAGCAGGGCCGACCACGCGTCGCCGGGCAGATCGAGGAGCGCGCGAGCATGCTTGTCACGGCGCAACACTTCGTAGGCGCTCTGCCGAGACCCGGCCCGTGCGATCGCGCCACACACGTGCTCGATCGCGGCGCGGGTCGTGCTCTCCGGCCAGCCCAGCGTCGCGAACAACGCGATTGACACTTCAATCGCCTGTTTGGCGGTGCCTACCTCGTCATTCTTGTTGGCGTCTTCAGCCTCAGGTTCGAGGTACTTGTCGACCACATGGAATGCGGGATGGTAGTCGGCGAGAGGATTCTCTCTGTCAGCGAATCGTTCTGGGTCATGGAATGCGGAGACGTGCGGGCGGCGAGCTTGGTGCGTGGCGCAAAGTAGCCCTTGCCCACGCTCTTCGGCGATGCAGGTGATCTGCACGCCGCGAGTGACGACGGCCCAGGGGTCGTCAGCTTCGCGGGCCGAACGAGTTCGCATCACATCGAAAGCTGCGGATGCGGCCTCCCACGGGTCGAGCCCGTGTTTTCGAGCGAGCGCCCCATACTTCTCGGCAGCAAACGTGGCGAGTTCCGCGGCTACGCGGTCGTGTTTCCATGCGTGGGCACCCGACTGGTGCAACCGGTGCAGCAGGGCGCGCAACCCTTCGCTCGTGGTGAAGTCCTCGCGAGGGTGCGACGGGGAATAGTGAGTGGTCATGACAAGAGCACCTCCTGCCATGCAGGTGCGCACCCGCTCCCCAGTGGGAAGGATGGATGCAGATGAGGTACCCATGACGATGTCCGCTCTTCACGATCAGGCGGTGCCGATCGAGCTGCGCCCCGCATCCGGTCGCGTGGCACCACGCCCAAACGCTGAAAGGGGCGGGAGATGACGTGCACGTTCGGCGATGCGCCGGGTGCCGTCCTGTGCCGCTGTCCGCGTGCGCCGATGCAGCTCGGACTGGAAGTTGATCCCCGCACCGGCCACTCGTGCGCTGCTGCGAGCCACCAGGTCGGTCGGGCGTACCCATTCGACACCGCGCCCTCGGTATGTCGCAGGATCGCGCATCGAACTCCGCTGCTGATTGCGAAGCCTCATTGACTCGACGGCTTCATGCCTCGTCGTAACGTCGATGGCTTCCGCATCGATGGGGCGGTTACCGACGTCGGCCGTGTTCTCGTTCATGTTGAGTCCTCTGTTTCGTCGGGTGCGGAACGCGCCCGCTCATGTTCAGTAGGTGCGCTCGCGAACCAGCGCCCGACGGTAGAAGGATGCACGGCGAGTTCGCGGGCGATGCGCTTGTTCGACCAGCCTTTTTCACGCAAGACGGTCGCTTGTTCCTGGGGAGAGAGAAGCGCGACATCGGCGTGCTCCTCGGCCGCCTCAGGCGTGCGCACGAGCAGCACAGTCAAGTGCGTGATTGCCAACAGCACCACCGGTGGAACGGCAGCGACAGCCGCGGCAAGCACACTTGGCACGTCGGCATCGGCGGCGACCACCGCATGGATCGAGTTTGCCGTCACCGAAACGGCTGCGGCTCCCGCAAGCAGCGCCCACGGATACCAGGCGGAACGTGACCCGGCGAGGGCAACAACAGCAACGGTCGAAACGACGATGACGCCGTCGACAATGAGTGGCCACGCCCATGCCTGCCCCGCACCGATGCCCGAGCGGGCAGCGAGATCCGCCAGGGAGGTAAACGACAGCCAAAACGCTCCCGCAGCGATGAAGACTGTGCCCGCGACCGCCGTGATGATTGCCGATCGGCGCGCCCGAATGCTCCTCATGCCAAGGCCCGAGAATCCGTGACCGGTCGCGGTCGGTGCGGCGGCGTCATGGGGGCGCCCAATGGTAATCGTTGAGCTGACCGGCCATGCACGGATCGATAGGCCGAGCGGACGGTCGTCGTCACTTCACGCTCGCTGAGCCCAGCAGTCGCACCCGCGGCCGTGAGAGCGTCGAGCGCCGCTCCTGTGGGGATGTCTTTCTCCGCCATTTTGCAGGCTGCCCAGAAGACGCCGTGGTTCCGCTCGCCCTCTTGGAGGCGGGATACCCAACTCGCCAATCGCGTGAGATCAGCGGGTGCCATATCTGTGGCTGCATCGCGTGGGTTCGCGGACGGCCGTGGAGGATCCAAGAGATCACGAAGGCGCTGTGCGTCGAGCGGATGTCCGCTTCCGTGAGCGAGCCGCAACGTCTTGTAGCGGCGCGCTTCACCGTCAATGGTCCGCACCGAGGGCGGCAGGATGATGTAGCCGCCGTCGCCACGAAAGTCGATTCCCGCTCGCGCCGACTGCCAAGACCTCTGGTCCGAATTGCCCCTCGCAGGGAAGTGCAAGTGCAGGCCGCCCGACGGCGTTTCCACCGCTGCGACCCAGCCATTCACCAGCCCTTCGCGTCGCGCACGCTCCAGCGCGGAGTATCCATCGACAGCGCCATGAATGTCGACATCGACCACGACGAGTCCCGAGGCTGCACCCGTCGGCATCCCAATGTTTGCGGTGGGCATCGCGGTCCACCAGCGCCGCACCAGGTCTGCTTCGGCGCTCGCCGCGTGAAATCCTCCCGCGACAACTGGGCGCTTCCCGCCAGCGGCACATGGGAAGACCGGGATGCCGCTCGCTGCTAACACGAGCGCGCTTCGACCGAGTGGGTCCTCGCGACCCATTCGATCGAGCACCTGCGCGAATGAATCTGCTGCGCTCATCACAGCCCCCGTGAGTCGATCGTTGCCGCGTGCTTCGAGCTGCTCGCGATGGTTGGCGCAGTGTTCGTCCGCGTCGCGGCGGCGGAGTTGGTGCGCCCGGCGGTGCGATCGAGCCCAGGGGAGTGCCATCGCCGATCGTCTGCGTGTCCAGCTGATCGAGGATTTTCATCGCAGTGGCGCGCACTCGTTCCCCGGTCGTGCGCACGATCTCCGCGGGTTCCTGGCCGTCGACGTTTGCGGCCCACGAAGTGACATACGGAATCGTGTAGTCGCTGGTGTCCATGCCGTGTGCAGCGCCAATCATCAGCGCGACGGACTCGGCCTCTACTTCGCCAACACCCCGGCGCTGCCGCGCGGCATCTTGATCAGGCCCGTGCATCAGCACGTGCGCGAGTTCGTGCGCAAGCGTCTTCACGCGCGCGGCAGGATCCATGTTCTCGCGTACCTTGACGGTCTTATCCGTGTAGTCAGTGACACCGTTCGCCCCGTGAATCAGGCCCTCGTGCTCCACATTGAGGAGCTGAAAACCTGCCGCCTCGATTCGCTCGGCCAGCCCCGCCCAGAGGCCGTCCGGTGCTTCGCCCTTCAGCAACGTCGGTGCAGGTGGAGTCGGCAAGGTGTCGCCGGAGGTCTGCGCCGCGTCCCACACGTAGGCGGGGCGGACGCCGATCATCTTCGAGCGGACCTCTTCGCTCGGTCGTGGTTTCTCGAATCGGTTGAGCCGTCGCCACGACGCTGGATCCGCAGGCGTCGGCGACGCGAAGCGACCGGTCACCGGAGCAAGAATCTGATACCCAGGTTGCCCCTTCTCGACCTGGCGACCCAACTGCTGCCACTGCTTGTACCCAGCCACGTATGACGGCATCGGCTCGGACACTAGACCTGCTTCGAATGCGGCGGCGTGCTGCATCCAGATGAGCAGGGTGTTGTTGAACGAGCGGCTGCGGAACCTGGCTGCAAACCGAAGCGCAGCTGCCCAGTCCTCGCCAGACACCAGCTTGTCAACTGCTTCGGTCAGCTTCTCGTGCAGCTCATCGAGCTTCGCTTCGCGGGTGGCACGGCGTTCCTCTGTCGACACCATCAGGTGCCCTCCTCTCCGGCGCGCCACGTCGCAGGAGTGCGTGGCGATACACCGGTGAGGTGGGCGAGCGACTCCACGAACTCTGCGGATGCCCCTGCGGGTTCCCACAGCACGACGTGGCGACTCGTTTCGGCGCGAGTGCGGTCGACGATGCTTGGGCAGCCAGGAGCTGGGCATGGTTCACCTCCCTAAGAGTGATCGAAGGGTCCAGAGACTCCCGGGCGTTGAGCATGCTCAAAACGTGCGGGGCTTCGTTTCTAGCATCGACCGTTGAGCATGCGCAACCCTTGATTTGTTCATGCTCAACGGCTATATTGAGCATGCGTAACGTGCCGGGATTACCCTGCCGACGATGCTTCTCACCGCGAGCGAAGGAGGTCAGCGCGCATGACCGACGACGAGAGCGCGACTGCGGCTGCGGATCTTGCGAAACGCCTGCGGCTGTTGCTCGATGTTGCAATCGCCGAGACCGGCTCCGAGCCGACCTACTCGCAGATTGCGGCGTTTCTTCGGGATCGCGGCACCAACCTGTCACGGTCGCGCTGGACGTACATGGTCAATGGGCACCGGTACGTTCAAGACCCCGCCGTCTTTGCCGGGCTTGCATCGTTCTTCGACGTCGACACCGACTTCTTGATCGGCGCGAACGACGCCGAAGTTCCCGAGAAGGTGAGCGCCCAACTCGACCTCGTGCGCTCCATGCGCGCGGCGAAGGTGAAGTCCTACGCGGCCCGCACGCTTGGAGATATCTCACCGAAGGCACTCCAAGCCATCAGCAAGTTCTTGGATGAGGAAATGACGCATACAGACCAGCAATAACGGCGTCGCTCACGTAGCCGAGTCGATGCCGCGAAGTACCCTCGAAGGAGGTGAGCGCACCGTGAATATCGAACAGGTCGTTCAGACGGCTGTCTCGGATCTTGCCCTCGGCAGTGTCTTCACCTTCGACGATCTCTACGGTGTCGTGCAGCAACGCAGGGGGCGCCGCCTGCGTATCGTCGAGCTTGCCGAAATCGGCGATCACGACGGACTCTGCGCGGTCTGGCTCACCACCGACGAAGACGACATCATCATCCACGCACGCACTGACTCCGCCCTACATCGCCAGCAGTTTGTTCTACACGAGCTGTCGCACATGATCCTGGGCCATTGCGACGGCGACGAGTGCACGGAGACGGACGTGCTCCTGCCTGACATTCCTCCGCACACTCGCGCCCGCCTGCTCAGGCGGCAGGACCTTGATTCCGACACCGAGATTGCCGCGGAGTCTCTCGCGGACCGGCTCGCGGCAGGGATCCGAGGGTCCGCTTTCGCGGAGTCTCGCTACTTCGAGGTCTTCGGATGATCCAGACGCTCGTTGCGATCCTCATGTGGGTTCTCGTCGCGAGCCTGCTGATCCTGCGACGAGGGCGCCCAGACCGCAGCATTACGTACGCATCGGTCACGATCGCGATCGCGATGACCCTCAACGTTGATGCGATCTACCTGGCCGTCGATCCTTTCCTTGGCGGAACGAACATCACGACTCTGCTTTCCGACGCGCTCTTGATGATTGGGCTCTTCTTTCTGGGCCGCGCGGCGATGAAGGCTGGTGAGTATCGTCCCCGCTTGGTGCGAGCAGCCGTCGGGCGCCCCGCCCTGATCCTTGCCCTGGTCACGACGACGGTGTTGTTCTTTTTCATCGACCGCGGGGCGTCGACCGCGACATTCATGCTTGACCTCGGCGACCAGCCGGTAACGGCCGCCTACTCAATGATCGGCTTCACCTACTGCGGCATCGTCCTGGCGGCCATGTTTGCGTTGGCGGCACGCCAACTTCGCGTCGGCACCGGCATTCAGCGCATCCCCGCACTCCTCCTGCTCCTTGGCTCGGCGTGCGGCGTCGGTTTGGCCGTCGTGGTCCTCGTAATGGATGTCGCACACGTCGCGGGTCAGCTGGAACTGATGCGCACGTTCGGCGAAGCATACGGGCCGCTCTCGCTGCTCACTTTCCTGTTCTTGTGCGCCGGGTTCGCGGGGCAACCAGTTGTCAGGTCGTTGCGTGAACGCACACGGCGCGCGCAGATAGCGCAGATCACGGGGGAGCTGGAACCGCTCTGGCAGCGGGCCACGAGCGTTCGCCCCGGGCTCAGCAGTACCGATGCCCTCGGCGCCAGTCTTGACGATCCTGAAGGACGATTGCATCGCGAAGTGGTTGAGATTCGTGACGCCATGATCGATCCACGCGTGACATTCGAGGTGACGCCTGCTGAAGAAACTCTCCTAGAGCGGGCTGAGGCGCAACTTCTGGGGCTCGACTCGGGCGTGGCGCGCACAGGTTTGCGCGCGGATCGTGGCGACAGCAGCAGGGAGCACGCATGAAGCGGCGGCTCGCGATCGGCGGCGCTATGGTCGGTGCTGCTGGTGCAGCCCTGGGATGGACGATCGCGCGGAAGCTAACAACACCAGTCGGGCCACGCCGTTTCAAGCTGACCTTGCGCAGCGTTGAGGTCAATGGTGATCGCCAACTTCTTCTGCTCGACCGTACTTGCGATACCGAAGCGCCCGGCACCTACAATCTCTGGTTTGAACGCGGCGGATGGGCGCAACTCGGCAACGAAGTCGAGGATCGTGGTCAGAACCAAGTCGCGCGCGCCCTCGTGGGAGTGTCACCAGGGCTCACGCCGCGAGCTGGTGATCGAGTCTCGTGGAGCGGCATCTACTACGCCACACCCGCCGATGCCGGGCTCGATGCCCGCGACATCTCGATCGTGACGCCGGTGGGCTCGGCGCCTGCATGGCGCGTCGACGGTGATCTATCCACCTGGGCGATTCACGTCCACGGACTTGGCAGCCCCCGAGCGGGCACACTCCGTGGCGTACAGGTCGCGACGGAACTAGGACTCACGTCACTCGTGGTGAGTTACCACAACGATGGGGAAGGGCCCACCGCGGGACGTGGTCGGTCCACACTTGGCGCCACCGAAGTCGAAGACATTGAGGCAGCGATCGGATACGCGGTTCGCCGTGGAGCAGAACGGATCGTGCTGTTCGGCTGGTCTATGGGAGCTGCGATCGCACTGCAGGTTGCGCATCGGTCTGACTATGCACCACTGGTAGTGGGACTTGTCCTCGATTCGCCGGTGCTCGACTGGGTGGAGGTCATCAAGGCAAACTGCAAGCGCGCTGGGCTCCCGGGTGGCGCTGGTCTGCTTGCCGTTCCGTGGCTCACCCTCGGCACGCTCGCCCGACTACTGGGGTTGCCTGTTCGCATCCCGCTACGAGAATTCGACTGGGTGACCCGCGCCGAGGAACTCGCCGTGCCGAAACTCATCCTTCACGGCAGTCACGATGACTCGGTACCGATCAGATTGTCGTCGGTGCTCGCAGAACGTCGTAAGGACCTGGTGCAGTTGGAAGTATTCGACGCCGGGCACACGCTGGCCTGGAACTCGGACTCTCAGCGATGGAAATCTTCTGTCTCGACTTGGTTGTCCGAGGGGCCACTGGCCGGAATCAGACGTCCGGAGCGCTGAGCTGCTTCGCCTGCTCGACCTGCTCGGTGGCCAGATAGCGGAAACTTTGCGAGGGTTCGATACCGAGTACCGTCCTGAGTGAATTGAGCGGCACCGGTTGTTCCCAGGAGTCTGGGCAGTCAACCTCCAAGAGCGTCGATTCGTCGGCGCCTTCGAGGTACGCGTTGAGGTCGCTCTCGCTAATACCAATGTCCGATCCATGCAATCCCCACACGCAATCAGGGTTCACCTTGATCGTTCGCCGAAGACGCACGGTGCCGAGGACCGCTTTCTCAGGGGAACTTGAATACAGAACGACTGTGGTTCCCGGATCGATGTATGGGAACCTGCGCCGTACTTCGATCGTCTTGCGTCCCTCTAGGATCGCCCGAGCGAACTGCGGCTTTATCGATAAGAGTAATGCTCGGGTCATCGCTCAGCCCACCTCGGTTGCATCCGCATGATGTCGTCGAACACGCCGGGTGTCGCTCGACGGGCGGTGATCTTGGAAGTTGTCACGTCGTGCTTCCTCAGGATGCGATCGAGTGTCGCGCGATCAATGGGCCTTTCAAGTAGCTGTGTGTCCTCGACCCGCCATACCGCCACTTTCCCGTTCTTTGAGTGTGCCTCGATCTCTCTGGTTCGAAGTGTGCCGATCGCTCGATACTGCTCAATCGCTGTCTCTACTGGAAGCGTCGTTGCCTCTACGACGCGTGAGTGTGCAACCACGGCACGGACAGCTGAAGCTTTATGTCCCTTCGGGTCCCAGCTGACGTACCATAAGACTCGCGAAGGCACCTCTTGAACTCCCTTCGGAGCGGCGAAGTAGACGACTTGCCGCGCGAAGCCCAATGCTCGCTTCTCACGTGTGTTGAACAGAGTGTCGTTGTAGCCGATGAGTTCGCGTGCGTACTTGGGCTGGATAGGTACGATGTGGACCGGAATGTCGCGTGCTATGAGGACCTGGGGCCAGTTGATTCGCTCATACTCGCTGACCTCGGTCGCGGTGATCGCTCGCGCGGCGGCATCAGGCGAAGCCAGCCAGGATAGCTTCACGCGCGGCACCTGTCCGGTGAAACCGTCAGCGTGCAATGCAGACCTCAGTGCCGGTGAGAGAGCTTGATCGGTAATGGAGATGCTGTCGGCGCCCTGCTCCAACGCGCGCCAGCGAAGATGACGTACCAGCTGGAACGCGATGGTTTCGCCAAGCGAACCACTACCGACTCGCAGTATCGGAACGAGGAGCGTCGCGCCACGTTGCTCAGTTGCAAGTAGTGCCCAGAGGCGAGATCTCTCGTCGACGAGTACCTGTAGCCCGAACTCTGACGGCTTGGCGAGTATCGCCTGGAGCCGTCGGCGGAAAGCCTTACCCTTCTCAGAAGAGGTGCGCTCCACGAAGGCTTCTTCGAGCCGCGACGACAGCGACGCCACTTTCTCCCACTGGAGGCCCACGGCCTCCAGTTGCTCGGAACGGAATCTAAATGGTGGCGCTGGGGGCATCAGTCGTTGAATGAGGTCGACGGGGCGAAGCACCTCGGTTCCGAACTCAGCTTCGATCCATGTCTCGCAGGCTGCAATAAGGTTCGAGTCACGGGTTACGAAGAACTCTGCTCCAGCAAGGATTGCGTCGGCGAGATGCTTGACGTCATCAGCCAGGCTGGCGTCGCCCGTCGTGAGCCGTTCCGGCATTCTTCGAAGGAGTTCGGATGCGAGGCCGCGCATCCCTCCCTCTCTTCGGAGCGTTACAAGGCCATTCAAGGCCTCACGAACCCTGTCGCGCTCGCTCTCTGGTTGTAATCGATCGATGTCTGAAGCGACTTCGGGGAGATCGTCAACTCAACTTCATCGATAAGCCAATCCGCTTCAAGACCGAGTGACTCTTCACGTTCAGGGCGTTCGAGCGCGCTTGAACAGTACAGGTCGATGATGACGTTTGAATCGAGTACAGCTTTCGGCTTTGTTGAGTCGTACAGCGCACTCTCAAACAAGTCGAGTTGGCCAATGGATCGCGTCCAAATGGTGAGTGTTGACCCAGCCTTTGCGCGGCCGGGCCGCTGTCCCGCTGGCGCCATGTCGAGCGAACGCCAGAAATCATCGAGCCCATAGTCCACGCGGCAGTGGGCGGTTATCATCGTGCGAGCGGGGTTCAAGTCAATGACTTTGTTCACCATTGCTCTCGCCAAGCCAGACCGCCGGGCAGAGTCGCCAACGCAAACGTGAACAAGCCGGATGAGATGCCGCCGAGGCGTACTGAAGAGCACATACCCGGCGATCTCACCGTCGATAAGCCCGAGGACGAGTTGTCCCTTGTTTCCGGCTGCTTCAAAGGCAGCGTAGGGGAGATGCCCCAGCGTGGCCCTGCCCTCCCGGTGAAGTCCGATGACAGCCTCGAAGTCTTGGCCGTGAGACGGAGACTTAGGGTCCCATACGCGGGTCGAGAGGGAACGAGGGACTGAAAGTTCAGCGGTCATGTCACCACCTCGCCCCTCGATAACGGTCGAAGCTGCGGCGTTGAGTCATCCCGCTTTCACCGCCCACCGGATGGTGAGAATGTGTTTTCGTTCGTCGGTGCCCTTCAGCGCCTGCTCGATCATGTCGAGGTAGTCGTCGGCCTTCTGCCTCAGCGCATCGCGCTCAACCTTGAAATCGTCGTAGAGTGCCTCGGCCCGACGTGCGAGTCGTTGTGCCTCCTTGCGGAGTTTGAGTCGCTCCGAAAGGTCATCGGTCCTGCGCTCGCGGGCGCGGGCGTCTTCTTCTTCCTTGTTGAGCTTGCGCACTTCGGCTTCGTACTTGGCCTTGTGATCCTTTAGTCGTGATTCGACGAGGTCTCCCTGTTCAATGTTGAACTGGGCTGTTCGATTCTGTACCTCGACGTTGAATGCTTCACTTTGTTGCGTGAGCGCAGGCTGCAGGATCGTCGTGTCGATGTGGTCCGAACTGGACACTTCTACGCAGGTGAGATCGAGAAGCTGCTCGACTTGCTCGGCGTCCAGCATCATGCCGCTGTCGGTGCGACCAGCGCCAAGTACATATGACTCGGTGACTGTGTCGTTTCCCGAGCGCATCGTGAACGTCAGCAGCTCGGCAGTCAGGATGCCTTGTTCGCCGACAAGTTCGCGCGTAGAGGCAGCAACACGATCCGAGTCCGCAATAGAGAAGATGAGGTTCGCGGCTGGAGCCTCTTCGGCGAGTGCGGTTTGCACTACGAACTGTCCGAGGTCGCTGCCGTAGCGGTACTGGTGTGCACCACGTTGTGGCTTCGACTTGAAGAAGTACTTCCCGGTCGGAATCCCATCGGCAGGGGCGCGCGTGAGCGTGAAGTTGTGCCCGCCGGAATCGAACTCCGCGAATGAGTCGAGTTGGCGGCGCGTCACCTGCAGCAAGAGCTGCTCAAACTTGTTGAGCACGACCCCCTGTTGGGTGTCGTAGCTCTTGAGCTTGTCCTGCACATTCGGGTCTAGGTTGTCGAACACGCGGGCCCGGGTCGAACTCATCTCTTGGCTGATCTCAGCTTCGTACTGGCGCTCCAGTTCATTGAACGCGTGATTGATCTCATCGGCAGTGCGGCACCGCTCAAGGATCGCGGCGATGGACTTCTCGAAATCGAGTCCGTCCTCGATCGACCCGAGCACCTCGTCAGACGCCCCAAATACGGATGTGAACAGGTTGAACTTCTCGGTGAGGAGCTCAAGGATGCGCTCTTCGGCGAGGTTCCCTTGATTGGAGAAGTTCACGACGATCACGTTGTGTTGCTGCCCGAATCGGTGCACACGACCGATACGTTGCTCGACGCGCTGCGGGTTCCAGGGAAGGTCGTAGTTCACGAGCATCGAGCAGAACTGCAGGTTGATGCCCTCGGCGGCCGCTTCCGTGGCGATCATGATCGTGCCGCGCTCGCGGAACTCGTCGACGAGTGCTTTGCGCCGATCCGCTGACGGGTTGCCCGTGATGAGGTCCGACCCGTCGTTCGCTTCCAACCAGGCACGGTAGATCTCGGTCGCTTCGGGAGAATTGTTTGCGCCGTTGAAGAGCACCAGCCCGTCCCCGCGTCCTGCTTCCCGCAGTGCGGCGGCCAGGTATTCCTGTGTCTTCGTGGAGTCGGTGAAGATGATCGCCTTCTGCGGGGCGCCGATCTCGGCAAGTTTCGCTAACCCCTGGTCGAGGGCGTCCAAGAGCTTGACTGCCTTCTGGTTCACGGTGATCGACCGGGCGAGTTCCGCGTAGGATCGCAGTTCCGCGACCTCGGCTGCGATCTCCTTGCGGGTAGTCTCAACAGCCGCGGATTGCTCGGGCGAAGGGAGTGCGAATAGGGTCGACTCGGATGCCTCGATCTCTTCGTCCGTCATGTCTTCATCGACCAGCGCTCCGCGGTTCGAACGGCGGCGACCGGATTCGAGTTCCGCTTCAAGCCTGTTTGCGACGCCTTCGAGCGTTGACGCGACGGCATACGTGGACGATCCGAGTCGTTTACGCAGAATCAGCGCCGACAGGTGCCGCTGAGAACTCGCGAATGCGTAGAGGAACGGGCGCTGAAGATATGAGTTGACCTTGTTGTAGAGGTCTTGCTCCGCTGGGGACGGCATGAAGCCGAATGTGAGCGGCATGCGTTCGGTAAAGCGAATGTACTTCTGTGCATCCTTGCGAAGCGTCCGTTTCGCAAGGTGCGAAATGCGCATGGAGAGATCATCGTTCCCGTAGTCATCGGGATGGTCGACGTACCGCTCCTTGAACCCCTCGATCGAGTGAAAGAACTCCGGATCAAACACCGAAACGAGGCCATACAGCTCTTCGAGCCGGTTCTGCAGCGGCGTCGCGGTGAGCAAGAGCGACTTCCCAGCCGAGGCCATCACCTCGGCCACAGCCTGTGCAATCTTCGCGTCGCCCTTCCAGAAGGACCGCAGGCGGTGCGCTTCATCCGCGACAACAAGATCCCAATGCCGGGCAAGATCATCGACATTGCGTAATACGAACTCGTATGAGCAGATCAAGACTTCACTCGCCAGACCTGCACTGGGCTTGAGGAGTTGCTCCTTGTTCTTCGAATCGATCAGCTGTGATGGGATCGCGAACTTTTCGTCCAGCTCCTGCCGCCACTGCTGGCGCAGCGACGATGGCGCGATGATCAGGACCCGCCGTTTGCGTTCCGCCCAATACTGGCAGAGCACGATGCCCGCTTCGATGGTCTTCCCAAGACCCACCTCATCCGCCAGGATCACGCCCGGTGAGGTGGAGCTCTGCAGTGCGAAAAGTGCCGCATCGATCTGGTGAGGCTTCGGCTCGACCTGCGCGTCAAACAGCAAACCGGCGAGCTTGCCCACGTGGTCAGACGCGTACGAACGCTCCAACTGGTGCGCGTAGAACTTCGCCTGATGTGCGGTCAGCGATATCGCCAAGATCCAGCCTTACCGGTAGTCGCTGGACAGGTCGGACTCGTACAGTGCCTTCGCGTCATGCACGTCACGGATCGCTTCACGCACCTGGTCACGCTTCAGATCGAGCACCCGGTACACGCCATTCGTCTCGGCCACGGACTCGATTCGCCGGAACTCGTTGCCGTAGTGTTCCGCGAAGTCGGCAAGCCCACGGAGCTTTGGCATCGCATCAGCGAGGTGGTGCCCATGCGGATCGACCAAATCAACAACCACCCCGTTCTGCCCCTCAGCGAAGAAGACGAAATCTGGCCGAAGCGCTTTCCAGTTGCGCGCTCCATCCATGTAGGCGATCGCGAGCGACTCCTTCACCGCGCGATCCGGGTTGCGCCACCATCCAACGAAGCCATTGCGGCCGGACTCGGCCGCGAACACGTGGCGCTCCCACGAGTTCAGCTCAACCGGATAGTCACCGGCATCGGTCACCATCAGATGGTTGCGGTAGACAGGCAGATCGGTCTCAGAGCCGTCGGCCTCGCGTGCCTTGGTTTCTGCCTGCCCGGTCTTTGGGCTGACGAGGCTGATGCGCTCGGGCTCCGTCGACATGCCCTCAAGACGGTCATACTCGGCCTGCTTATCGTCGCTGAGGTTCTTTCGATCGACTCGCGTGTCGGTCAGCCAAGTGCGTGCCAGGCGATCGGCTTCAGCTTCGACACTCACCACGATGTCGGGTACGAGCCCGATCGCCGCGACCTCGATGTATGCCTCAAGCAGGTCGTCTTCGATGGCATCTTCGGGCACCAGGAAGTCCACGTACGACGAGCACAAGGCCGGGCTCAGGTGACGTTCAGCGACCTTGTACGCCTCGGTGATGGCGCGAGTATCGGCAGCGAGTTCGAAGGACGAGTTCACCCACAGTCCACCGCCCAGCCGCGCTCGCAGCTCTTCCCCCGACATCGTCAGCACGTCTTCGCGAGCGCGATCCACCTGCGCCTTGTACTGCATGGCGCGTGATGCGACCACGTTGTTCAGTTCGTCATGTGCGCGTTTGAGTGCCTGGTCGACGACCTTGTCCTTGGTGAGGGCGGCAGCAAGCGCGGTTAACCGTTTGATCGGCTTGCTGCGGTGCTTCGGGATCGTGACCGTGGGCAGTGCTTCGAATTTCTCCCAGACTTCCGCGGGGAGTTCTAGGTTGGGGTGCAACAGCACCGGGTCGAACAGTACCCGGCGCCCTTCGCCGCCTCCACTGTCGCCCTCGTCGTCCTTCGATGTGGCGCCGTGCATGAGCATCTCGGCGACACGCATCGCCGTGGTGCGGTCGAAGTACGGCAGCATGCAGTCAACCGAGTTGAGGACCTCGTTGCCGGGGATACGTCGTGCGAGTGGCGTGCGGATCATGCGCCCAAGAAGCTGTGTGATGTTCGTGGGGTCGGAGGCCGGTCGGAACGACACCAGCACCTCGGCGCGCGGGCAGTCCCACCCCGTCGAGATTGCCGACTTTGCGATCAGCACCCGCACATGCGTGGAGTCCTGTACACGCTGAGGTTCGATGTACGGAATGGTGTAGCCACCGACCTTGAGGTCTTGGTGTTCGCCGAACACGTTTGCGATCGCGCCGTGGTCGAGTTCGGGCCACGACTCCAGGATCGTGTCAATCGTGCGCACCAATGTTTCGTCGCTCGGCTTGTCGGCCATCTGCACGACCAGGAGCGGCACCACGGCGTCAGCTTCCTCCTGCTCTCGCGTGTAGGCATCCCACGCGCGGCCCGCCTCACGAATCTTCTCCACGGCACGCCGCAGCAGCACCGTGTCGAACGCACCTGACTCCGCCGGAATCGACAACACAATGTCGTCCTTCAACAGGCCCGACGCCTGCACCAATGCCGAATCGACCTCGACGCTCGGCAGCGCGGTGCGATTCGTGACCGACTTCATCGCCTGATCGAAGCGTTCCACGGTCGCAGAGATACCGAACACGATCGGAATTGGGGGTACCTGCCCTTGGCCGTTGATGAGCCGCTGCACAATCGTGGAGCGATCACGCTGCGGCTTCATTCCACGGTGCGCCTCATCAAGCACCAGATACAGGGTGAGTTCCTTGTTCTCGATCGTGTTGATGATCGTGTCGTAGATGTTCGACTGCATCTCATCGGGCGCGGGCGTCAGCTCGTCGATCGTGGCGCTCGGATCAAGCCTGGCACCGGCACCCTTCACGAGGTTCGAAGTCTTGCTGAGCTTCTGAGTGTTCAGAAAGTAGACGTGCCCCGGCTGAAACGAAGTCTCACGGAAGTCATTCGTGATGAGCTTCAGACGCCAATCCAGTTCGCTGGATGCTGCCTGAATGCGTGCTCGTGACTGTTCATTCAGTGACGGGTCATCAGAGAACCACAGCACGACCGCACCAGGGTCCGCGGCGAAGTCGAACTCGTCAGAACCCGAAATCAGTGCTTCGATCACCGCAGCTGCCATGACGGTCTTGCCCGCACCAGTCGTCGCCGACAGTGAGAACTGCGAAAGCGACCCGTAGCGCTGGTACATGTCCTTCGCCTGCGCCAGGTTTCTGAGCACATTGCCGACGGCTTCAGCTTGGTAGTCCTTGAGTGTGTACCGCATCAGACTGCCCGCCCCTGGTTGATCTCGAAATTCTGCAGGTACGACTCGTAGAGCCGCACCATGTCAAGCTCCGACGGAAGCTCCCGGCACACCATCTGGAATGCTGCATCGTCGTCCGTGACGACGAATACAGTGCGAACGCTCTCGGCATCGCGCATCGCTGCGAAGAATGCCTCGGCGTTGTCGATGTTCTCCAGCACCGCATACACCTCGGACAAATCCCAGCCGCGGTCACCGAGGTCATCGACGATGCGCCCGGCCGAGCCAGCCCGCAACCACAGCATCGGTGCGATGCGCTCGAACGCACGGTTGTGGCGAACCGAGAGGGGCGACTCGTACGTCAGGGTGAAGAACGCTGCGTTCTCCTCAAAGCCGTCAGCCATCGGAAACTCGTCAGTGAACTTGTAGTCACCCTTGATCGGCTCACCATCTGGCGTTCTGCCGGTGATCGCGGCACGGATGCGTGGCTTCGTGATGTAGTCACAGATGCCCCATTGCTCCCATTCGGGGTCACCGGGGCGCAGTCCCTGCATGCGCAGCCCCTTCTGCTCGTCGGCTCCCACCTCGTTGTTCGTGACCGAAATGCACTGACGGAATCCGTTGTCCTGATGATTCAGTCGCATGACGGCATGTGCTGTGGATCCAGAGCCGGAGAAGTAGTCGAGCACCACTGCGTCTGGCTTGTCCTTGATGAAGAACCGCAACGAATCCTCGACCGCGTATAGGGCTTTGGGGAATGGGAACTTCGCAGAATCCAGTAATCGATTGAGGAGCTGAGAACCATGGTAAGTCGCATCGTGGCTTGAGATATTCCACTGAGTGCCAGGAATAAACTCTCTTTTGTAGTCGCTGGCGTCTACGATCACCTGCCCGCTCTCGGGGTGACGACCTACCACCTCCACTTGACCGGATTGAATCTTCTGGATGCTTCCCCTCTTTAGGTAGCTGATCGGATACCCGTTATCGTTCTTTTGGCCTACGCGCACATAGCCACGCTCGACCAAGTCAAGCAACGCACCAGACGAAATTTGCCAGTTCGCTTCGGTGCCGTCTGGCCTGATCGGCCAAACAATTTCATAGCCATCTTCAGAAACAAGTTGGTTATCCCGGGGCGTGTTCAGGGGCGGGGCGTCGCCCGCGCCGACAATTCTAGGCCCAATGGGATCGACATAGATGGGGTAGAAGAGTCCAGGTCTATCCGAACGCAGTGAGTTGGTTCCACTCCTTCTCAACTGTGACCAGACAATGCCTTGCGAAGCCCCAGTCGTCCCTTTGTTCTTCCCGAGAGCCCAGTCATCGGAAAGTGGGAGGGGCTGCACGAAAGAACCTCCCAGTTGGACGAAGAAGATGTACTCATCGGTGCGATAGAACTGTGATCCCCTGGCAACGCCCTTTTGCGCGATGATGCTAGAGACCATCTGGATTCGCGCTTCAGGGAACATCTGCTCCAACAGCATCCCAAGCCGCAGGTACTCCTTCTCGTCGATCGTGACTATGAGCACGGAGTCTTCGGGGTTCAGGAGTTCGCGCGCCACCAGGAGCCGACGTTCCATGAACGCGAGCCACTTTGAGTGGCGGTAGTCGTCATCGCCTTCGACGTAGTCGTTGTTGTACTTCCAGTCGCGGGCGCCGGTGTTGTAGGGCGGGTCGATGTAGATCGCGTCGATCTTGCCGCGGTGCGTGTAGGTCAGCATTTCGAGGGCGTGATAGTTCTCAGCGTTGATCACCGTATGGAATGGCTTATCGCCGCCACGCTCGACCCGCCCAGTCTCGACGAGGCCTGGGAAGATCTTGTCGTCAAACTCAGCCACGACCACGAGATCATCGAGTGGTGCGGTTCGCCGCTCGGGTGCATCGGTTACGTTCTCAACCAAATGCGCGAGCTGGGCACCGGTCTCATCCGAGGTGAATGACTCCACCCGCCAGAGCCGCGCGTCGCCCTTGGCAGTCTCGCCTCGTGGAGGGAGCACCCGCACTTTCGAGCCACGGCGCACCGGCTGGCCAGGCAGCTCGACAGCTTCGGGCTGGTGGCGTTCGAAGACAAGACCGAAGCTGCGTCGCTTCGTCAGAGCGGTGATCTCTTTTTCGAGATCCGCCCCGAGCTGGGGGTCGGCGCTACGCAGTTGACGGAGTAGATCCGTAAGGCGTGACATCGGCTAATCGTTCTCCTTTGTCGAGGCGCCGCCTTGGCGCACCCACTCGTCAACTTCGCTGACCTGAAACTTCCAGAGGCGACCGACCTTGTGCGCGGGCATGTTCTGGGTGCTGATCCACGCGTACACGGTGTCTTTGGAGACGCCGAGATGGGAGGCAATCTCATCGGCAGAAAGCCATGGCTCAGTCATATCGCCTCCGCGGCGTTTCGGTGGAACAGACGGTACTAAACCGGATCTTATCGGCTACAGGCCAGTTATCTCGGAATGAGTACGGCCTTTCGGTCGCAGCCATGCATCGCGGCAGCATCCGCCCGGGTGGCACGACGAAATCCAGCACGAACGATGACAACCCGGCGTCGCCCCGTTCGGTATGTCGATGTGCATCCACTTACTCATGCCGCGACCGAGTACTGATGATCTGCCCGTCGTTCGGGTGTACTCGGCCGCGGCAACAGGACCGTCGCGTAATCGCGCGCGGCCCGGGTTGATTCGATTCGTCTTCTGACTCAATGGGTCAGGGCGGATTCGCGTTTCGTCGGTTGGAGTGGTGCCAGCTTCTCCGGGTCCAGCTCATGACGGCGGAGCAGTTGAGCGTTCAGGGCGACGATGATCGTGGAGAGCGACATCAGCACGGCGGCTGCGGCCGGTGGGAGCGTGAAACCGATCGGCGCGAGCACGCCTGCGGCCAGCGGCACAGAGATCACGTTGTAGGCGGTTGCCCACACCAGGTTCTGCACCATCTTCCGGTAGGAGGCGTGTGAAAGCTCGATCGCACTCAACACGGCGCGCGGGTCGCTCGATACCAGGACGATGCCTGCCGACTCGATCGCGACGTCGGTACCCGCACCGATCGCGACACCCACATCCGCGCGGGCAAGAGCAGGTGCATCGTTCACGCCGTCGCCAACCATCGCGACCTTGTAACCGCGGTTCTGCAACTCGGCGACCTTGTCGGACTTGTCGCCAGGCAGAACGCCCGCAAAGACCTCATCGATGCCAAGGTCAGCTGCAACCGCATCCGCCACCTGCTGGGCGTCGCCGGTGATCATGCCCACGCGAATGCCACGTCGATGCAGTTCATCGATGGCCGCGCGAGACTCGGGACGAATCACATCTTGCAGCGCGAATGCGCCCTCGATGCGACCGTCGATAACCGCGAAGAGGACGCTCGATCCAAGCGACTCCCATTCGGAGACCTTCGCTTGAATACCCTCGGGGATGGGCAGGCCAAGTGAGTCGAGCAGGCGCGGTCCACCAACCCGCACTTCGACGCCATCCACAGTTGCTGTGACCCCTACGCCCGGCTCGGAACGGAACGCGTCCACCGATGGCATGGCCGATCCGGCAGCGTGTTCCTGCGCCCATGCGCCGATGGCGCGGGCGACCGGGTGCTCGCTGGGAGATTCTGCGGCAGCAGCCAACCGGAAGACGCGCTGCGGGTCGGCGCCCGGGACGACGGTTGCCGCCGTGACCGCGTGGCGACCCTCGGTGAGGGTTCCGGTCTTGTCGAACATGACGACGTCGACGCTGCGCATGCGCTCAAGCGCCAGACGGTCCTTGACGAGAACGCCAGCGCGAGCGGCGCGCTCGGTTGCGATGGAAATCACGAGCGGAATGGCAAGACCCAGCGCGTGCGGACACGCGATGATCAGCACCGTCACGGCGCGAGTGATTGCATCGGCGGGGCTACCGACAATGAGCCACACGATCACGGTGATGATGGCCGCGGTGACGGCGAAGTAGAACAGCAAGGCCGCTGCCCGGTCGGCGAGTGCCTGCGCGCGGGTGGACGATGCCTGCGCATCAGCAACCAGTCGACGAATGCCAGCCAGGGCGGTGTTCTCGCCAACGGCGGTCACACGAACCTGGATTGCGGAGTCGGTGGCGATGGTGCCCGCGGTGACCGCGTCTCCAGCTGTGCGGGTGACGGTCGTTGATTCACCGGTGACCATGGACTCATCCATGTCGGCGAACCCAGTTTCTACAGTGCCGTCGGCGGGCACGCGCCCTCCGGCTCGAACGAGGACGAGGTCACCCGTTGCGACATCGGTGCTCGGTACTTGCTCCACGGTTCCGTCTGCGCGGACCAGCTCTGCGGTATCGGGTAGCAACGCAGCGAGGGCATCAAGAGCGCTGGATGCCCCACCGAGCGCGCGCATTTCCAGCCAGTGCCCGAGGAGCATGATGACCACGAGCAGGGCGAGTTCCCACCAGAAGTCGAGGTCAAGTCCAGCGCCCAGCGACGTGGCCCAGGATGCGAGGAACGCGACGGTGATGGCCATCGCGATCAGTAGCATCATGCCTGGTTGCCGAAGCCGAATCTCCCGCAGCGCGCCCTTCAAGAACGGCATGCCGCCGTAGAAGAAGATGACCGTGCCAAGGACCGGGGCGATCCATGTCGTCCAGCCGGTTTCAGGTATGTGGTAGCCGAATATCATCGCGACCATCGGACTGAAGATGACCACCGGAATCGACAGCACAAGTGTCACCCAGAACCGGTTGCGGAACATCGCGACGCTGTGTCCGGCATGCGCGCCCGGGTCATGATCTGCGTGGGCGTCGTGGTTCGCATGGCCCGCATGGCCCGCATGGGCGTCGTGGGCGGCATGCTGATCCGGACGCGCGTCGGTAGCGGTTTCAGCGTGCGCGTGGTGATCAGGATGCGCCTGTGCCTGATGATGGTCGTGGTGGCCGGATGCGTTGTCCCTAGGTAGCGCCTCCGGCGGGTGATCGCCGTGACCTCCCGAGTGGTCGTGGTGCTCATGGGCTGGATCTCGATGCATGGTGAAGTCCTAATCTCTAGGTGGGTGCGTCGGGCTCGATGCCCCGCTGTTGTCGGGTGGGAGTCGCCGTGTTTCATCGGGCGGCTCCCGAAAATCACGTGAGCTGGAGCGTGGTGATGCAGGTCGCGGCGTCGTTCGCGGTCGAGAACGGGGTCTCGCCGGTCTTCCCGTCGTAAGTCACCTCGATCGTCCCGCTCAGGTCGCGGGGGAGCCAGAACCCAGCGAACCCGTTGTCGAACGTGGTCGTGGTCTCTTCGAGAATCACGTCACCGGTCGCATCGTCGATGAACCGCACCTCGATTTGCTGCGCAGAGAGTTCTCCTCGGCAGGTCGTGAGGCTGTGGTAAAAGCACTCGTGAGTCTGCGACACGAAGGGGGCGACCGAGACATAGGTCACGTCATCCGGCATGTCCAAGGAGACTTCGGTGACGTTGTCGGTCAGGACGAGGGCATCGGGCTGCACGGATGCGATCAAGTCGGCAGGTCGGTCGCTTACGTTCATCCGGTCGAGCGTGTCGATGATCTCCGTCGCCGACATGTCGGTCAGGTTGTGAGAGGCGAGCAGGTCGGCGCCAGGAGTGTCGGGCGCCGCAGGCTCCGGGGCGGAGCACCCAGCAAGCGTAAGAGAGAGGATTGCCGCAGCTGCCGCGGCAAGGGTTGTGAGTCGTTTCATAACGTCGTCGTCTTTCAGTCGAGGCCCGGCTGCGGTCCTGGATAGCCAAGGGTGCGCAACCGGTGCTGTGTGTCGGTGTTGCTGGGGTCGGCGCGTAAATAGCTTCGCGCCGACCCCAGGGGGATGGGTGGTTAGAGGCTCAGCAAGATGTCGCGCATGGTCTCGATCTCACCGTTCTGGGTGTCGATGATCGCCTGTGCCATCGCGACGGCATCCGGATTCACCCCGGAATCGACCTGAGCTTGCGCCATCTCCACGGCACCCTCGTGATGCACGATCATCTGCTCCAGGAACAGTCGGCTTGCGTCGGGTCCAGTTGCGGCTTCGAGTGCCTGCATGTCTTCCTCGGTCATCATGCCGTCCATGTGGCCGCCGTGGCCCATGCTCATGCCATCGGTTGCGGCCTGTGGCATGCCCCAGGTTTCGAGCATGGTGTTGAGCGTGTCGATCTCAGGCTTTTGTGCGGCTTTGATTTCTTCGGCGAGGGTGACAACACGAGGGTCGATGTCATCCTTCGCGAGAATCAGGTCGGACATCTCGACGGCCTGCACATGGTGAGGGACCATCATCTGCGCGAACATCACGTCAGCAGAGTTGAAGTCCTCCGACACTGACGATGGCGCTGTCGAAGTAGCAGGTGCGGGTTCCGCTGGGCCAGTCGTGCAACCGGCAAGGACCAGTCCGGCGGCGAGGATGCCCGGGACAATAAATAGGGTTCGGAGTTTCATGAGTTATTCCAATACGTCGAAGAATTTGGGATCGGCAAAGCGAGGCCATGCGCACGTGGCGCGGCCCCGGTAGACCGATCAAGTTCGACTGATGGAGAGTTCTTGCGGCGATGGCGTCATCGGACGAGGCGCACCGCGGACATGCACTGCGATCTTCAATGCGCGCGCACCGAACCAGTGATCGGTGGCCAATCGCCGGGCAAGAACGAAGAGGAAGAACACACCTGCGGTCAGGAACACGAGCATGCAGATGACCTGGACCATGTCATGTTCGCCGCAGCTCGCTCCGCAGGCGACACCGGGATCCGAAAGTCCATCTGCGTGCGCGGCTGTTGGGTGCTCGCCATGCCCGGAGGTGACCGCCGTCGTGGGGCTTCCAGGCGCGGCTTCAGCGTGCATTATCGACGCCGTTGCAGGTGCGGCCTCGTGGCTCCCACCATGCCCGAAGGCGTGCATGAGTACGGCGCACAGGAGGAGAGCGCCGAGTGCGAATAGCGCAACGAGGAACCGGGGTGGGTGCGGGCTGACCGGACGCGAAGGGGCGGTATTCGCTATCGACATACCTCCACCTCCCGGGCCGGTAAGACTCAAATTGCCTCACCCATTCTATTCAATACCACTCCGCATGATACCTCCCCGGGGTATTCAGCGGGAGTGTGGTTTCTGAGTGGCATGTGCCAAAGGACGGAGCGAGCAGCTGCCCGAGGTCGGCACTCGCGGCGTTGACCTGCGCACTGAACCAAGGTATGCCGTGGAGGTTCTTGTCGCCTGGACTTGATCGATCACGCCGGTCGTTGACACAGGCCAGACCTTCGTCTGTAGCCCCACGCGTCTGGCAGATCGAGGAACGTCGCCTTCCGCGACGAGTTCGTGACGCCTCAGATGCCACATGTTCACCTCCTCCGTAACGGAGGATAGGTGGGCACGAATGACGGTGTCGATGAGGCTGATGTCGGCGGGCGATGGGTACAAGTACCTGTTGCGCACCGTCGCAGCCGGGGACGGTGACCGCGACCTCTCGACGCCGCTGACGCGCTACTACGGCGCCGACGGCACGCCACCCGGCAGGTGGATGGGTGATGGCGTGGCTGCGCTTGGAGGCGGACGACTCCTCGTGGGCGAAGAGGTCTCCGAGGCCCAGCTCCAGCTGCTCATCGGTATGGGCCGCGACCCCATCACGGGCGAACCACTCGGGCGGGCGTATCCGCAATACAAGCCCAGAGCCGATCGGATCGCCGAGCGAGTCGCTGCGCTCGCGCCCGATCTAAGCGCTCCGGCGCGCGGTCGCGAGGTGGCTGCGATCGAAGCTGAAGAGTCAGCGCGGGGCACCCGTCGAGCGGTCGCAGGATATGACTACACGTTCTCGATCCCGAAGTCCGCCTCCGTGCTCTGGGGGTCGCCGACGCTGGGACGCAATCGCTCATCGTTGATGCCCACCATGCGGCGGTTGCAGAGGCGGTTGCGTTCATGGAGCGCGAAGTTGCAGCCACTCGCGCCGGTGCAACCCCGGCGACGGTGCCGTTGCGCAGGTCGACGTACGCGGGTTGATCGCGACGGCATACGACCACTACGACTCACGGGCTGGCGACCCACACCTACACACCCACGTCGTCATCGGCAACAAGGTCCAGACCGTGCTCGACAACAAATGGCGCAGCCTCGACAGCCGCCCGATGCACGCCGCAACGGTCGCGCTCTCCGAGCTTCATGAAGCCGTGTTCGCCGACCACCTCACACGCACACTGGGCGTCGAATGGGAAGCCCGCGAGCGAGGTCGCGACCGAAACCCGGCGTGGAGCATTGCCTCAGTTCCGCAGGCCCTGGTCGATGCGTTTTCATCGCGTTCGAGACACATTGATGAGGAGAAGGATCGTCTCATCGCGGCGTACGTCGAGAAGCACGGCAGGCAGCCATCCAGTGCGAGGATCATCAAGCTGCGTGCTCAGGCGACACTCGCGACGCGGCCGGAGAAGGAGATCCATTCGCTCGCTGACCTCACTGACCGCTGGCGGCAACGCGCTGGGGCGATCCTGGAGGAAGGCGCGACGAGCTGGGCGCGAACGGTTGTCGCCAACGATGCGCCAATGTTGTTACGTGCAGACGATATGCCAGTGGACGTCATCGCGAACCTCGGCTCGAGCGTGGTCGCGACTGTAGGGGAGAAGCGCTCCACCTGGCGACGCTGGAACCTCACCGCCGAGGCGGCCCGCCAGACAATGGGGTATCGCTTTGCGAGCACGCGCGACCGCGAGGCGGTGATCGGCATGGTCGTGGATGCTGCCGAGAGTGCATCATTCCGGTTGACGCCGCCCGAGCTGGCATCCAGTCCCGCAGTCTTCCGACGTGCCGATGAGTCGTCGGTGTTCCGCCCGAAGCATTCCACCGTCTTCTCATCAGGGGAACTGCTCGACGCCGAGGACCGATTGCTGCAGCTCTCACGCACGACGTCGGGCCCCACGATTCCGCTGGCGACCATCGAACGAGTTTCGCGGAAGCCGGACGGTGAGCGACGGATGCTCGGCGTTGATCAAGCATCCGCGCTGGCGGCGATCGCCGTGTCTGGACGTGTGGTCGACGTGCTGGTCGGCCCCGCCGGAGCAGGAAAGACGACAGCGATGAGCGCGCTCCGGCAGGCGTGGGAAAAGGAACACGGCCCCGGCTCTGTTGTCGGACTCGCGCCCTCGTCGGGCGCGGCCGAGGTGCTCGGCGAAGACCTCGGGATCGTGACTGAGAACACCGCGAAGTGGTGGCAGACACACCTCCAAACCGGTGAGACGTTTACCGCGAATCAGCTCGTGATCATCGACGAGGCATCCCTTGCCGGAACGCTGTCACTTGACCGCATCGTCGGGCTCGCGGCGGACACTGGAGCGAAGGTGTTGCTCGTTGGTGACTACGCGCAGCTCCAAGCTGTGGACGCGGGCGGTGCGTTCGGGCTTCTCGCTCACGACCGTGACGACGTCGCCGAACTCGTCGACGTGCACCGTTTCACACACGACTGGGAGAAGCGCGCCTCCTCGACCTCCGCCACGGTCGCGCCGAAGTGCTCGACACCTACGCGGAGCGCGGCCGCATCGTTGAGGGTGACACCGAAGCCATGATCGAGGCCGCGTACGCTGCATGGCGGACCGACCAACTCGTCGGGCGGGCGACCGTGCTCGTCTCTGACTCGAACGAATCGGTCACTGCGCTCAACACTCGTGCACGTACAGCCCTGATCCTCGATGGTGTCGTGCGCGGCCCGCGCGAAGTTGACCTGCACGACGGCACCCAAGCGGCGAACGGCGACGTCGTGATCACGCGTAAGAACGATCGGCGACTTCGGGCAGCTGGAAGCTGGGTACGCAATGGTGACCGCTGGCACGTTCTCGATGTTCGCACGGATGGTTCGATGCTCATTCGACGGGAAGGACGCTCACGAGGAGCCAACCTGCTGCTCCCGGCAGACTACGTCGCCGAGCACGTCGATCTCGGCTACGCTGTCACCTCCTTCCGCGCCCAAGGCCTGACCACTGACACAGCGCATGTACTTGTGGATGCTTCGCTGACGCGCGAGAGCCTGTACGTCGCAATGACCCGGGGTCGCGACGCGAACATCGCCTACGTCGCAGTCGACAAGCCCGATGACTCCCACGTAGGTCCGCACCCCGGCGACCATGGGGAGGCCACCGCACAGAGCGTTCTGAGTGGTGTGCTCCAGCACGTGGGCGCCGAGCTGTCTGCGCACGAAACCCTCGCTGCCGAGCAAGAGCTCTGGGGAACCATCGCCCAGCTCGCCGCCGAGTACGAGACGATCGCCGCTGCCGCGCAGCGCGACCGGTGGGCGTCGCTGATCAGGTCCTCCGGGCTGAGCGCCGAGCAAGCGGAGAGTGTGGTCGATTCTGATGCGTTCGGGCCGCTTACCGCTGAGCTACGCCGGGCTGAGGCTAACAACCACGACGTCGAGCGACTGCTGCCTCGTCTCGTGCGTGCGCGCGACTTCGGTGACGCCGACGACATCGCCGCGGTGCTGCGTCACCGTGTGGCTACTGCAACCACACGACCCGCCGGATCGGGGCGCATCAAGAAGCCCGCGAGGCTCATCGCTGGCCTCATTCCCGAAGCGACCGGTGCGATGAACGAGGAGATGCAACGCTCACTCACGGAGCGTGCGGAGCTGATCGAAGAGCGGGCAGACGCACTCCTCAGCGCGGCAATTACTGATTCAGCGCCATGGTTGACGGCAGTCACCGCCGAGCCTGGCGATCTGCGCAGCCTCAACGTCTGGCGCCGCAACGCTCGCGTGGTCGCCGCTTATCGCGATCGGTACGGAGTCACGGCAGCGACACCTCTCGGGCCCACTCCCGATGCCACAACCCAGAAGGTTGACCGTGCACGCGCTGAGGGTGCGCTTCGCTCGATCGAAGGACTGGCACGATCGTCGTGGGAGGGGTCACGATCAAGCGCCAGACCGGCTGAGGTCCCGAGGCTTTGACCCCGAGACCGTCTCGATGTCGGTGCTGCCCAGTATCCTGGGCGTAACCTTCTCGAACTCCGATCGCTTGCTCGGTCTGCGGAGTACGCGTAGGATTGGGCCTGGACGCGCATTTGCGCTCCACTTCCGAGGCCCGTGTTTCTGACACGGGCCTTCGTGTTTCCTGGAGGAATGATTGTACATCGGCTACTTCGACGAGTTCGGTCACAACGGCCTCTACGTCAGCAGGGAGCACGAGTCGTACAAGACCCATCCAGTATTCGGTCTCGGGGGCTTCATCATCCCGGTGGACAACGTGCGTGAACTCTCCGGCGCGTTCCGATACATCAAAGAGTCCGGACTCAAAGAAGAGATCGACGTCAAGGTGATCTCGCAAGGGAAGAAGGTTGAGCACTGGGAGAAGAAGGGATCGGCCCTCCTCACCACGCAGAACGTTGAGAAGTACCGCGAGGTACGCCGCATCATTGGACGTGTACTCACGAAGCTCGAACAGTTGGACGCAAAGGTCGTCTTCTACGGTCAGGAGAAGCCGCGCGGAGGCCCCGAGGCGATCTCAGAGACCAATGCTAAACGGTACGACCACGCCATGAAGCAGCTCATCCAGCGGATCCACTGGAATCTCCCCGATGGAGAGAATCTCATGATGATCCTCGATAAGCAGGGTGACCGGGAACGTCTCGAAGTGTTCGCGGGTGCGGCCTCGTTCATGTTCTCCCACGAGAACGCCACACGGTTGCTGGAGCCCCCGATGGAGGTTGAGAGCCACCTCTACCAAACAGTGCAGTGCGCAGATTGGATCTGTGCATTGCTGGGCCGCATCGCTGCCTACAAGTTCGACCCTGATTTCGAAGAGTTCAAGTGGGCGCCCAAGTACTTCGGCGATCGTCTTGCACGAGTCACGAGTGACAGCAGCAAAGTCCGTGCTGAAAGCGGCGGCAAGGACCTCTACCCGAGATACATGGGCAACTTCACCACCTGCTATGACCCAGTGCGTGTGCCAGCATCGAGAGGTTCCCTGCAAGCGCTGAAGGATCGCTTCTCAAACCAGTAGCGGACCGGCGCGATTTTCGCTCAGCGAGTAGAATCGAGGTGTGCCACGCACCGCTGGACAGCAGTGGACACACAGCCTGTTTCAGAGTGGCACGCAGAGGGCACGGCCCCGCTGCGGGCCCCGAAGTTCCGCGTGATCACGCGGCCCATGACGAGTACTGGGACTTCTGACCACCCCTGGCCAGGCGATATCTGAAACGGAAATGCCCCGGCGGCTGCTCCTCTCGAGCGGTTCGCCGGGGCGTTTGGCATATGTGCCACACTCGATCACGACACCGAGGAGCGTCCTTATGGCCAGTGCGCGCGTGAAGCAGGGTCGCAGAGCGGCCCGCATCGGCCCGGCATCCGACACGGGACATGGCAGCACTCCCACGCGAACCGCAGCGCGGTGGGGTCTCGCCGTCCTGCTCGGCGCGGCGGGCATCGGACATCTCAGCTGGGGGAGGCGTGGCTTCCGCATCACGGTGCCGGACTGGGCGGTGCGGGTGCTGCGTCTGGACAAGGATGCGATCGTCATTGCATCCGGTGTCGTCGAACTCCTGCTCGCCGCCGCGCTGTTGATGTTGCCGAACGAGCGCACCCGCGTCGGCAGGATCGTCGCGGCATTCTTCGTCGCCGTGTTCCCGGGCAACGTGCATCAGTGGCGTACAGGCCGCTCGGCGCCGCTGCTGGACACCGATCGCCGCCGCTTCATCCGACTGCTCCTGCAGCCCGTCTTCATCGTCTGGGCGCTGTGGAGCACGGCGTCTTTCAACGGCCGCCGACACGGTTCCTGAACGTATACCTCCCGCCGTATGTCACCCCGCGTACGCTGGGAAAAAGCGATCGGCAACTGCCCTTGGCTTCCAAAGCTCAAGGGCTCCGATCGACTGGAGAATCTCATCTCTCTCACTCAGATCGAAACGACCGCGGCGTCGAAGACGACCTACGGTCCGATCCGTCAGACCTATTCCGGCAACGCCGATTTCCCGCCGATGGCACGTGCATACAAAGAGGTCATGCACGTCGTCCGTGAGATGGGGCTGCTGCAGCGCACCCCCATCTTCTACACACTCGTCGGCGCCGCGATCCTGCTCGGCTTCGCAGGCTGCGTGACCGGCTTCATCCTGCTCGGCGACAGCTGGTTCCAGCTGCTGATCGCCGCCGCGCTCGGCATCCTGTTCACCCAGGTCGCCTTCCTCGCGCACGAGGCCGCCCATCGCCAGATCCTGGCCGACGGGCCATCGAACTTCCGCCTCGCCCGCATCCTCGCGGGCGTGGTCGGGATGAGCTACTCCTGGTGGGACTCCAAGCACACCAAGCACCACGGCAACCCGAACATGGTCGGCAAGGACCCTGACATCGAGGTCGACACCATCTCGTTCCTCGAGGAGGATGCGGCACGCTCGCGCGGCGTCATCCGCTGGATCACCAAGCGTCAGGGCTGGCTGTTCTTCCCGCTGCTGACGCTCGAGGGGCTGAACCTGCACCGACTGAGCTTCCAGCACCTGTTCTCACGGGGCACCGTCAAGGGCCGCTGGACCGAACTGGGCATCATCACCCTGCGCTTCGCGCTGCTGCTGACGCCGCTGTTCCTGTTCCTGCCGCTCGGCATGGCCTTCGCCTTCTTCGGTGTGATGGTGGCCGTGTTCGGCGTGTACATGGGCGCATCGTTCGCCCCGAACCACAAGGGCATGCCGATCATCGCCCCCGACGCTCGCTTGGACTTCTTCTCGAAGCAGGTGCGCACCTCGCGCAACGTCACCGGCGGCTGGTGGGCGACCTGGATGTTCGGCGGCCTGAACTACCAGGTCGAGCACCACCTGTTCCCGAACATGTCGCGACTGAACCTCTCGCGAGCACGCGAGATCGTCAAGGACTACTGCTCCGCGAACGACGTGCCGTACACCGAGACGACCGTGCTGCGGTCCTACGGCATCGTCATCCAGTACCTCAACCGGGTCGGCCTCGCCGCGGGCGACCCCTTCGACTGCCCCGTCGCCGCGCAGTTCGGCCGGGCCTGAGCCTCGGAGCGGCTCAGCCGTCCAGCGATCAGGCCGCCGAGTAGCCGCTCCGCGTGAGCGCGCGCCAAAGGCGTGGCGTTCGGAGGCAGAGGGATCTCGTCGGCGGTCGTGATGCGCTATGCGCCCGGATGCCGTCTCACGGCCGCCGGTGCTCCTGGTAGTACGCCAGCAGAGCCTGCGTGGAGGCGTCCTGCGCGGCGAGCGCCTCGGCGTCCCCTTCGATGGCCGGGGCGATCTGCAGAGCGAGCTGCTTGCCGAGCTCCACACCCCACTGGTCGAAGGAGTTGATGCCCCAGATCACGCCCTGCGTGAAGGTGATGTGCTCGTACAGCGCGATGAGCTGTCCGAGCACGGAGGGCGTCAGCGAATCCGCGAAGATCGACGTCGTCGGTCGGTTGCCGCTGAACGTGCGCGCCGCGACCAGCGCGCCCGTCGTGCCCTCCGCCTGGACCTCTTCGGCCGTCTTGCCGAACGCCAGCGCCTTGGTCTGTGCGAGGAAGTTCGCCAGGAACAGTCCGTGCACGTCGCGCCCGTCGTCCTGCAGTGGGTAGGCGGGGTTCGCGAAGGCGATGAAGTCGGCGGGGATCAGTCGTGTGCCCTGGTGGATCAGCTGGTAGAACGCATGTTGGCCGTTGGTGCCCGGCTCTCCCCAGAAGACCTCGCCGGTGGTCGTGGTCACCGGCGACCCGTCCCACCGGACCGACTTGCCGTTGGATTCCATGGTCAGCTGCTGCAGGTACGCGGCGAAGCGGCTCAGCTGCTGTGCATACGGCAGCACGGCGTGCGACTGCGCGCCGAGGAAGTTCGAGTACCAGACGTTCAGCAGTCCCATCAGCACCGGCACGTTGCGCTCGAGCGGAGTGGTGCGCACGTGCTCGTCGACGGCGTGGAAGCCGGCCAGCAGTTCGCGGAACGCAGCCGGACCGAACACCACCGCCAGCGACAGGCCGATCGCCGAGTCGACCGAGTAGCGCCCGCCCACCCAGTCCCAGAAGCCGAAGGCGTTCTTCGTGTCGATGCCGAAGTCGGCCACCTTGTCGAGGGCGGTCGAGACGGCCACGAAGTGGTGCGCGACAGCGTCCGTCCTGCTCTGCTCGTCGTCGCCGATCGCGCCGGATGCTGCCAGCCCCGCCCACAGCCAGTCGCGCGCGAGGCGCGCGTTGGTCAGCGTCTCCAGGGTCGTGAAGGTCTTCGAGGCGACGATGAACAGCGTGGTCTCGGGGTCGAGGTCGGCGGTCTTCTGCGCCAGGTCGGTGGGATCGATGTTCGAGACGAAGCGCGCCTGGATCCCGGCATCCGCGTACGGCTTGAGCGCCTCGTAGACCATCACCGGGCCGAGGTCCGAGCCGCCGATGCCGATGTTGACGACGTGCGTGACCTTCTTGCCCGTCACGCCCTGCCACTCCCCGGAGCGCACCCGGTCCGCGAACGCGGAGAGCGAGGACAGCACCGACTGCACATCGGCATCCACGTCCTGGCCGTCCACGACCAGCGCCGGCGACACGCCCGCAGGGCGGCGCAGGGCGGTGTGCAGCACTGCGCGGTCCTCGGTGGTGTTGATGTGCTCACCGGCCAGCATGGCGGCGAATCGCTCGGCGACGCCGGTCTGCTCGGCCAGGCGCACCAGGGCGGCCACGATCTCGTCGGTCACGAGGTTCTTCGACAGATCCACATGCAGGTCGGCGAGCTCCAGGCTCAGCTTCTGGACCCGGTCGGGGTCGGAGGCGAACCAGGCGCGCAGATCGGGGAGAAGCCCTCGTGCAGTGCGGTGAGCTCGGCCCAGGCGGAGGTTGTCGTCGAGTCGATGGGAGCGGTCATGAAAGCAACGTTAGCGCCGGATTCGGCTGTGCGGGATCTCGGAGTCACGTAGCGTTGGCGGTGAGGGAAACAACCATGCCCGAGCAGATGGGGTGCGCATGACGACCAGGCAGAGTCCGCTGATCTCGGCGGCCGAGCTGCGGGAGCGGCTGGACGAGGTGCACGTGCTCGACGCACGCTGGCAGCTGGGGCGCGACGACGGTTATGAGCAGCATCTGGCCGGCCACATCCCCGGTGCGGTCTTCATCGATGTGGAGCGCGAGCTGTCGCGCCATGGCGAGCCCGCTGAAGGTCGGCATCCGCTGCCTGATGACACCGCCCTCGCGGCCTCCGCCCGACGCTGGGGCATCCGTTCCGGCGTCCCGGTCGTGATCTACGACGACGTGCGGATGCTGGCGGCGTCGCGCGCCTGGTGGGCGCTGCGCCGTGCGGGTCTGCACGATGTGCGGGTGCTGGACGGCGGCTGGCCGGCTTGGCTTGCTGTGGGCGGAGAGGCCGAGACCGGAGCAGTGCCGACGCCGGAAGGCGATGTGGCGCTCACTTCGCCTGGTCGTGCGGGAACCATCGACACGGATGGCGTCGCCGGCTGGCCCCAGACGGGTGTGCTGCTCGATGCGCGCGCGGCCGAGCGGTACCGCGGCGAGACCGAGCCGATCGATCCGATCGCGGGGCACATCCCCGGGGCACGGAACCTTCCGATCGGACGCATGCTCACCGATGACGGGTGCTTCCGACCGGCATCCGACATCGCCGCCGCATTCGACGAGGTCGGGGTCGACGGGACCATACCCGTCGCGGCATATTGCGGCTCGGGAATCACCGCGGCGCAGCTCGCACTCGCCGGCGCCATCGTCGGGCGGGAGCTGACCGTGTACCCGGGTTCATGGAGCGCCTGGTCGAACACACCCGGGCTGCCCGTCGCCGTCGGCGAGGCCTGACGCAACCCGTTCGAGGGGCCGGCGGCGATCCCGGTCGTCTACGCTGTGAGCATGGGATACCTGGTCTCGCTGCTGGTGGTGGCGCTGATGGTGTTCGCTCTGGTGGACATCATCCGTCGCGACGACTCGCAGGTGAAGTACATGCCGAAGTTGGTCTGGCTGCTGCTGGTGATCCTGCTGCCCTTCATCGGGAGCGTGCTGTGGTTCGGCATCGGACGGGAATACCCCGAGGGCGGCATCCGGCTCGAACGCCCCGCGCGCCGGGAAGCCGCCCGGCCGTCTCAGCCGACTGCGCCGACCGTGCCGATCGACACCCGCACCACCGAGCAGCAGATCGCGGATCTCGATCGCGAGATCGAGGAGTGGCGGCTGCGGCAGGAGATCGCGAAGCGCAAGCGCGAGCGCGGGGAGTCAGCGGACGAGGCCTGACGCCTCCAGCGCCCCGTCAAGATCCGGATGCCGGAACACGTATCCCGCCTGGGTGAGCCTGCCCGGCAGCACCCACCGGCTCTTCAGGATCAGCTCAGTCTCGGTGCGGATGCCGATCGCGCCGATCTCCAGCATCCATCGCGGTGTCGGCGGGCCGAAGCGCACGCCGAGCGCACGCCGAACGGATGCCATGAACGTGACGTTGTCCACCGGGTTCGGCGTGGAAGCGTTCACCGGACCGTCGAGCTCGGGATGCTCTTCGAGGAAGTCGATGATGCCGACGACGTCGTCGACATGGATCCAGCTGAATCGCTGACGACCGCCGCGCGCCCCGGGGAAGTGCGCGGTGCCGGCCTCGCGGCGCGCCCTGGTGACCGGCCACCAGCCGTCCAGCTGTGTGCCGCCGAGGCCCAGCCGTGCCAGGTGCCGCAGCGGCCCCAGAACCCCGCCATCGCCCAGCACGATCGCCGTGCGCAGCGCCACGCGCCGCGTCGCAGGCAGACTGTCGGCGAACAGCGCCGCTTCCCACGCCTTGGCGACCTCGACCGAGAACCCGGTGCCGATCTCGCCGTCGGCCTCGGTCATCGGGCGGTCTTCGGCGTGCCGGTAGATGGTCGCCGTGGACGAGTTGACCCACAGCGGAGGGGAGCGGACGCCCGGCCGATCGCCCCGCTCAGCGCCGCGGTGGTGTCGAGCCGGGAGGAGAAGATCAGTGCGCGGTTCGCCGGGGTGTACCGGCAGCTGACGCTCTTGCCGGCCAGTCCCACCACAAGCCCTGCACCGTCGACGGCGGCGTCGATTCCGGCCTGGTCGCTCCAGGTGAGATCCGCGTCACGGCGTGAGATCGTGACGACCTCGCGCCCCTCGGCGCGATACTTCTGCTGCAGGTGCCGGCCGATGAACCCGGTCGACCCGCCGATCACCACGCGGCTCATCGCGCATCCTCCTCGAGTGCGTAGCTGAACGAGCCCTCGTACTCGTACAGCCGGCCGATCAGCGGCATGTCCACCGTCAGCGAGACGTGTTGCCGCCCGGCGCGCTTCTCCGCGCTCTCACGCAGCCGCACGACCGGGGCCAGGAACCGGGGCAGTGCGATGCGCACGCGACCCAGACGGATGCCGACCGTCGCGCTGCGCAGGGCGAGCGCGTCGCCGTCGACGGTCACATCGAAGGAGACGGCCAGCGTGGTCGGCTCGCCGAGCTGATCCACGACCCTGCCGCGAGGGCGGGCACTGACGGCATCCTTCATCGTCCAGTCGCCGGAGGGCAGATGCAGGGTGCGGATGCCGATCGCCTTCCCCGCGATCGTGCGGTTGTGGATCGTGAACGGCACATCGTGGTCCCAGCCGGCATGCACGACCGAGTGGCGCTGCAGCATCCGCAACACCGGCCACAGCCAGCGACGCGGCGTGCCGACCCGCTCGAACACGCCCTCGCCGACGCCCACCTGCCCGCGGGGGATCGCGGAGAAGTAGGTGCGCAGGGCCGGATGCAGCTGAGTGCGGTGTTCTCCCAGCGCCCGCAGATACGGGGACTGAGGCACGTGTTCCATGCTTCGAGGTTAGCGTTCGGTGCGGAGGTCAGCGTTCCGCGGCGACGTGGGCGTCGACGTTCGCCGGCGAGAGCACGTGCCGCGCGACCATGATTGCCGCCCCCAGCACCGCAGCGCGGTCGGCGGCCTGAGTCTGCACGATCGCCAGATGCTGCGTGGCCAGCGGGATCGATCGACGGTAGACCACCTCGCGCACCCCGGCCAGCAGATGCTCGCCTGCCCGGCCGATGCTCCCGCCGAGCACGATGATGGATGGGTATCGTTCGACGCGGCCTTCAGTAATCAATAAGGAGGGGTGCAGGCGTGAGGCGCCGTGACGGAGTCAGGCCTCCCGCAACCGCACCATCCGCTCGTGGCCGCTCTCCTCGAGCTCGGCGATGTCGTCGCGCGAGCGCAGGAAGTCGTTGAACGACCGGTAGCCGAGTGCCTTCTCGCTGAACGACGGGTCCATCCTCCGCATCTGCGTCTTCACTGCGGAGGCGTGCAGCCATTCATCGGCATCCGCCTTGTCGTGTCCCAGACGCAGCGCGCGCTCCAGCAGCGCCGTCGCTTCCCCTGCTCGTCGTTCTTGGGGGCGGACCTGGCCCTGCGACTCTTCGCCGGGGTCTTCGCCTCGGACTTCTCCTTGGCCTCGGGTGCACCCTTGCCGGGCGGGGGAGCGGCATCCACCGGCTTCGTCGGCCGCACCACGCCGGGCAGCGAGTCGTACGATTCGAACTCGTCGCACGCCGCCGCCAGCGATTTGGCCGTGGAACCGGCCACTCCGACGCCGATCACGTAGCGACCCAGACGCTTGCATCGCTGCGCAAGCGGCACGTAGTCGCTGTCACCCGCGACGATCACGACATGCGTAAGGTCGGGCAGCCGGAACATGTCCTCGACGGCATCCACAGCCAGGCGGATGTCGGCGCCGTTCTTCGCGTAGGCGGCGGCGGGGAACAGCTGCACGAGGTCGACGGCGCGCGCCACGAGCTGCGAGCGGTACTCGGCGTTCACCGGCGAGGACCAGTCCGCATAGGCGCGCGTGAGCACCAGCGTGCCGAACGACGACGCGTAGTCGATGATCGCGCCGACCTCGATCATCGCCTGCTTCAGACGTTCGGCGACCTCGGCATCGTGCGGATTCTCGGTGATGCGCTGACGGTCCTTGCCATAGGCGTTGCGGCCGTGAACCCGGTCGTACCAGGAGATGACGATGTTGTCGAAGTCGAGATAGACGGCGACGCGTCCGGTTGCGTCAGCCATGCTCAGCGCTCCTCAGGGTAGGTGACGCCGATCTGGCGGCGGATCTCATCGAGCGTCCCCATGATTCCGACCGATTCACTGATCGGGAGTTCGAGGCCCTTCAGCAGCCCGGCAGCGACGAATCGCTCGGCTGCGAGAGCCTGGTATTGCATGCCGCGCCCGTCGACCTCGGATCGATATTCCTCCAGCACTGTGCCGTCGGGGGCGACGACACGGAAGGACGTCGGGGTGTACCAGATCCGGTCGATCTCGATACGAGCCTCGGTGCCGAGCACGGTCGCCGTGTTCGGCCCTGCGGTCCGCGACGAAGAGAGCGTGGTCGAGATGGCTCCACCCGCGTGCGTCATCACCGTCGCGACCTCGGCATCCGCTCCCGTCTCCATGAGACGCGCCGACGCCTGGATGCTCACCGGCTCGCCGAGCACGTCCCAGACGAAGGAGATCGGGTAGATCGCCAGATCCAGCAGCGCCCCTCCGCCGAGTTCCAGCGCATTCAGCCGGTGGGTCGGGTCGGCGGTGATCTTCTGGGTGTGATCGGCCATCACCGCGCGGATCTCGCCGATCGTGCCTGCCGCGATGATCTCGCGCAGGCGCACCATGTGCGGGAGGTACCGGGTCCACATGGCCTCCATGACGAGCAGCCCCTTCTCCGCCGCGAGGCGCTGCAGGTCCTCGGCCTGCGGGCGATTGAGCGTGAACGATTTCTCGACCAGCGCGTGCTTGCCGTGCTCCAGCGCCAGCCGTGCGCCCGCGTGGTGCATCGGATGCGGTGTGGAGACGTAGATGATGTCGACGTCGGGGTCAGCGGCCAGCGCTTCGTAAGAGGCGTGGGCGCGGGGGATGTCGAAGCGTGCGGCGAACGCATCGGCCGAGGCCTGTGATCGCGAGCCCACCGCGACGAGGTCGAGACCCGCCGTGCGCAGGTCGGATGCGAAGGCGGCGGCGATGCCGCCCGTGGCGAGGATGCCCCAGCGAAGTCCGGTCATGGTCTCCAGCGTATCGGCCTGGACTAATCCGCGAGCGCGAGTGACCGCTGCGAGATGAGCGGGAGCACCTGCTCGGCGATCCGCTCCAGCTCCTCGTCCAGGGGGACGCCTGGATCAGCAGCAGGGTGATGCCGGCATCCGCATACTCGTCGATGCGCTCAGCGACCTGCTCGGCCGTGCCGACCAGGTTCGGGCGCAGGCCGCGGGTTCCCACGGAGTACTCCCGCTTGGACAGCTCCAGCGACAGGTTGGAGTTCTGCCGGAACTGTTCGAAGGACGCGTAGCCGGGGAGTCCGGGTCAACGGCGGTGATCCGCTCCAGCTCGCGCTGCGCCTCGGCCTCGGTGTCGCGCACGATGACGTACGCCGGCATCCCGAACTCGGCGATCGGACGGCCGTGCAGCCGCTCGGAGCGCGTGTTCATGTCGGAGACGTTCGCCCGCACCTCGTCGAGCGTGCCGCCGTGCATGACGTAGGCGTCGGCGAAGCCGGCGATCGCCTCGCGACCGGAGTCGCTCTCACCACCGGCGAAGATCACCGGATGCGCGGACGGCTTGGGCTCGACGATCGTGTCCTCGAACTCGTAGTGATCACCGCTGAACGAGAACGGCGTGCGCTCCCACAGTCCGTTCAGCACCGACACGAACTCGGTGGCCTGCGCGTAGCGGGCGTCATGCGTGGGGAAGACACCGCCGAACTGACGCGCCTCCTCGGCCCACCAGGCCGCCACGACGTTCAGTGCGACGCGTCCGGGGGCGATGCTGTCCAGCGTCGAGACGGTCTTCGCGAGCACGGCGGGCAGATGGAAACCGGGCCGGACCGCCGTCATCACACGCAGGCGCTTGGTGGCGGCGAGGATGGCAGCCGACAGCGACCACGCCTCCAGGCTGGGCGCCTCAGTGCCCTTGCGGTCGTTGAGGTACAGCTCGGGGACGAGTGTGGTGTGGAAGCCGAGCCGGTCAGCCTTCACCGACACCTCCCGGATGTACTCCCAGGTGGCGGCCATCCGCCCCTCATCGCGCACGTTGCGCAGGAATCCGCCGTAGACGGGGGTCCAGTATCCGAGGTCGATGGCCATGATGCTCCTGTCAGATCTGCGCGAGCGCGCGGTCGAGGTCGGTGATCAGGTCGGCGGGGTCTTCGATGCCCACCGACAGTCGCACGGTGTTCAGCGAGATGCCCGCCGCCGCACGCTGTGCGGGGGTGAGGTGGGAGTGGGTCATGGATGCCGGGTGCGCGATCAGGCTGCGGGCATCGCCCAGATTCGCCACCAGGCGGAACACGCTCAGCTCGTCGACCAGGCGGGAGATCCGCTCGGTGGCATCTTGCTCGGGCCCGGCGACGTCGAAGGAGAACACCGAGGGGATGCCGTTCGGCAGGTAGCGCCCGGCGAGGTCGTGCCAGGGATTCCCCTCGAGTCCGGGGTGGTGCACGGTGGCGACCGAGGGATGCTGGGCCAGGTGCCGCGCGATCGCCAGCGCGCTCGCCGACTGGCGGGCCACGCGCAGGTCGAGCGTCTCGATACCCTGCAGGATCTGCCAGGCATTGAACGGCGAGATGGAGGGGCCCAGGTCGTGCACGTACTTCGACCTGACCAGCGCGGCGAACGCCTGGCCCTGCCCGAAGCGCTCCCACAGCACCAGGTCGCCGAAGCGCTGGTATGGGGCGGTGAACTGCGGCCAGCGTTCGGGCTCCGCGCCGAAATCGAACGTGCCCTGGTCGACCACCACCCCGCCGAGGGAGGTGCCGTGGCCGGCCAGGAACTTCGTCGCCGAATGCACCACGAAGTCGGCGCCGTGCTCTCCGGGACGGATCAGGGCGGGAGTGCCGACGGTGCTGTCGACCACGAGCGGCAGGCCGGCCCCGTGCGCGATGTCGGCGACTTTCCGCACGTCCAGCACCTGCGCGATCGGGTTGGCCACGATCTCGGCGAACAGTGCACGCGTCTGCGGCGTGATCGCAGCCTGCCAGGCATCCGGGTCGTCCTGGTCGACGAAGGTCACCGGGATGCCGAAGTCGTCAAAGGTCTCCTGCAGCAGGTCGACCGTGCCGCCGTACAGCTGATCGGCCGCGACGATGTGCCCACCGCGTCCGGCGAGGGCGAGCAGGGTGACGGCGACCGCAGCCTGTCCTGAGGCTACGGCGACCGCGCTCGTGCCGCCCTCGAGAGCGGCGACCCGCTCTTCGAGCACCTGCTGGGTGGGGCTGGCGTTGCGGCTGTAGATGATCCCCGGCTTGCGCAGCGCGAACAGGTCGGCCGCCTCCTGCAGCGAGGAGAACTCGTAGGCGGCTGTCTGGTGGATCGGCGGCACGGCGCTGGACCAGGGGCGGCCGACGGTGTACCCGGACTGCACCTGCCTCGTGGCGAAACCGCGCGTGGGGGAGTCCGTGGCGTGGCCTGGTGTGCTCGGCTCCGCGGCGATGCCGGTCATGCCGTGACCCTCTCGTCTGCGGAGGAGCGCACGATCGGCGCGTGCACGTCGCCGGCCCGCAGGCGCTCGAGCCACAGCACGATGCTCGCGGCCACACTGCGGTGGCTGGCGTCGTTGAGCGCATCGTGCAGCCCATCGACGGTCTCGATCAGGTCGATGTCGGGGATCGATGACAGCGCGGCGGCCGCGGCGGAGAAGGGCGAGACCGGGTCGGCTCCGCCATGTACCGCGAGCACCGGAACGGCGATCGCGGCGAGATCAGCGGCGGCGGGGAGATCTGGTGCGGTGACGGATGCCGCGGGGCCGGCGGCACGGGCATTCTCGGCGAGCACGCCCAGGTGCAGAGGGCAGGCGGTGCGCTCGGCATCCGTGGGTGCGTGGTCGGTATCGACGACGACGCCGGCGACGATGGCCGCGTCGGCGACATCCCCCGGGTCAGCGCCGCCAGTACGGCGGAAGCGCCGGTGTCGGATCCGACCAGCACACGCGGTGCGTCCGGCTGCTCGCCGAGCCAGGCGGCCGCTGCCACGGCATCCGTCGCCTCGAACACACCCACGGTGTAGCCGTCCGCGCTGAGACGGCGTCCGAAGCGTTCGTAGATCAGGGCGTGCTCATCACGGCCGGCGACGAGGGCGAGGGTGCCTCGTATGCGTGCGGGCGGCGCCCACAGGACATCGGGTGCGGTGGAGGAGGTCATGTCGTTCATCTTCGGTGTGTTGGCGGTCGAGGGCGAGACGTGTGTCGAACTGTTGCGGATCAGGCTGTCTGCGCCCCCAGTTCCGCGCGCAGGGCTGCGCGGCGTTCCCGGCCGGCGCCCGCGGAGCTGAGAGTGGGCGCAGACTCAAGCAGCAGGCGCGTGTACGGATGCTGAGGGGCGGCGATCACGTCGGCGGTCGGCCCGTCTTCAACGATCGCGCCGTGATAGAGAACGATCAGACGATCCGTCACGCCGGCGACAGAACCGAGATCGTGCGAGATGAACAGCTGCGCGATGGGTCTCTCCGCGACCGTCACGCGCAGCAGATCGAGCACATGCACTCGGCTGGAGGCATCCAGTGCGCTCACGGGCTCATCGAGGATCAGCAGCTGCGGCTCGACGACCAATGCTCTCGCCAGTGCGATCCGCTGCCGTTGCCCGCCGGACAGATCCGCGGGCAGACGCCGCCCGAGTGCGGGATCGAGGCCGACCAGAGCGAGAACATCGTCGACACGCTGCTGGACCTCTGCACGGGGTGAGTCGCCGCGGATGCGCAGCCCTTCGGCGACCGAGTCGGCGACGGTGATGTCGGGGTCCAGGCTTTGGAGCGGGTCCTGGTACACGTACTGCGCGACACCGGAGCGTCGATACTCGCGCAGCGTGCGCCCGCGCAACCGGCCGAGATCCTGTCCGCCGACTCGTACCGTGCCACTCAGCACGGATGTGAGACCGAGCAGTGTGCGAGCGAGTGTGGATTTGCCGGAACCGGTCTCGCCGATGAGCCCAACGCGTTCACCGGGGGCAAGTGTGAGGTTGATGTCATGAAGGACGGCTTGCGCCCTCGATCGCGTGCCATAGCCGAGCGTGGCGTTCGTCAGCTGCACCAGCTCAGACATGCGCTGCCTCCGCGACGAGGAAGCGATCCAGCCCATACTCGGCATGATCCGAGAGCAGCCCACGCGTGTATGGATGCTCAGGATCGTGCAGTACCTGCGTGGCTGTTCCCTGCTCCACGATCCGGCCATGCTGCATGACGAGGATCCGCTCACAGACCTGCGCGACGACTGGTAGGTCGTGCGAGACGAACAGGATCGCGACCCCCGAGTCGCCCTCAGATCCTCGAGCACGTCGAGAACCTCGGCCTGTACGGTGACATCGAGTGCCGTCGTCGGCTCGTCGGCGATGAGCAGATCCGGCGACTCGGCAATCGCGATGGCGATCATCACGCGCTGAAGCATGCCGCCGCTCAGCTCACGTGGGAGGCGTCGGGCGACGCGTTCGGGATCAACCAGGCCAAGCTCTCCGAAGCCTGCGACCGCCGCATCGCGTGCATCCTGGCGCGCAAGACCTCGCTTGACACGATGCACCTCGGCGAGCTGCCGTCCGACAGGGATCGAGGGGTTCAGATACGCACCGGGATCCTGAAACACAGCTCCGATCCGCGTGCCACGGATGGCACGCCAAGTCGATGGTGTGGCGTGCAGCAGATCGCCGCCGTCGAACCGGATGTCGACCGCCTCGACGGCGAGAGGAGAGGGCACGATCCCGAGCACAGCACGGCAGGAGAGGGATTTGCCGCTGCCGGATTCTCCGACGATGCCGAGCGCCTCGCCGGGGTCGACGTGGAATGATGCCGAGTCGACCAATCGCGCGCCGTTCGGAGCCATGATCGAGAGCGAATCGACCTGGAGCAAAGTCATGCGGATACCTCCTGTGCCACGGTGTCGGTGCTCGGTGCACGCTTCGCCGTGCGTCGTGTCTGTGCATCGCGGACTGCATCGGCGAGAGCGTTCAGTGCCCAGACTGTGATGACGATCAGAACGGCGGGTGCGACCGGTCCGAGCGGCCGCTGGTAGAGATACTTCAGGTCCGTAGCCAGCAGCCCGCCCCACGTGGGATCGGGGGTACGACTCCGATCCCGAGGAACGTCAGCGATGCGACGATGACCAAGGCCGCACCGGTCAGGCCTGCCGCTGCCACAGCGACTGCTGGAAGCACATGCCGCCATACGTGCCGTCGCAGCACCCAACTGGTGGAGGCGCCCAGCAGCACCGCAGCCTCGGCGTATTGCGAGCTGGCTGCGCTGAGAGCGGCAGCTCGCGTCACGCGATAGAACGCAGGTGAGATGAGGATGCCGACCGCGACCATGGCCTGCGGCACACCGTTGCCGAGAAGGGCCGTCATCGCGATGGCGAACACGAGGAACGGCAGCGTCATGAGAGCATCCATCAGACGCAGCGAGAACCATTCGAAGGCTCGGTTCAGATACACGGACAGCAGCGCGGGGATCACCCCGAGAATAAGCCCGACGGCGACTGCCATGAGAGCAGAGAGCACCGAGATCGGGGAGCCGACGAGCAGACGGCTGAGCACATCACGGCCTAGATCGTCGGTGCCCAGCCAATGCACCGCGCTCGGGCCCTGCAGCATAGCCGTCGTGTCTTTGGCGAACGGATCCTGCGGTGCCAGAAGAGGGCCGAATGCAGTCAGGGCGATGACGATCACGAGGATGCCGGCTGCCACCTTCGCGCTTGTCGGATGCAGCACATCGCGCAGATTCATCACACTGCCCTTCGAGTGGCGGGCTGGAGTGCGGTGAGAACGACGTTGACCAGCACGTTGAATGCGAGCACGAGCACGATGGAGATGACGAGGGTGCCCTGTACGACAGGAACGTCACCGCGCAGCGCGGAGTCCGCCGCGAGAAGTCCGAATCCGGGCATGTTGAAGATCGTCTCGGTCACGACGGCACCACCCAGGAGCGCAGGGATCTTCATACCCAGCACGGCGATCGCCGGTCCCGAGCCGTTGCGCAAGGCGTGCACGGTGAGGATACGGCGCGGAGAAAGACCGCGCACCACAGCGCCGGTGATGTACGGCTGCGAGAGCGAGTGCACGAGGCCGGTGCGCAGTTGACGCGCGATATCGGATGCGGGCTCCAGGCTGAGGGCGATGGAGGGCATGATGATCAGTTGGAACCACAGTGAGGGGTTCTGCCCGAACGGGACATACCCCGAGGAGGGCAGCAGCCTCAGCCAGACGCTGAAGACGACGATCAATCCGATCGAGACGACGAACGGCGGCAGTGTCGATAGGCCAGTCGTGGTCGCAGTGATAGCACGATCCACAGCGCGACCCTGATTCAGGGCGGCGATGATCCCAAGCGCAGTTCCCGCGACGATGCCGATGATCAGTGCCATACCGGCGATCGACGCAGTGATGGTCAGTCGCTGCCCGATCAGCTCGGTGACCGTGAAGCCGTTGTACCAGCTGACGCCCAGATCTCCCCGGAGCAGGGCAGCCATCCAACTCAGATACTGCACGATGAGTGGCTGGTCCAAGCCGAGTTCGGCGTTGATCTGCGCGATCCGCTCCGGAGTCACCTCATCACCGGATAGCGCGGCGGCCGGGCTCAGGCCACTCGCCGCACCGAGCAGGAACGTGATGAAGGTGGCGAACACGAACACCGGGATGACGATCAGCATGGTCGCACCCAGCGCTCCCAGCAGTCGCCTTGCGACGCGGGTGGCACCGGGAGCCCGGGGATCGCGACTGCTGCGCGATCCCCCGCCTCGGGTGTCAGAGTGAGTGTCGTCATGAGGCTGTCGACGGCGGCTCAGTCGCCGACCGTCACCCCTCCCAACGGACCTGCGACGGGAGCAGGTTCAGCGTGCTGACCGATGGGGCGGAGACCATGATCCACGGCGCGCTGTACAGGTAGTTGGTCGGCGACTGCTCGACGCCGATGCGCACGGCCTCATGCAGCACGGACTGGTACTCGGGGGAGTCGATCGGCGTGCTCCGGACCGCGTCGAGGGCCTCGAGGAACTCATCGCTGGAGTGTGGACCGCTGATGTTCATGATGCCCTGCGGCCCGTAGGTGGCCAGCAGATTCGCGACCGGGGATTCCCGTCCGATCGTGCCATCGAGAGCCAGCTGCGGATTCTTGGCGACGTACACCTCGTCCTGCCAGGTGGTCGAGCCGGCCGGAACCACCTTGATGGTGGATTTCACGCCGATGTCGGCGAGCTGCGACTGGGCCAGCTGTGCGCTCAGCTCGCCTGTCGCCATCGTGGTGATCTCGATCGACAGATCGCCGTCGTCATAGCCGGCGTCGGCGAGGATCTGGCGGGCCTTCTTCGGGTCGTAGCTCCAGATCTTCTCCACCTCAGGGTTGAAGGCGACGTATCCCTTCGGGAACGGCTGATGTGTGACTGTGCCCTCGCCACCGGTCAGTACGTCCACGAACTCCTGACGGTCGAAGGCGTATCGGAATGCCTCGACGACAGCCGGGTCGTCGAACGGTGCTTTGTTCAGGTTGATCGAAGCGTCATTGGCAGCCAGCGTCCCCGCTACGGAGACGGTGAGGCCTGCGGCCTTAGCCTGCTCGACCTGGGTCGCGGGCAGCCGCGCGACATCGATCGACCCGGACTGCACAGCGGAGACCACGGTCGCGTCGTCGAGTGCAGTGGACAGCTCGAGACGATCGATGTGGATGTCTTCGGCATCCCAGTAGTCCTCGTTCTTCACGAACGTGGCGTGCGATTCAGCGACGAAATCGGTCATGACGAACGGACCGGCGCCGACCGGATGCACGGCCAGCTCGTCCGGATTCTCAGCAGCGGTCGGGCTTGCGATCGCGCCCGTCCGGCCCGCCACGAGGTACGGGATCTGGTAGTCGATCGATGACAGGTGCAGGGTCACCTCGGTCGGGGAGTCCGCAGTGACGCTCTCCAGGTCGGCGAGCTGATCGCGCAGGTGGGAGTCGTCCTGCGTCTTCCCGCGTTCGAAGTGTGCCTTCACCGCCGCAGCGTCCAACGGCGTCCCATCGCTGAAGGTCAGACCTTCACGCAGGGTGAAAGTGATCGCCTTGCCGCTGTCGTCGTACGCCCACGACTCAGCAAGGCTCGGCTCCACGTTCCCCTCGGTATCCAGTTTCGTCAGTGATGCGTAGGCGAGCGAGATCGTGTTGATGTCGATTCCCGTTCGGCTGGCGACCGGATCCCATGACGTCGGCAGGCCGAACGACCAGCGCAGCACCGATTCCTGATCGGAGGAGGTCGGACCGCTGTCACCGGGTGTGCCGCAGGCGGTCATACCGGCGATCAGGGTCGTCGCGATGGCTGCTGCTGCAAGTGGGCGCCAGTATCTGGTCACAATGGTCTGCTTTCTTCCGGGGTCGGATGTGGGTGGTCAGTGCGCGGTGCTGAGGCTCGCCGCGTTCGCCGTCTGCTCGACTCTGGTGGCGGACACGGTGTAGCGGTTGGCAGGAAATGGCAGGCCGAGGTGCTCGCGCAAGGTCGTGCCCTCGTACTCGGAGCGGTGAAGGCCGCGCTCCTGCAGGATCGGGATCACCTCGGCCACGAAACGTCGGAACTGGGCGGGATGCGAGACGAAGACGTTCAGCCCGTCGAAGGCGCCCGCCTCGAACCATTCCTGTATCGTGTCGGCGACCGTCTTGGCCGACCCCACGAAGGGAGACGGATGCAGTGCGGCGCGGCGCTCGACCACCTGCCGCAATGTGAGGTCATCCTTCCGGGCGGCGGCGACGATCGCCTCGGCCTGGGTGCGGAAGCTGTGCTCGGCGAGGTGGAGCACGTCGGGGAACGGCGCGTCCAGGTCGTAGCCGCTGAAGTCGTGCCATCCGAAGGGGCGTCCGAGCTCTGCGAGCGTGATCTCGAAGGAGTTGCTCAGCTCGTGCTGAGCGCGCTCGATCTCACGGGCATCGTCATCCGTGTCGCCGACGACGATCCGTGCGCCCGGCAGGATCAGCACGTGGTCGGGGTTGCGGCCGACGGCAGCGGCACGACTGCGGATGTCCGCGGCGAACGCCTGACCGTCAGCGATGCTGGGCGTGAAGGTGAAGATGCCGTCCGCATAGCGACCACCCAGGTCACGACCGTCGTTACTGTCGCCGGCCTGGAAGATCACCGGCTGGCCCTGCGGGGAGCGCTGGATGTTCAGCGGGCCGACGACCTGGAAGAACTCGCCGTCGTGGTTCAATTCGTGCAGCTTGGCCGGATCGAGGAAGACCTTGGTCTCGCGGTCGCGGGGGAAGGCATCGTCCTCGTAGCTGTCCCACAGCCCCTGAGACACCTCGATGTGCTCGGCGGCACGACGGTAGCGCGTCGGGTAGTCGAAGTGCTCGTCACGGCTGTAGTTCCCGGCGGTTCCGGCATCTCCACTGGTGACGACGTTCCAGCCCGCGCGGCCACGGCTGATCAGATCCAGCGAGGCGAATCGGCGGGCCAGGTTGTACGGGGAGTTGTAAGACGTGGTCGCGGTGCCTACCAGTCCGATGCGCGACGTGCTGACGGCAAGGGCCGAGAGCAGTGTGAGCGGCTCGAGCCGGTTCAGATAGTGAGGCGGCGAGTGCGGAGTGATGAACTGGCTGTCGACGATGAAGACGAGGTCGAACTTCGCCTCCTCGGCGAGCCGGGCGTACTCGATGTACCAGTCGATGTCGACGCTCGCATCGCCGGGGATCTCGGGGTCCAGCCAGCGCAACTGGTCCCCGGGACCGCCGGTCCCGGTCAGGATCGCGCCGAACTTGATCTGCCGTGGGGTTCGCTCATGGGTCACTTCTGCCTCCTCCGTCGTCGTGCTTCCCCGATTCTGAGGGCGCGCGTCGGCAGTCGGAAAGCACCGTGTAACACGGCGTGACTTGGTGACGTCGCATGACGCGAATGCGTCATGAAAGGGAGAGAAGCTCCCGAAGGCCGGGATATCGGAGTATCTTTGCGCGCTGCAGTGAGAGGTGTGCACATCGTTCGTGGTGTGTGTTGGCGCGTTACGGCACCACTTGCCGATCTCCGCTGAACGCGAGAGACATGGCTCATGACCATTTCACAGGACGGCATCATTCTGGGCGCGGTTCTTGTGGGAGCCGGTGATGGCTCCTATCGGGGACTCTGGCGCGATCCGGACGTTCCGAGCGAGGCAAGCACCGACATCGACTGGTATGCGGAGCAAGCTCGACAGGCCGAGGCCGCGCAGTTTCACTTCGTGTTCATCGTGGACAGCCAATTCATCGATGAGACGTTCCCGCCGCATCATCTGAACCGGCTGGAGCCGTTGACACTGCTCTCTGCAGTGGCTATGCGCACCGAACGCATCGGCCTCGCCGCAACGATCAGCTCCACCTACGCGGAGCCGTGGGATATTGCTCGCCGGCTAGCCTCGCTCGACGTTCTCAGCGGCGGGCGGGCGGCCTGGAACATCGTGACGAGTATGGATCCTGGGACGGCGGGAAACTTCGGACGTCCTGCACATCTCGATGGCCCTACCCGCTATCGGCGCGCCGCGGAAGCAGTACGGGTCGTCAGGCGACTCTGGGATAGCTACGAGGATGACGCCTTCCCGAGGGACCGCGACACAGGAGAGTTTCTTGATCCGACACGGCTGCACGCTGTCCATCACCATGGAGAATTCTTCGACGTCGCGGGGCCGCTGAACATCCAGCGATCTCGCCAGGGGCAGCCAGTGCTGATTCAGGCCGGCACATCCGAGCAGGGACGGCAGCTGAGCGCTGAGGTGGCAGAGATCGTCTTCAGCTTCGCGACCACGATCGCGCAGGCCCGAGAGCTTGCCGACGATGTGCGCGAACGTGCGCGACATGTAGGCAGAGATCTGAGCACGCTCCGATTCGTGCCGGCGTTAAGCGTCTCGATCGGCGACAGTGACGAGGAGGTGCTCGCTCTCATCCGTGCCCGCCGCGCGGCCACGGATGACATCTCCGCCGCCGCTCGACGAGCACTCGGGAACGTTGCGGTCGATGAGGCGCAGCTGGATGCACCAGTTGCAGACCTGCTGCGCTCTCACGCTGACGTGCTGACGTCGACGACGGCGAGAGATTTTGCCGTCGCCGCAGCGCGTGGGCTGACGCTGAGGCAATGGCTGAACATGCAGCAGGCGCACTGGGCGCATTTCTGCGGTGCGCCCCACGACATCGCCGACGAGATCCAAGCGTGGGTCGAGTCGGGTGCTGTTGACGGATTCAACCTCTTCGTCCATGAGCCGCAGCAGTATCGGCGCTTCTGCGGGGAAGTCGTGCCGATCCTGCGCGCTCGTGGACTGGTGCGCGATCGCCGCGCCAATGAGACGCTGCGCGAGAGCCTGGGATTGCCGTTTCCGGAGAACATCCACACCGTCGCTCGACGCGAGGGCGTGACGAGCTGAGCGAGGACACGGCGAGGAGCGGCATCCCCTCGCTCAGGGCACCAGGACGATCTTGCCGCTGGCGGCATGCTGCTCGATCAGCTCGTGGGCGCGGGCCGCGTCGGCCAGGGGCAACTCGGGACCGAGCTCGATCTGGAAGTCGCCGGCCTCGATGAGGTTGATCGTCACGCCCACGGCCTCGCGGCGCCAGGCGAGCTGCTGCTCGGTGAGCGGATGCGGGCTGCCACCGGAATAGGCCTGGATGCCGAAGTCCGCGGCATCCGGTCCGCGCACGATGGTCGCGATCCGCTCACGGTCGGCGACCAGTGCCAGCGAGGTCTCGATGGCCTCATCGGTGCCCGCGCAGTCCAGGGCCACATCCACACCCTGCGGCGCGGCCTCGCGCACGCGCTCCAGCAGCCCGTCGCCGTAGGCGACGGGCACGGCGCCTAGCGCGCGCAGCTGCTCATGCCGTTCCGGGCTCGCCGTCGCGACGACGGTCGCGCCCCACAGCACCGCGAACTGCACCGCGGCCTGCCCGACGGCCCCGGAACCGGCATGCACGAGCAAGGTCTCTCCCTTGCGGACGGCGAGGGAGCGCAGCGACTGATAGGCGGTTCCCGCCGGGATGGCGATCGCGGCGCCCTCCGCAGAGGTGACTCCATCGAGAAGACGGGTGATGTTGTGCACCGGAACGGTCAGTGCCGAGGCGTAGGTGCCGCGGGTGTCGCCGATCGCCACCCGATCGCCGACGGCGAAGCCGGTGACGCCGTCGCCCAGCGCGGTGATCGTGCCGGCACCGTCGAATCCGACATGACGCGGCTCGGTGATCGGGGGCAGCGGACGGTGCCCCGCGCGCTGCTTGACGTCGATCGGGTTCACGCCGGCGGCTTCGATCTGCACGACCACCTCGCCGGCGCCAGCGACGGGGTCGGGCACCTCCACCAGCTGAAGGACGTCAGGGGAACCGATTTCTGTGTAGACGATCGCGCGAGCCATGATGCCAGGCTAACCCGGTCAGCGCGCCGCGAGCGCCTTCATGATGCGCTGCGGAGAGACCGGCTGGGCGGTGCCGAGGCGCTGCGCGAACACGCTCACGCGATACTCCTCCAGCAGCCATCGCACCTCGACGAGAGTCGCTGATGCATCAGCCGCGGGCGGGATCGTGCCGCCGGCATCCTCGAACGCCTTCGCCATCCGCTCGTACTCGGTCATGCGCGTGCGATCCTTGCCCGGCTCGTTCGCGAGCGTCTTCAGTCGCTCCAGCATCCCGTCCAGATACCTCGGTAGGTGCGCGAGCCGCTCCACGCCCGTGGTGGAGATGAACCCGGGCCGGATGAGCCCGCCCAGCTGCGAGCGGATGTCGTTCAGCGGGCCCAGCAGGGCGAGCGAGTTCTGCGACTTGATGCCGCGCTCCACGTCACGGCTCTTCGTGAGGATGCGGGCCACCAGCGACACGCAGGTGAACAGGCTGTCGACGAGCGTCGCGTTCACGGCATCCCGGACCCGGCGGAACTCCGCCTCCGTGCGGATGACGCCGGAGGGCGCCCCCTCATCGATCAACCCGCGCACCACGGCGGTGCGTGCGTCCTCGATCAGCGCTGCGACGTTCTGGTAAGGCGAGGCCGCCAGCGCCAGCTTCTCCGCCGAGGTCAGGTGGTTCTGCACGTACGAGGCGGGGGAGGGGACGTTCAGCAGCACCAGGCGCAGCACGCCGTCGCGGGTGGCGGATGCCGCGGCGTCCGCTGTCGCCTCCAGCCGCACCGACACCGTCGAGCCGCGGTCGACGATCGCCGGGTAGCCGCGCACGACGCCGCCGGCCACCTTCGTATCGAGCACGTCGGGAAGGTCTCCGAAGGTCCAGTCGGTGAGGCCGTCCTGCGCGATCGGACCGCGGGCGGATGCGGCGGCGACAGCTGCGGCATCCGGTCTGCGCTCCCTGCCTCCACCGGGCGAGCCGGGCCGGGCGATCGACTGCGCCACGCTCTGCCGTGAGCGGTCCGACAGGCGCTGCTGCAGGGTCGCGAGGTCACGATCCGACCCCGCAACGCGCCCGCGCTCGTCCACGGCGCGGAAGTTCATCCGCAGGTGACCCGGCACCCGCTCGTCGTCGAAATCCGACGCCGAGACGGGCTGGTTCGCCAACGGCTGGATCAGCCGTGCCAGCGCCTCCTTCAGCGAGCGCCCGGGCAGGCCGAAGTGCTTCTCCGGCCCCTCGTCGGCGAGCTGCTCGCTGAACTTTCCCGCCCAGTCGGCCGCAGGCACCACATGCCGCCGGATGGCCTTCGGCAGCGCCCGCAGCAGCCCGGTGATCAGCTCATCGCGCAGCCCGGGAACCTGCCAGTCGAAACCGGCGTCGCGGATCTGCGGCAGCAGCGCCAGCGGCAGCACCACGCTCACGCCGTCGTCCTCGGCGCCCGGCTCGAAGCGGTAGGCCAGCCCCAGCACCTGATCGTCCTGCGTCCACCGGGTGGGGAACTCGGCCTGATCCGCACGGCCGTCGTCGTCGAGCAGGTCGCCCTCGCGCATGACCAGCAGCTTGGGCGTCTGGGCCAGCGCCTCGCGCCACCACTTCTCGAAGGAGCGCACATCGAACACCTCGTGCGGGATGCGCTCGTCGTAGAAGGCGAACACGGTCTCGTCGCCGGCGAGGATGTCTCGGCGTCGCTCGCGCTCCTCGAGTTTCTCCAGTCGGCGCCGCAGCTCGGCGTTCGCCCGCCAGAACGCACTGACGCGTTTGTCGATCCGGGAGGGTCCCACTCGCCCTCGACCAGCGCATGCCGCAGGAACAGTTCGCGGGCACCGGCGCGGTCGATGCGCGCGAACTGCACGCGCCGCTTGGGGATGATCTCCACGCCGAACAGCGTCACCTTCTCGTAGGCGACGGCGGCACCGGCATCCTTCGACCAGTGCGGCTCGGTCACCTGGCGCTTGGCGAGGTCACCCGCCAGCGCCTCGGCCCATGCCGGGTCGATCGCGGCGACCGTACGGGCATAGGTGCGGGAGGTCTCCACGATCTCGGCGGCCATGACCGCCTGCGGTGACTTCCTGCGCAGCCCCGACCCGGGGAAGATCGAGAAGCGGATGCCGCGGGCGCCGCGGTACTCCGCGATGCGGCGCTTCTCGCCCTTGGCCTTGTTCTTCGACGTGGACGCCGTGCGCTCGTCGAGGATGCCGATCTGCGAGAGGAGGCCGGCGAGGATCGCCCGGTGAACGGCATCCGGATCGGGTGCGCCCTCCGTCGCCGGGCGACCGGAGTGCTTCGGCGCCTTCACGAGGGTCTTGAGCTGACGGTGCACGTCGAACCATTCCCGCACGCGCACATAGTTCAGATGCTCGCTGCGGCACATCCGTCGGAAGGCGCTGGATCCGAGCTCCTTCTGCTGCTCGCGCAGGTGATTCCACAGGTTCACCAGGGTGAGGAAGTCGCTGGTCGGATCGACGAAGCGGGCGTGCATCCGGTCAGCCTCGTCGCGTACCGACTGCGGTGCGTCCGCAGAGGGGCGTTCGCGCACGTCCTGGATCGACAGCCCCGCGACGATGGGCGTGACCGCGGTCAGCACGTCCGATCCGGCGCGGGCGGCCTCTACGAGCATCCGGGCGAAGCGGGGATCCATCGGCATCCGCGAGATCTCACGGCCGACGCGCGTGAGCCGCGGCTGGGAACCGCGCGGAAGGTCGACCGCGCCGATCTCGGTGAGCAGATCGAACGCGGCCTTCACGCCGCGCGAGTCCGGGGGAGTGAGGAAGGGGAACTCGGTGATGTCGCCGAACCCGAGCGACAGCATCTGCAGCACCACCGAGGCCAGTGAGGTGCGCAGGATCTCGGGTTCGGTGAACTCCGGGCGCTTCTCGAAGTCGTCTTCGCTGTACAGGCGGATCGCGATGCCCGAGCTCTGGCGCCCTGCGCGTCCCGAGCGCTGGTTCGCGGATGCCTGTGACACGGCCTCGATCGGCAGGCGCTGCACTTTGGAACGCGCGCTGTATCGCGAGATGCGGGCCGTGCCCGCGTCGATCACGTATTTGATGCCGGGTACCGTCAGGCTCGTCTCGGCGACGTTCGTGGCCAGCACGACACGTCGGCGCAGCCCCGCGACCTTCGACTTCTCGAACACCCGGTGCTGCTCGGCGGCGGACAGTCGCCCGTACAACGGCAGCACCTCCACCGGCGAGGTCGACGAGCGGTACGCTCCGCGCACGGCCTCGGCAGCATCGCGGATCTCGGCCTCACCGGGAAGGAACACCAGTACATCGCCCGGTGCTTCCCGATCCAGCTCGCGCAGCGCCGCGACGATCGCACCCACCTCGTCCTCCGGCTCGGTCGCGGCCGGTTCGGAACTCCGGAGACTCTTCACTGAATCGCGTCCTGCGGGGCGGCCACGTCCACGTCCGCCTGCGGCGGATTCTTCCGGAGTCGCGTCCGCGTCGCTCAGTGGCCGGTAGCGGATCTCCACCGGATAGGTGCGCCCGGACACCTCCACGATGGGGGCCGGCTCACCGTTCCGTGACGTGAAGTGCGCGGCGAAGCTCTCGGGATCGATGGTGGCGGAGGTGATGATCAGCTTCAGATCGGGCCGCTCGGGAAGGATGCGGTGCAGATAACCGAGCAGGAAGTCGACGTTCAGGGAGCGCTCGTGCGCCTCGTCGATGATGATCGTGTCGTAGCGGCGCAGCAGACGATCGCGATGGATCTCGTTCAGCAGGATGCCGTCGGTCATCAGTGCGATGCGGGTGGCATCGGAGACCTGATCCGTGAAGCGCACCTTGTAGCCGACCAGATCGCCCAGCTCGACGTGCAGCTCCTCTGCGACGCGCTCGGCGATCGTCCGCGCCGCCAGCCGGCGCGGCTGTGTGTGCGCGATGCGCTCACGGCCCAGCTCCAGGCAGATCTTCGGCAGCTGGGTGGTCTTTCCCGATCCTGTGGCGCCGGCGACGATCACGACCTGGTGGTCGCGGATGGCGGCGGCGATCTCGTCCCGCGCGGCCGAGACCGGCAGCTCCGGCGGGTACACGATGACGGGCGAAGACATAGCCCTCCATCGTACGACGCCGCCTGATCTGCAGTGACCGTACGCTGTAAGCATGACGATCCCCACACTCGAGTTCAACGACGGCAACAGCATCCCTCAGCTCGGCTACGGCGTCTTCAAGGTGCCGGCCGACGAGGCCGAGCGCGCGGTCGCCGAGGCGCTCGACGCCGGCTACCGCCACATCGACACCGCGGCCATCTACGGCAACGAGGAGGGCGTGGGCGCCGCCATCGCGAACAGCGGCATCGCGCGTTCCGAGCTGTTCGTCACCACCAAGCTGTGGAACGACCGCCACCACGACGACGAGCCCGACCGGGCCATCGCCGAGAGCCTCGAGCGGCTCGGGCTGGAGCAGGTCGACCTCTACCTGGTGCACTGGCCGACCCCGGCGAAGGACGACTACGTCCACGCGTGGGAGAAGATGATCGGCATCCGCGAGCGCGGACTCGCCCGCTCCATCGGCGTCTCGAACCACCTCGTGCCGCACCTGGAGCGCATCGTCGCCGCCACCGGCATCACCCCGGCCGTGAACCAGATCGAGCTGCACCCGGCCTACCAGCAGCGTGAGATCACCGACTGGGCCGCCGCGCACGGCGTGCTCATCGAGTCATGGGGTCCACTGGGCCAGGGCAAGTACGACCTGTTCGGCACGGATGCCGTCGCCACCGCGGCCGCTGCCACGGGACGCACACCCGCGCAGGTGGTGCTGCGCTGGCACCTGCAGAAGGGCTTCATCGTCTTCCCGAAGTCGGTGCACGCCGAGCGCATGCGCGAGAACCTCGACGTGTTCGGCTTCCAGCTCGACGACGCGCAGATGGCCGCCATCGACGCCCTCGACCCGCTGGACGGATCGGGCCGGGTCGGCTCGCAGCCGAACGATGTGAACTGACGGATCTCTGACGGATCCCTGGCGGCTCGTTCATGTCGCCGCGTTCCGTCTCATGACGCCCCGTTTCACTCGTCGTGACGCGGGGCGTCATGCTCAGTAGCGTCGGAGACATGTCAGCCCGCTACCGTGTCGTCGCCGTCTCCGGATCCCTGCATGAGCCCAGCAAGACCACGGCTCTGCTGCGCGCCATCGCTGCAGCGGTCGCCGAGAGGATCGACGTGGACGTGCACATCATCGAGCTCACCGAGATCGGCCCGGGCCTGGCGGGCGCGCTGCGTCGCGACGATCTGCCGCCCGCCGTGGAGGAGCAGCTGCGTGCCATCGAGGAGGCCGATCTGCTGATCGTGGGCAGCCCGGTGTACCGGGCATCGTTCACCGGGCTGTTCAAGCACCTTTTCGACTTCATCGGCCAGTACGCACTGGTCGGCAAGCCGGTGCTGCTGGCGGCCACCGGCGGCGGCGAGCGGCACGCCCTGATCATCGAACATCAGCTGCGTCCGCTTTTCGCGTTCTTCCAGGCGCTCACCCTGCCGCTGGGCGTCTACGCCAGCAACACCGATTTCGCGGGTTACGAGATCATCTCCGAGCAGATCCTCTCTCGCGTGACGCTCGCCGCCGAGCGCGCACTGCCGCTGGTCGGCTACGCCCCGGTCACGGACCCGCGCGCGCTCGCCGCGTTCTGACCCGTCGCCCCGCGTGCCTGCGGCACGAGAGCGCGGCATCCGGCCGGCATCCGCCCTCAGCACCGCGGTGTCCGCGGCATCCGCCCTCGCGAGCACTCCTGCGGCGTACGGTGGTGCCATGACCAACCGGCTCGCCGACACCCTCAGCCCGTACCTGCGCGCGCACGCCGACAACCCCGTGGACTGGTGGCCGTGGAGCGCCGAGGCCTTCGCCGAGGCGGGCCGTCGCGAGGTGCCGCTGATGATCTCGATCGGCTACTCCACGTGCCACTGGTGCCACGTCATGGCCCGCGAGTCGTTCTCGGACCCTGCGACGGCCGCGCAGATCAACGAGGGGTTCGTGGCGGTGAAGATCGACCGTGAGGAGCATCCGGAGGTCGACGCGGCGTTCATGGCCTCGGCATCCGCTTTCACCCAGAACCTCGGCTGGCCGCTGACGGTGTTCCTCACGCCGCAGGGCGGCACTTTCTACGCCGGAACCTACTGGCCGCCGCAGGCTCGTGGCGGCACGCCAGCGTTCCGTGATGTGCTCACCGCCGTGCGAGAGGCCTGGACGGCGCGGCGTGCAGAGGTGCTCGCCTCGGCGGATGCCGTCGCCGAGGCGCTGCGGGCCGCCGCGCACGCGCCGGAGTCGGCACTTCCCGACGCCACCGCGCTCCGTGCCGCGGCGGCGTCGATCATCGAACGCGAGGATCGTGAGTTCGGCGGATTCGGCGGCGCGCCGAAGTTCCCGATGGCCACCGCGCTGCGGTTCCTGCAGCATCCGCTGGCGGGCGGATCGGATGCCGTGGACCGTGCGCTGATGGCGATGTCCGCCTCCGAGCTGCGGGATGCGGTCGACGGCGGCTTCTTCCGCTACGCCACGCAGCGCGACTGGACCGTGCCGCATTACGAGCGGATGCTGACCGACAACGCGCAGCTGCTGGAGGTCGCCCTCGATGCCGGCCGGCAGGATGCCGTGCAGGGGATCGTCGGCTTTCTGCTCGGCGTGCTGCGGCGTGAGGGCGGGGGTTCGGCGCGGCGCAGGACTCGGAGTCGTGGATCGACGGCGAACGCAGCGAGGGCGGCTATTACCGCCAGGACACGGCTGCCCGCTCGAGGCTGGAGCCGCCCGCCGTGGACGGCAAGGTGCTCACCGGCTGGAACGGGCTCGTGATCGGTGCGCTGGCCCGTGCCGGCGCGGTGCTGGGCGAACCCGCCTGGGTGGCCGCGGCCGCGAGCGCTGGGGAGCACGTTCTGACGGTGAACCGGGGAACGTCGGGACAGCTGGTGCGCTCTTCGCTGGATGGCGCGGCAGCGGACGCCGTGGCGACGTCGGCCGACGTGGGGCTGCTGGCGGACGGGCTGTTCGCGCTCGCGCTCGCAACCGGCGACGCGTCGTGGGCGACACGGGCGCAGGAGGTGCTGGCCGAGACGCCCGTGCCGGATCCGGTGCTGGCAGGTCAGGGGATCCCCCGCGGCGCCGACGACGGCGACGGCGATCTGCCCTCGGGGCCTGCGGCACTGGCATCCGCTCATCTCACCGCCTGGCGGCTGGGCGCGGGGAGCAGCACCGTGCGCGCGCGGAGGAGCTGGTCGCGGGGGTGGCCGGTCGGGCGCTGCAGCATCCGATCGCCTACGGCGCGATCCTGCGGGTGGCGGCGGGGCTGGCGCAGCCGCCGCGGCAGGTCGTCGCTGTCGTCGCCTCGGAAGACGACGAACTGGCGCACGCCGCGCGAAGGACGGATGCCGAGGTGATCGCCGTGGTCACGCCTGCGCAGGCGAAGGCGTTCGCGGATGCCGGGTTCGCGCTGTTCGAGGGCAAGGAGGCGACCGAGGGCGTCGCCTACGATTGCCGCGACTTCGTGTGCCGGCTGCCGACGAGTGATCCGAGAGCGCTGGCTGTATCAGTCTCTTGACACACCAATCCCTTCTTGTGTATCGTTCGAGTGGTACACGAAAAAGGGGGATCCACATGTCAGGTCCGGTAGTCGTTCTCTTCGCAGTGCTGATCGTGCTGGCGGTCGTCCTCGTGTGGTCGATCGCACGTCGTCGTCCGGCCGCGCTGCCCGATCGGGTCGCCCCCGTGATCTCCGCCGCACGACGCCGGGCGCTGACTGCCGTGGCGTGTGCGTTCGTCGTCTTCCTCGCCGGCGTTGTGGCCGCAGTGACGATGCCCGCGCTTTTGGGGTGGCCGCTCGCTGCGGCACCGCTCGTGGCGGTGGCCGCGGCCCTGCTGCTGTACGCATCGACTCCGGCGCGCACCGTGCCCGTGGCGGCGCATCAGCCGCGTGCCGCCGCGCTCAGGTACCGGTCGTGGTGGACCGTTGCGCCACGCCGCTGGCTGTACGCCTGCCTCGAGATCGTGGTGGTCTTCGTCGCAATCGTGGTGTTCTGTGGGATGACGGCCCAGGCCGACGAGCAGGGACGGTCGCGCAGCATCCGCTTCGAGTCCGCGCTCGAGGCCTCTGAGGTCAGTCCGTATCCGGGGTGGTTCTACGGAGTCCCCGCGCTGATCGGACTCATCGTGCTCATGGCGGCGACGGTGATCGCGCTGCATCGGATCGCCGCGACGGTGGCGCTGCCTGCCCCCGAGGAGGCGGATGCCGATATCCAGTGGCGTCGGGCGTCGGCGGCGGTGGTCGTCCGGCTCGTCAGCGGCGCCGTGCTCTTCTCGGGTGGCGGGATCGCGCTCATCGCAGGGGGTGGCGTCCGCCGGGCGATGCTCGAGAGCACGCCGACGCTGTGGGCGATCGTCGGCGATGTGCTGGTGATCGTCGGAGTCGTCTTCCTGGTGCTCAGCGTCGTGTGCGTCGCGCTCGCCGCACTGACCGCCTTCACGATCGGAGAGAAGATCAGCCGCATGCCGGAGCCGGTGCGATGATCACCGTCGATCCGACCGGCGCGGTGGCGCCGTTCGAGCAGATCCGCTCGCAGCTCGCCGACGGCATCCGCTCCGGTGAGCTGCCCGGTGGGCATCGACTGCCCTCGATCAGGCAGCTCGCGGGAGATCTGCGTGTCGCCGCAGGCACCGTCGCCAAGGCCTATGCGCTCCTGGAAGAGGAGGGCTTGGTCGAGACCAGTCGGGCGCGGGGAACCCGTGTCGCCGCAGGGCACGCGTATTCACAGGACGTCCGCGATGCCGCTGTCTACTTCGCCTCGACGGCCAAGGGTCTCACTCTCGACCAGGCGCTCGGTGCCGTCAGGGCCGCCTGGAACGCGCGTTGAGGTCCGTCGGCGCAGGCGATCATCCCTGATTGCGCGGACGGCGCCGGGCGGTGCGTTCGTTGCCGTGTCGGTAGTTGATTCTTCCTGGCGTCTCAGGAGTATCGAAAACTCGCTTCAACCTGAGGTTTAAACTTTGCCCCGAATAGATGTTCGAATGTCGGAGGCCATCGGTTGAATGGAAGGCATGAACGGCATCGTCGATCGACTCGAGCAGCTGCAGGCGGATTTCGCCTCGGTGGTCGCCGACGCATTCGCAGACGAGCAGATCGCACAGCTGTCGGATGCCGAGGTGATGCGACTGCTCGAGGTCACCGGCCGCATGCGGCGGGGGATCGACGCGACGATGGTCGAGGCGACCGTGCAAGTGCGGGAGCGTTCGGAGGGCCTGCGCGCCGAGCGGATGACCACCTCATACGGATGCGATCGTCCGGCCGATCTGCTGCAGCTGGTGCTGCGCGTGGATCGGCGTACCGCGGGCAGCCTGGTGCGGGCCGCCGGGTTCAGCGCCCGGATGCAGGGCATCACCGACGGGGCGTTCCTGCCCGCGCGGTATGACGCGCTTCGCCGGGAGCTGAACGATGGCACTGTCGGTATCGACGGCTTTCTGGCCGCGGCGGCGCCGATCGAGCGCAGCAGTGCACGGCTGTCGCCGGAGGCGGTGGTCGAGGCTGATCGGCAGCTGGCGGCCTTCGCCCGCGGAGAGCTGGACCCGGATGCCGGTGCGACTCCGGATGCTGGTGCGAATCTCGGTGCGGGCACCGACCCGGCGCCGACTCCTGCTGAGCTCTCGCAGCTGGCTCACGTTCTCGCCGCGTATCTCGACCCCGACGGCGCCGAGCCCACCGACGACCTGGCCTCGCGAGAACGCGGGCTCTGGCTCGGCAGGAAGCGCGACGGCCGCATCCCGATGCGAGGCGAACTGCTCCCCGAGGTTGCCGCGCAGCTGCTTCGGCTGGCCGACAGTCTGCTAAACCCCCGTGTCGACCCGGTCGCCGTGCCCGGCGGTGTGCACTTCGAAGAGCGAGAGCCTGCGGACGATCCGGAAGGCGAGTCTCTCGTGCCGATCGACGACCGCACCCGGCCGCAGAAGATGCACGATGTGTTCGCGACGATCCTCGCCGCGGCCGCACGGGGCGGTGAGCTTCCCGATCTGGGCGGCGCGGCCCCGACGCTCGTCGTCACCGTCGACGCCGCCGACTACGCGGCCGGCTCGGGATGGGCATCCGTCGATGGTGTCGACGCACCGGTGCCGATGCGCGTGGCCGCGCAGGTCGGCTGTGCGGGCGGTATCCAGCGGGTGATGTTCGACGACCGCGGCCGGATCGTCGCCCTGGGCACCTCGGCGCGCATCTTCAACGCGCTGCAGCGCCGGGCGATCGTCGCGCGAGACGGCGGATGCATCATCCCTGGCTGCACGATCCCTGCGACCTGGTGCGAGATCCATCACGTTCAGGAGCATTCTCAGGGCGGTCCGACACACACCGACAACGGTGTCGCGCTCTGCTGGCACCATCACCGCACTCTGCACCTGTCGGAATGGCAGATCCGGATGCGACAGGGTGTTCCCGAGATCCGAGGCCCGGCCTGGTGGGATCGCAGACGACGATGGCGCCCGACGGGAGCGGGCGAGGCGAGGCGACGCCGGGAACCGGTCAGATCCAGCCCGGCAGCCAGTTATGGATGAGCCAGAACTCGTAGGGCACGCTCATGCCCGTCCACACCGGGTAGTAGAACGCCGAGACCAGCACCACGACGCACAGGTACACGACGACCGTGCGCTGTCCGGCCTGTCGGCGGTGCAGCGGAGCGTGCTTCGGCCCGGCGAGCTCGCGCAGCGCCACTGCGAGTGCGATCACGAGGAACGGCACCATCACGACCGTGTAGAACTGGAAGATCGTGCGGTTGCCCACCAGCAGCCAGGGGACGTAGGTCGCGATCAGCCCCACCAGTGCGAACGTGAGCATCGGCGCGATCGGCTGGCGCTGAATCATCGCGCGCACGAACCGATACAGCAGATACGCCGCGGCGGCCACGCCGGCGTACCAGATCAGCGGATTCGGCACCGACGAGATCACGGCGATGCAGTGATCCGTACCGCACGGTGCCGGCGAATCGGCCACCCAGATCGCCGTCGGACGCAGCAGCAGTGGCCACTGCCAGGCCGGGCTCGCATACGGATGTGGAGACGCCAGCCCCACGTGGAAGGCGAGGATCGCCTCGTGGTACTTCCACAGGGCGATGAAGGGGTTGGCATCCGTCTGCCTGTCGTACCCGCCGGCCGTGAGCAGCCAGCCCGTCCACGACATCAGATAGGTCAGCAGCGCCGGGCCCACCAGGAGCAGGAACGAGGCCGGCCCTTGCCGGAACACGGCATCCGTCGGCCACAGGGCGATTCCCGCGCGCCGCCGTGCGAGCGCGTCGGTGACCACCACGTACAGGCCGAACACCGCCAGCGCGTACACGCCCGACCACTTCACCGCCGTGGCGGCACCGAACGCCATCCCGGCGGCGATCAGCCACGGGCGCGCCCACAGTACAGGTCCCGTCATCCGGGCCACCTGCGCCATCCGCGTCAACTGCGTCACCTGCGTCGGGGACTCGGGAGGATCGTCCGTGCCGATGGCATCCAGGAGGGGAGGGTTCGGCGGCGATCGAGCAGCACGAACAGTACGCCCAGCATGATGAAGAAGGTGAGGATCCCGTCCAGCAGGGCGATCCGGCTCATCACGATCCCGAGGCCATCGATGGCGAGCAGTCCGCCGGCGATCGTCGAGGCTGTGCGTGAGCGGGTCAGCAGCAGAGACACCAGGTAGACCAGCAGCACCGTCAGCGAGCCGAGCAGTGCGGTCGTCAGCCGCCAGCCGAAGCTCGAGCCGGGGCCGGCTGCCGCCATGCCCAGCGCGATGATCCACTTCCCCAGCGGCGGATGCACCACGAACGAGCCCGCCGTCTGCATGGCCGAGTCGTCGCCGTCCGCCAGCTGCGCATCGGCGTCGTCGCCCCATTTCGCCTCGTAGCCGAGGTTCCACAGCGACCAGGAGTCCTTCACGTAGTAGGTCTCGTCGAACATGATCTCGTGCGGATGCGCGAGGTTCACCAGGCGCAGCACCGCCGCGAGCACGGTGACCAGAGCCGGTGCCAGCCAGGCCAGCATCCGGGCCGTCGCCGGGTTCGCCATCGCACGGCCGCTCAGGCGCTCGAACCAGGTGCTGCGTCCGGTCAGCGGCGGCAGCAGCGGCGTGGGCGAGGTCACCCGATCAGCCTACGCAATCGGGCCCGATCGCCCCGCCTAAGCTGGACGGGTGATCATCCTCGCGGCGACTCCGATCGGCAACCTCGGCGACGCCTCGCGAAGGCTGACAGAGGTGCTCGAGAACGCCGAGATCGTCGCCGCGGAGGACACCCGCACCACGCAGCGACTGATGCAGGCGCTGAAGATCGCGAACCGCCCCCGGCTGATCGCACTGCACGACCACAACGAGAAGCACAAGGCCGCCGAGCTCGCAGCTCTCGCAGCCACGCAGGACATCGTCGTGGTCAGCGATGCCGGGATGCCCGCCGTGAGCGACCCCGGTTACGGGCTGGTCGCAGCGGCCGTCGAGGCGGGGGTGACCGTCACGGCGATCCCCGGCCCGAGCGCGGTGCTCATGGCGCTGGCGATCTCCGGGCTGCCCACCGACCGGTTCACGTTCGAGGGCTTCCTGCCGCGCAAGCCGGCCGAACGGCGGAGGGCACTGCGGATGCTGGCATCCGAGCCCCGCACCATGGTGTTCTTCGAATCGCCCTCACGGCTTGCCTCATCACTGGCCGACATGGGCACCGCCTTCGGAGACGACCGCCGCATCGCGGTGTGCCGTGAGCTCACCAAGCTGTACGAGGAGGTGCGCCGGGGCACGGCATCCGCACTCGTCGCCTGGGCCGAGCAGGGCGTGAAAGGCGAGATCGTCGTGGTGGTCGAGGGTGCCGCACCTGCCGCGGTGTCCGCCGATGACGCCCTCGCCCAGGTACAGACGCTCGTCGTATCCGGCACCCGCCTGAAGGATGCCTGCGCCGAGGTCGCCACGGCCACCGGTCTGTCCTCCCGCGACCTCTACCAGGCTGCGCTCGCCGCGCGCTGATATGACGGAGTCCCTCATATGACGCAGTCCCTCATCGGGTATGCGTACGACGCGCGGGCCGAGGAGTACCTCGCTGTCGCGGGCGAGATCGATCAGATGACCCCCGGCGACACGGAGCTGATCGCGGCGTGGCGGGATGCGACGATGGGACGGCTGCTGGATGCAGGGTGCGGACCGGGCCACTGGACGCGATTCCTGCACGATGGCGGCGCCGCCGGGCATCCGCGGGACGTGCTCGGCATCGACCTGTCTGCCGCGTTCATCGCGCATGCGCGGGAGCTCAGCCCGCACGTGGAGTTCGTCGAGGGCTCGTTCGCGGATCTCCCGCTGCCGGATGCCTCGATCGGCGGCATTCTCGCCTGGTACTCGTTGATTCACACGCCGCCGTCCGAGCTGCCGGCGGTCCTCGCCGAGTTCGCCCGCGTACTCGCTCCCGGCGGCAGCATCCTGATCGGCTTCTTCGACGGCACCCCGCGCGAGCCCTTCGCCCACGCCATCACGACCGCATACTTCTGGACGACGGATGCCCTGGCAGGCCCACTCGAAGACGCCGGGTTCACGATCACGGCGTCCGAGTCCCGCCCGCGGGTCGATGGCGAGGTCAGCTCCCGCCCGCACGGCGCAGTGACCGCCGTACGATCATGACGACCACCAGCGCCACCAGCACCGCACACGCGCCGGTGATCACGAGGGCTACCGGCCAGAGGTCACGAATCAGAACCGGCCCCGCTTCCCGCCTAGAATCGAGAGCATGCCCGCAGGCGAATCGTTCTACATCACCACGCCGATCTACTATCCCAGCGACGTGCCGCACATCGGCCACGGCTACACGTCCGTCGCCGTGGACACTCTCGCGCGCTGGCACCGCCAGGCGGGCGACGACACCTGGATGCTGACCGGCACTGACGAGCACGGTCAGAAGATGCTCCGCGCCGCCGCGGCCAACAACGTCACCCCGCAGGAGTGGGTGGACCGGCTGGTCGGCGAGGCATGGTTCCCGCTGCTGAAGACCCTCGACGTCGCCAATGACGACTTCATTCGCACCACGCAGGAGCGGCACGAGGAGCGCGTGAAGAAGTTCGTGCAGGCGATCTACGACCGCGGCTACATCTACGCCGGCGAGTACGAGGCGCTGTACTGCGTGGGATGCGAAGAGTTCAAGCCCGAGAGCGAGATTCTCGACGGCACGGGGCCCTTCGAGGGGCTGAAGGTCTGCGCCATCCACTCCAAGCCGCTGGAGCTGCTGCAGGAGAAGAACTACTTCTTCAAGCTCAGCGAGTTCCAGGATCGCCTGCTGGAGCTGTACCGCGACCAGCCCGATTTCGTGCGCCCGGAGTCCGCGCGCAACGAGGTCGTCTCCTTCGTGCGGCAGGGCCTGAAGGATCTCTCCATCTCGCGCTCGGCGTTCGACTGGGGCATCGAGGTGCCGTGGGACAGCTCGCACGTGATCTACGTGTGGGTGGATGCGCTGCTGAACTACGCCACCGCCGTCGGCTACGGCGACGACCAGGCCACCTTCGATCGCCGTTGGCCCGCCTATCACGTGGTCGGCAAGGACATCCTGCGCTTCCACGCCGTGATCTGGCCGGCCATGCTGATGGCCGCCGGCGTCGAGGTGCCCAAGGGCGTGTTCGCGCACGGCTGGCTGCTGGTCGGCGGCGAGAAGATGTCGAAGTCGAAGCTCACCGGTATCGCGCCCACCGAGATCACCGACGTGTTCGGCTCGGACGCGTACCGCTTCTACTTCCTCTCGGCCATCGCGTTCGGCCAGGACGGCTCCTTCTCCTGGGAGGACCTGTCGGCCCGCTACCAGGCCGAGCTCGCCAACGGGTTCGGCAACCTCGCCTCGCGCACCGTCGCGATGATCGAGAAGTACTTCGACGGCGTCGTCCCCGAGGCGGCCGAGTACAGCGAGCAGGATCTGGCGATCCAGAAGAAGGTGGCGGATGCGGTGGGCGCCGCGGATGCCGCGATGGAGCACTTCCGCATCGACGAGGCGATCCACGCGATCTGGACGATCGTCGACGCGCTGAACGGGTACATCACCGAGAACGAGCCGTGGGCGCTGGCCAAGCAGTCGGATGGCGGAGACGAGCAGAAGCGTGCGCGCCTGGGCACAGTGCTGTACACCTGCGCCGAGGGGCTGCGCGCTCTCGCCGTGCTGCTCTCCCCGGTGATGCCCGAGTCGACCGGCAAGCTCTGGGACGCGCTCGGCGCGAACGAATCGCTGGGCGAGCTCACTGCGCAGCCGCTTCGCGAGGCAGGTGCCTGGGGTGCGCTCCAGCCCGGAACGACGGTGTCGGCGCTGGCGCCGCTGTTCCCGCGCGTGGAGCAGACCGCCTGAGCCGATCGTCATGACCGAGACCTACGTGCGCGCGCGCTCCACCAAGGGACGCAAGGACCTGAGCTACCCGGCGGCCCCGGAACCGCTCGCCGTGCCGGTGTACGACAACCATGCGCACCTGGAGATCACCGACGGCCCCGGAACGGACTCGGGAACCGAATCGCTCAGCCTGACCGAGCAGCTCGACCGGGCTCAGGCCGTCGGCATCGCCGGTGTGGTGCAGGCCTCGGGCGACATCGAGTCCTCGCGCTGGGCGGTGGAGGCTGCGGCATCCGATCCCCGCGTGCTCGCGGCGGTCGCGATCCATCCCAACGACGCGCCCACGTACGCGGCCGAAGGGCGGCTGGATGAGGCGATCGCGGTGATCGACGAGCTGGCCGCGCACCCGCGCACCCGGGCGATCGGCGAGACCGGCCTGGACTACTTCCGCACCGACGAACCCGGCCGACCCGCCCAGCACGAGTCCTTCGAGGCGCATATCGCGCTGGCGAAGAAGCACGGCATCGCCATGCAGATCCACGACCGCGACGCGCATGACGAGGTGCTGCAGACCCTCGCCCGCGTCGGCGCGCCCGAGCGGACGGTGTTCCACTGCTTCTCGGGCGACGAGGCGATGGCGCGGATCGCTGCGGATGCCGGATACTGGCTCTCCTTCGCCGGCAACGTCACCTTCAAGAACGCGCAGAACCTGCGCGATGCGCTGCACGTCACGCCACTGGATCGTATCCTCGTCGAGACGGATGCCCCGTTCCTGACCCCCGTGCCGCTGCGCGGCCGCCCGAACGCCCCGTACCTGGTGCCGATCACGGTGCGCTTCATGGCCGCCGAGCTGGCGATCGATCTGGACGCGCTGTGCGCGCAGCTGGCGGCGAACACTCTCGCGGTCTACGGCTCCTTCGACTGAGAGCCATCGGCCGCGCGCGTGCGATGCGGGAGAATGGGTTCATGACCGTCACCCTGCTCGGCGCCACCGAGATCCGCCGTCTTGCCGCCGAGCTCGACGTGACGCCCACCAAGAAGCTCGGGCAGAACTTCGTCGTCGATGCGAACACCGTACGCAAGATCGTGCAGGCGGCCGAGGTGCGGCCGGGCGAGCACGTGGTCGAGATCGGGCCGGGCCTGGGATCGCTGACCCTCGCGATCCTCGAGGCCGGAGCGTCGGTCACCGCCGTCGAGATCGATCACCGGCTCGCCGAGCGGCTACTGCAGACCGCCGCAGAGCGCGGGGCCGCCGAGGGGGCGCTGACCGTGGTGGATGCCGACGCCATGCGCATCACCGAGCTGCCGGGAGAACCCGCCGTGCTGGTGGCGAACCTGCCGTACAACGTGTCGGTGCCGGTGCTGCTGCACTTCCTGGAGACCTTTCCGCACCTTCAGCGCGGCGTGGTCATGGTTCAGGCCGAAGTGGCCGAGCGTCTTGCCGCCGCCCCCGGGTCGAAGATCTACGGCGCGCCCAGCGTGAAGGCTGCCTGGTACGGGCCATGGCGGCTGTGCGGCACCGTGTCGCGCCGGGTGTTCTGGCCGGTGCCGAACGTCGACAGCCTGCTGGTCGGCTTCCACCGCGATACCGAGCCGCGCGGCGACGAGACCGAGCGCCGGCGCACCTTCGAGATCGTCGACGCCGCCTTCAACCAACGTCGCAAGATGCTGCGGCAGGCGCTCTCCGGCCAGTTCGGCGGCTCGGCTGCGGCATCCGCTGCACTGGAGTCCGCCGGAGTGGCACCGACTGCGCGCGGCGAGGACCTCACCGTCGACGACTACCATCGCATCGCCCGGGTCGCGCTGGGCTAGCCTGACTGGGTGACTGATTCCCGCTTCAACCCCGACGTCCCCGAGATTCACCGCCCGTACGTCGCGGCATCCGATCGCTATCAGCGCTTCGAGTATCGCCAGGTGGGCTCATCGGGGCTGTACCTGCCGCCGATCTCGCTCGGCCTGTGGTGGAACTTCGGCGACAATATCCCGCTGGACAACCAGCGTGCGCTGCTGAGGCATGCCTTCGACAGCGGCATCACCCACTTCGACCTGGCCAACAACTACGGCCCTCCCTACGGTTCGGCCGAGAAGAACTTCGGGCGCATCTTCGCCGAGGACTTCGCCCCCTACCGCGATGAGCTGATCATCTCGTCGAAGGCCGGCTGGGACATGTGGCCGGGGCCCTATGGCGACCTGGGCAGCCGCAAGTACGTCCTCGCCAGCGCCGAGGCGTCGCTGACGCGCATGGGCCTGGACTACGTCGACATCTTCTACTCGCATCGGGTCGACCCCGACACCCCGCTCGAGGAGACCATCGGCGCGCTGGACACCCTGGTGCGCCAGGGCAAGGCGCTTTACGTCGGCATCTCCTCATACAGCGCCGAACGCACGCAGGCGGCTCTCGCCGTGGCGCGAGATCTCGGCACCCCGCTGATCATCCACCAGCCCTCGTACTCGATCCTGAACCGCTGGGTCGAGGACGGCCTCACCGACACCCTGCGCACAGAGGGGATCGGCGCCATCGCCTTCACCCCGCTGGCACAGGGGCTACTGACCGGCAAGTACCTGGCCGACGGCACGGCGCAGCGGGCGCAGAAGCGCGGATCGCTGCCCGACCGGCCGCTCTCCGACGAGGGACTCGCGGTTCTACGCGGCCTCAATGACATCGCCGCGGAGCGGGTCAGAGCCTGGCGCAGATGGCGCTGCAGTGGACGCTGCGCGATCCGGTGGTCGTCTCGGCGCTGATCGGCGCCTCGCGCCCCGAGCAGCTGGACGAGAACATCGCGGCGGTGAACGGGCCGGAGTTCTCCGACCAGGAGCTCACGGCGATCGATGCGCTCGCGCACGGCATCGACGTCAACCTGTGGTCGGTCTCCTCCGACCTGTGAGCGGGGCACGGCTCAGCGCAGACGGTGCGCTGAACGGCCGAAGGGAGCCGAAGTGAGCACGATCCGTCACACGGATGCCGTGCACGTGCGCGCACCCGGGAAGATCAACGTCTACCTGGGCGTCGGGCCCCGCCACGACGACGGCTATCACGCGCTCGCGACGGTCTTCCAAGCGGTGTCGCTGTACGAGGACGTCTACGCGACGCCCGCGGATGGCTTCTCCCTGGAGGTCGCAGGCAGCGTGGACGTCTCGGATGTGCCCCTCGACGACCGCAACCTGGCCCTGCGCGCGGCGAAGCTGCTCGCCCGGACCGCCGGCATCGACGAGGGCGTGCACCTCGACATCCGCAAGGGCGTGCCGGTCGCCGGCGGCATGGGCGGCGGCTCGGCGGACGCGGCGGCAACGCTGGTCGCCTGCGATGCGCTCTGGGGCACCGGCCTCGGTCCGCGCGGCCTGCACGAACTGGCCGCCCGGCTCGGCGCCGATGTGCCCTTCGCGCTGCACGGCGGCACCGCGGTCGGCACCGGACGCGGCGATGAACTGACCCCGGCGCTGGCCCGAGGGCGCTTCGACTGGGTACTCGTCCTCAGCGAGCAGGGGCTGTCCACTCCCGAGATCTACGCCCGCCTGGACGAGCTGCGCACGCACGGCGACGCGCTCGCCGACGACGCCACGAGTCTGCTGGAGGTGCCGGTCGCCCTGCTGCAGGCGCTGCGTGCCGGCGACGCCGCCGAGCTGGCACCCGTCATGCTGAACGACCTGGAGGCGGCGGCGGTGCTCGATCGCCCCGACCTGGAGGCGACTCTCGCCCATGGCGTGCGCAGGGGCGCGCTCACCGGCATCGTCTCGGGGTCCGGACCGACGATCGCGTTCCTGTGCGCCGGTCCCGAAGCCGCACGCACCGTGCAGGAGGAGCTGCGGGCCACCGGCCGCGAGGCTCTGCACGTGCACGGCCCGGTGCCCGGCGCGCAGATCCTCTCCTGACAGCCCGGATGCCGGGCAGCCGGTCCCGCTCAGGGCAGCGGGGCCTTCAGCAGTTCGCTGACCCGGTAGGGGATCACCTGCCGCAGGAACAGACTCGTCGAAGTGCGCAGGATGCCGGGGCACAGCCGCACGACCTCGGCCACGCGGTAGAGATCGTCGGGGTCGGTGGCCACCACGCGCAGCAGCAGATCCGTGTCGCCGGCTGGGGCGAAGCACTCCAGCACCTCGGGAACGCGACTGAGCGCGTCGATGGCGGCGCCGATCTTATGCTGATCCAGCTCCACCTGGATCGAGGCGGAGACTCCCCGGCCGAGCGCCGCCGGCAGGATGCGGGAGCTGTGCGCGCGCAGGTACGGGCCCGACTCGAGCCTGGCCAGCCGGGCGTGCACTGTGCCCCTGGCCAGACTCAGATCCTGCGCGATCAGGGCGACCGGTCGCCGCGGGTCGGAATCGAGCACCGCGAGGATGCGTCGATCTGTCTCGTCCAGGCTGTCCATATCGACCACCGTCGTCTCTCTGATCGGGTTCTGATTGATCGAATCGATCAATCCAGCTCAAGCTTATGGTCTTCACGCCCGAGACATGGTGAGATCAGTGTGTCAAATGATCGATCATCGTCACGAGCGAGGATCATCGGACGCTCGCAGAGGCGGTCACGAGCCGCGGAGGGAGGGTCCAGGACCGGGAGCGCTGCCGCTCACAGCACATCGCATCGCATCGCAGCGGCAGCGCTCGGTCGTCGGCGGCTAGCCTGGAGTGGACATGGCACATCTGCTCGGGGCTGAAGGCCTCCACCTCGAATATCCCACGAAGGTCGTCTTCGACTCGGTGACCGTCGGCGTCGAAGAGGGCGACCGCATCGGCATCGTCGGACGCAACGGCGACGGGAAGTCGAGCCTGATGGCGATGCTCGCCGGGCGCAGGCAGCCGGACGCCGGGCGCGTGACCGTGCGAGGCGGCGTGACGATCGGCGTGCTCGATCAGGCCGACACGCTCGACGAGTCCCTCACCGTGGGGAGCGCCGTCGTCGGCGACACTCCGGAGTACGAATGGGCCGGCGATGCCCGCATCCGCGATGTCATCGGCGGTCTGCTCGCCGAGCTGGACTGGACCGCCCCCGTCGCCTCGCTCAGCGGCGGCCAGCGGCGGCGGGTGGCGCTGGCGAAGCTGCTGACCGGCGACTGGGACGTGATCGCGCTCGACGAGCCGACCAACCACCTCGACGTCGAGGCCATCACCTGGCTCGCCGGGCACCTGAAGACGCGCTGGGCGCGGAACTCGGGCGCACTGCTCGTCGTCACGCACGACCGCTGGTTCCTCGACGAGATCTGCACCGCCACCTGGGAGGTGCACGACCGGATCGTGGAGCCCTTCGAGGGCGGCTACGCGGCGTACATCCTGCAGCGGGTGGAGCGCGACAGGATGGCGGCGGTCACCGAGGCGAAGCGCCAGAACCTCGCCCGCAAAGAGCTTGCCTGGCTGCGCCGTGGGGCCCCGGCGCGCACGGCGAAGCCGAAGTTCCGCATCGACGCGGCCAACGAGCTCATCGCCGACGTTCCCGAGATCCGCGACACGGTATCGCTGCAGTCGCTCGCCGTCTCGCGCCTCGGAAAGGACGTCGTCGATCTGCTGGACGCGGGGGTCGGTTACGGGGACCGCGACGTGCTGCAGGACGTCGAGTGGCGCATCGCACCGGGGGAGCGCACCGGCATTCTCGGCGTCAACGGCGCAGGCAAGTCCACGCTGCTCGGCCTCGTCGCCGGCACCGTGCAGCCCACCAGCGGCCGGGTCAAGCGCGGCAAGACCGTGCAGGTGCGTACACTCACCCAGCGCATCGACGAACTGGAGCAGCACTGGAACGATCCGGTGCGCACCGTCATCAGCGGGCTGCGCACCTCGTACACCTTCGGCGCCGGTTCCAAGGCGCAGGAGCTCTCGCCCGGACAGCTGCTGGAGAGACTCGGATTCAACTCGGCGCAGCTGTCGACCAGGGTCAAGGAGCTCTCCGGCGGCCAGCAGCGCCGGCTGCAGCTGCTGCTGGTGCTGCTCGACCAGCCGAACGTGCTGATCCTCGACGAGCCCACCAACGACATGGACACCGACATGCTCGCTGCGATCGAGGATCTGCTGGACTCCTGGCCCGGCACGCTCCTGGTCGTCTCGCACGACCGGTACTTCCTGGAGCGGGTCACCGACCAGCAGTACGCCGTCATGGGAGGGCGACTGCGGCACCTGCCCGGCGGGGTGGACGAGTACCTGCGGCTGCGAGCGGTGGAGCAGAAGACGGATGCCGGGATCGCCCCGGCATCCGGCGGGCGGGCCGAGCCGGCGCTGGACGGCGCCGCGAGGCGGGCTGCCGAGAAGGAGCTCGCGGCGCTGGAGCGGAAGATGCAGAAGCTGAACGAGCGGATCGACCGCGCCAAGCGCGCGCTCGCCGATCACGACCAGTCCGACTACGCCGGGCTCGGCGAGCGGATGAAGGAGATCCAGGCGCAGCAGGATGAGGTGGAGGCGCTCGAGCTGCAGTGGTTCGAGCTCACCGAGCAGCTCGGCTGAGCGTCCTCAGCGCGCGGCGAGGAGGTCCCGCCCGACGGTCTCCTTCATGATCTCGGTCAGACCGCCGAGGTCTCGGCGAGGCTCGGAAGCGGCGCCGCAGCGCCGCGATCCCGGGTGAAGCGGGCGAGGATGCCGAAGAACAGCAGCGACACGATGCCGGCTGCGATGCCGGTGAGCGACATGGCCTGAGCGAGGGCCTGCCCGCCGGGAAGCGCTCCCGAGACGAAGGCGACCGCGCTCGGGCCGATCGTGGCACCGGGGCCGACGCCCAGCAGCACGAGCGCGCCGCCGGCGAGTCCGCGCAGCTCATTGGGCAGATAGAGCATCAGGAAGGCCGGCACCGCGGTCCCGATGAATGCGCTCGCCGCCACGCCGACGCCGAAGATGGCGGCGGGGCCGATCCCGGTCGGCATCAGCGCCATCGATCCGGCCGCTCCCAGCACGACGGCGGCGAGGCCGATCGCCAGCGCACCGCGTCGGTTCCGGCGCCGCAGCAGCTCGATGATCCAGCCCGCGAGGGCTGCGCCGACGATGCCGCCGACGAGCATGACCACGCCCACCATGTTGCCGACGACGAGTTCGCTCAGCCCGAACTCCCGCATCAGCGCGGGCGCCGCCCACACCTGCAGCACCGATGCCGCGACCTGGGCGAAGGCGAAGCCGATGAACAGCGGCCACAGCACGGGCGCGTGGCGACGCAGCTCGCCGAAGAGCACTCGGGTGCTGCGGGCGTCTCCGCCGGTCTCGGAGCGTTCGGGCTCGCGGAAGCGGATGAAGAACGGGATCAGCAGAACGCCGATCGCCCCGAAGATCAGTACGGTGTAGCGCCACGGCTCGGTGGCGACGACGGTGGACATCGCGGTGAAGATCATCCCGCCGAGAACGAAGCCGAGTCCACCGCCCAGCGCTTGGCCGATGGTCAGGGCGGCCACGGCTGTGCTGCGCCTGCTGCGCTCGGACAGGTCGGCGGCCAGGCTGAACGGCGCGGTGATCAGCACGGCCTGCACGCAGCCGATCAGCACCTTGGCGACGGCCAGCAGCGCGAATCCCGGCGCGATCACGATCAGCACCAGGGCGATGGTCCACACGATCAGCGCGATGAGGATCATCCGTGCCCGGCTGAAGCGATCCACGAGCAGGCCGATGGGCAGCGCGCAGACCGCGAAGGCGATGGTGGGGAACGCGCCCTGGAGCAGACCGAGCTCGGCGTCGGAGAACGCGAGGTCGCGGCGCATGGGTTCGATCAGCAGGCTGATCAGACTGGTGTCCATCAGCAGCAGTGCCGATGTCAGCACCAGCAGCACCAGCGAGCCGGTGCGGGTCCTGCGTGGGGTGAGGCGCACGTCGCTGGGCGCCCCCATGGGTTCGGTCATCTCTGTCTCTCCGTCTGTCCGGGATCCGCAAGCAGAAAAAGCTACGGGCTGTAGCCTAAAAGTAGAGTGTTCCCTTCGGGATAACAAGAGTCAGCCTCAAGGATTGTTGCGGATCCTCCGTGAGCCGACGTAGAGTGAATAGCTACACAATGTAGTGTGTGGTGAGGAGGTCGCGGTGGGACGCACGCGAGATGTCGAGCTGGAACAGCGGCTGCTGTCCGCCACCTGGGACGAGCTGCTCGCTGCGGGCTACAACGCGCTGTCCTTCGCGCGGGTCGCGGCCCGCGCCGGCGCGCACCGCACCGACATCTACCGTCGATGGGCCTCGAAGGCGCAGCTGGTGACCGCAGCGCTGGCGGCGCATCTGCCGCCCGTCGCGCAGTTCGACACCGGCTCGCTGCGCGGAGACATCCGCGCCTATCTCCACGCGCTGTGGCAGACCTGGTCGTCCGACTGGGTGGACGCCATGATCGGCGTGCTCGCCGACCTCGACGAAGAGGCGGAGCGGACGATCCTCGCCATGAGCCTGGAGCGCGGCAAGCCGTTGCGCGACGGGATCATGCGGGCCGTTCGCCGCGGTGAGCTCGTCGACATGCCCGACCTCGCCATGATCGGCGACCTGCTGGAGGGGCCGCTCATGCACCGACGACTCATCGCCAGGCAGGTGATGACCCTCGACGACCTCGACGCGCTCGCCGACCTCGCCTGCGGTCTGATGAAGGTCCAGGAGGTGACAGCGTGAGCGCCCTGCACGATCTCTCCGCATCCGAGCAGCGCAGCGCCCTGCGTGCCCGCGAGGTGAGCTCGCGGGAGCTGACCGCGCACTACCTCGACCGCATCGATCGGCTCGCCGAGCCGCTCGGCGCTTTCGTCACCGTGGTTCCCGAGCAGGCCCTGGCGGAGGCCGATCGTGCGGACGCTCAGCTCGCCGCGGGGGAGGGCGGCGCGCTCACCGGTCTTCCGCTGGGCATCAAGGACCTGCATGCGGCCGCAGGGATCCGGATGACGGCGGGATCCCCCGCGCTGGCGGACGTGATCCCGCCGCGGGACTCCTGGACCGTCGACCTGCTCCGCCGCGCCGGCGCGGTGATCGTGGGCAAGACGAGCACCGCCGAACTGGGCTCCACCTGCTTCACGGAGGATCACGTCACCGGTCATGCCGCCGTCACGCCGTTCGACACCCGGCGCTATTCGAGCGGATCCTCCGGCGGCGCGGCCACGGCGGTCGCTGCGGGGCTGCTGCCCTTCGCCCACGGCAGCGACAGCGCGGGTTCGATCCGCACCCCCGCCGCCACCAGCAACCTCGTCGGCGTCAAACCCAGCCGCGGGCTGGTCAGCATCGCACCCGCGTCGACGTTCATGGCGATGGGCACCGAGGGACCGTTGGCCAGGACGGTAGCGGATGCCGCCCTGCTGCTCGACGCGATGGCACAGCCCTGGGCGGGCGACCTCTACGCCTGGACGCCGAAGGAGAGCCTGGCCGCCGGGATGACGCACGCCATCGATCGCCCGCTCACGGTCGCGATGTGGACCGAGACCGGAATCGACGGGGTCGATGAGGATCCGGAGATCTCCGCTGCCGTCCGTCGCACGGCGCAAGCTGCGGGATGCCGGGCACGAGGTGCGCGAGATCGGCATCCCGGCCCGTCTCGACGCCGACGTCGTCGGCCCGCTGCGCACCTGGCTGACCAGCGCGGTGGCGATGTCGGCGAGCATGATGGTTCCCGCCGAGCGCTGGGGGAGCTACACGGCACTCACCCGATTCCTCATGCAGCGGGCGCAGGAGCTCTCGGCTGCGGACGTCATGCTCGCGCAGGCCAGGCTCGCCGGGTACGCGAGCAGGTTCCTCGCCGCCTTCGAGCACGTCGACGTCGCACTGACCCCGGTCACCAGCCGCCCGCCGGTGCTGCGCGGCCACTTCCTCTCCGAAGGGCTGGAAGCAGTGCTGGACCGGATGCTGGACTGGTCGTGCCCGACACCCTGGGCGAACCTCACCGGCCAGCCCGCGATCGCCCTGCCGGCGGGGTTCACCGCCGAGGGGCTCCCGCTGTCGGCGCAGCTGGTGGGGCGCCCTCGCGCCGATGCCCTCCTGCTGGCACTGGCAGGACAGCTCGAATCCGCGCAGGACTGGCACCGGGTGCATCCCGCAGTGTGGGACGAATGAGAGTCAGGACATGAGCCGATCCGATCGCACGGCTCCGGGACCGCTGGACCCGGGCGCAGGACTGTCCGAGAACATCGTGCACCTCGCCGACGGGCGCCGCATCCGCACCGTCGTTGCGGGGGAGTCGGCGGGCCCGCTGGTGGTGTTCGAAGCGGGGATGAGCGCCCCGGCCGCGGAGTGGCTCGCCGTGCAGCGCGGCGTCAGCGCCCATGCCCGTACGCTCTCGTACGATCGCTCCGGCTACGGCGGCAGCGACGACGACGCCCAGCCGCGCACCGTCGCCCGGATGGCCGACGACCTCCACGCCGTTCTCACGGCAGCGGGCGAACACGGCCCCGTCGTGCTCGTGGCACACAGCTGGGGCGGGCCGATCATCCGTGCGTTCGTCCGCAGCCATCCCGATCGCGTCGCCGGCATCGTGCTCGTGGACGCCTCCCTCGCCTCGTCCACCGTGACCCGCAAGCAGGTCGTGCTGGGGCGGGCGTCCTTCCGGATCACCTCGCTGCTGGTCCGGCTGGGCGCGGGCGCGCGGGTGATCCGCATGGTGCTGCCGCACGGCCACGCGAGCGAGTTCAGCGACGATGACATGGCGATCGTGACCAGGGACTACGCCTCGGTGCGAGCGATGCGCACCGGCGTCCGCGAGGTGAACGAGGTCCTGGCCGTCGGGCCCGCGCTTCGCGAGTGGGAGGCCGAGGGGTTTCCCGACGTGCCGGTCGTCGCGCTGCAGGGCGGCCGCCGCGAGAAGAGCGCGGCGGCGCAGCGGTTCCGCGAGGAGTTCAACCGGAATGCGGCGGAGCTGCTGGCCGACCATCCTCGCGCACAGGTCGTGATCGTGGAGGGCTCGGGGCATCTGATCCCGCAGGAGCAGCCTCGTGCCGTCATCGATGCCGTCCTCCGGGTGGCAGCCGAGGCAGCGGGTTCCTGAGGAGGCCCCCGGCGCCGCCTCTGCTGTGACGCATTGTGACAGCAGGATTACGAGACGCACCGACGTGCCACGTACCGTTTTCGAGTCCCCCACGAGAGGAAACCCGAAAGCATCATGTCCCGCCGCACCACCACCTTCGCAGCCGCCGCCGCAGCGGTCGCCCTGATCGCATCCCTCGCCGGCTGCGCGTCGAACCCCGCCTCCAGCGGTGACAGCACCGCGCCGTCCGCACAGAACGAGACGGTCAAGATCGGCGTCGTCGGCAAGGGCGACGCGCAGTGGCCGGCGTTCGTCGACGCCGCCAAGAAGGAGGGCATCGACGTCGAGCTGGTCGACTTCGGCTCCTACGAGCAGCCGAATCCCGCGCTGGCAGCCGGAGAACTCGACCTGAACCAGTTCCAGCACATCGTCTACCTCGCGCAGTACGACAAGGCGTCCGGCGAGGACCTGCAGCCGATCGGCGCCACCGCGATCTACCCGCTGGGCCTGTACTCCAAGAAGTACGACTCGGTGGACGACATCCCCGAGGGCGAGACCGTCGCCGTCCCGGATGACGCCTCCAACCAGGCCCGTGCCCTGCTCGTGCTGCAGTCGGCCGGTCTGGTCAAGCTCCGCAGCGGCGGCACCATCGTCAGCGACCTCGCCGACATCGACGAGGCGGCCTCCAAGGTGAAGGTCACGGCCCTCGAGGCCGCGGTCATCCCGACCGCGCTCCCGGATGTCGCCGCGGCGATCATCAACAACGACTTCGTCACCGATGCCGGGCTGAGCTTCGAGGACGCGATCGCCCAGGACGACCCCTCCGACCCGAACGCGCTGCCGTACGTGAACATCTTCGCCGCCCGCGCCGACGACGTCGACAACCCCACCTACAACAAGCTCGTCGAGATCTTCCAGAACGACGAGGCCGTCCAGAACGGACTGCAGGAGGCCTCCGGCAACACCGCCGTGCTGCTGCAGACCCCGGCTGCCGATCTGCAGGCCTCGCTGAAGAAGGTCCTCGAGGACACCGCGATCAGCAAGTGAGACGACGCATTCACATCTGAATGCGAGAGAATCGGGCGGCGCATCTCAGCGCCGCCCGATTCTCTCGTCCGATCCGCCATCCTCCGGAGTGCACTATGGCCATCGTGAGCCTCGCCGGCGTCAGCAAGACGTACCCGGCCCGTGGGCGTGACAGCGCCGACGTCACCGCCGTCGACGACGTGACCCTCGACATCGAAGCCGGCGAGGTGTTCGGCATCATCGGCTACTCCGGGGCGGGGAAGTCCACGCTGGTGCGGCTGATCAACGCCCTCGAGCCGGCCACCGCCGGTTCGATCCACGTGGACGGCGTCGACATCACCGCGCTCAGCGAGCGGGAGCTGCGCGGCGTCCGCGGCGGCATCGGCATGATCTTCCAGCAGTTCAACCTGTTCTCCTCGAAGACCGTCAAGGCCAACATCGCCTATCCGCTGAAGCTCGCCGGCTGGTCGAAGACCGAGATCGACGAGCGGGTGAGCGAGCTGCTGAGCTTCGTCGGGCTGGCCGACAAGGCGCGGGCGTACCCCGAACAGCTCTCCGGCGGGCAGAAGCAGCGCGTGGGCATCGCCCGGGCGCTGGCCACCCGGCCGAGCATCCTGCTCGCCGATGAGGCCACCAGCGCGCTCGACCCGCAGACCACGCATGAGGTGCTCGAGCTGCTCGCGCGCGTCAACCGGGAGCAGGGCGTCACGATCGTCGTCATCACGCACGAGATGGACGTGATCCAGACCATCGCCACGAAGGTGGCCGTGATGGAGCACGGCAGGGTGATCGAGCAGGGCGACGTGTTCGACGTGTTCTCCCGCCCGCAGAACCCGGCTTCGCAGCGTTTCGTCGGCACCGTGATCAAAGGCCTCCCGTCGCCTGCCGAGGCCGCCGCCCTGCGCGCGCGGCACAGCGGTCGCCTGGCGACGTTCTCCTTCCGCGACGGCGACTCCTCGCAGTCCCAGGTGCTCCTCGATCTCGCACAGGCCGGGCTGGAGTTCGAGCTGGTCTACGGCGGCATCAACGACATCCGGGGTCGGGCGTTCGGGCACCTCACGCTGGCGATCCGGGGGCGGATGCCGAGGTGGATCGCGCACTGGCCGCGATCAGGCAGCATGCCGAGGTCACCGAGATCGACCAGCAGGAGGTGCGCTGATGGAGCGCTTGATCGAGCTGGGCCCGGAGTTCTGGAAGGCCGCGGTCGAGACGCTGTACATGACGGCCTTCGCGCTGGTGATGGCCGGCATCCTCGGCACGCTCATCGGCGTCGGCCTGTACGTGACGCGCCGCGGCGGGCTGCTGCCGAGCCGGGTGGCCAACGGCATCCTCGAGCTGCTGGTGAACTTCTTCCGGCCGATCCCGTTCGTGATCTTCATCGCGGTGGCCATGCCGCTCACGCGCGCCGTGATCGGCATCGCCATCGGCACGACAGCCGGGGCGTTCGCGATCGGCCTCGCGGCGTCGTTCGCGATCGCCCGTATCGTCGAGCAGCACCTCGTGTCGGTCCCGCCCGGCGTCATCGAGGCGGCGCGGGCGATGGGGGCCGGACCCTGGCGCATCCTGTTCACGGTCGCCATCCCCGAGTCGCTGGGCCCGCTGATCCTCGGCTACACCTTCATCGTCGTCGCGCTGATCGACATGACTGCGATGGCCGGCCTGATCGGCGGGGAGGGCTCGGCGCCTTCGCGCAGATCTACGGCTTCCGCCAGTTCGAGCCGGTGGTGATGTGGGCGGCGATCTTCCTCATCGTGCTCTTCGTACACCTCGTGCAGCTGCTGGGCACCAGGCTCGCCCGGGTGGTCATGCGGCGCTGAGGACGGGAGGCGCTGACCTCAGCGGCTCGGCGCCTCCTGCAGCGTCCTGCGCGTGACGAACTCGCGCGGTGCGCCCGAGAGCGGGTCGACGAACCGCAGCTCTCGCGCCAGCAGCTGCAGCGGCCGGTCGAAGTCGTCCGGCGCCTCCGGCAGCAGCACGGGGTAGAAGCCGTCGTTCAGGATGCCGGCGCCCAGCGCCGCCAGATGCACGCGCAGCTGGTGCATCCGGCCCGAGTGCGGTCGCAGCCGGGTGTGCAGCACCCGGTCGTCCGCGTGGATCAGCTCGATGAGCGTCTCGGAGTTCGGCTCGCGCTCGGCATCCGCTCGCACGCAGACGTGCGCGCGCAGCTTCTCGATGTGATTGCGGAACACGACCGGGAACGGGTGTCCTGCCAGGGCGGGGGATGCCGCATCCCAGCCCTCCGGCAGCGCCGAGACCGCCTCGTACACCTTCTCGACCTGCCTCCGCTCGAACAACAGCTGATATGCGCCACGGGTCTGCGGCCGCACCGAGAACATCAGCAGCCCCGCCGTCGCCCGATCCAGACGATGGATGGGGGTGAGGTCGGGGAGGTCGAGCAGTCTGCGCAGCCGCACCAGAGCCGAGTTCTGCAGGTACTTGCCGCCGGGAGTGGTGGGCAGGAAGTGCGGCTTGTCGGCCACCACCAGATCCGCGTCCTGATGCAGCACCTCGATCTCGAAGGGGATCTCGCGCTCGATCGGCGGCTCCCGGTAGTACCAGACGAACTCGTGCACCCCCAGCGGCGTCTCGCGGTCGAGCGCGGAACCGTCGCGCGCCACGATCTCGCCGCGATCGAAGCGGGTCAGCAGCCGTTCGGGATCGAGGTGGAAGAATCGCTCGGCCATGTACGCGCCGACCGTCGGCCAGGGCCCCGTCAGCGGCAGGTGCAGGCGCGTCGCGCCGACGCCGTCGCGCACCGGGAGCGGGGATGCCATCGCCATCAGCGACCGCCGATCTGGCGTCGAAGCAGGAGGGTCATGCGTCGAAGCTCAGGCTGAGCTTGCGCAGCAGTCCGGCGAGTCGCTCGCGATCCGCGCGCGGCAGGGCACGCAGCAGTTCGGCCTCGGCATCGACCAGGCGGGTGATGGCGGCATCCACCCGCACCCTGCCGTCGTCGGTCAGGATGACGAGGATGCTGCGCCCATCGCCGGGGTCGGCCTCGCGTCGCACGAACCGGCGGCCGACGAGCCGGTCGATGCGGTTGGTCATGGTGCCGCTGGAGACCAGCGTCTGCTGCAGCAGCTGCTTCGGCGACAGCCGGAACGGCGCGCCGGCACGGCGCAGTGCCGAGAGCACGTCCCACTCCCACGGCTCGATGTCGCTGCGGTGGAACACCTCGCGCCGCGCGCGGTCGAGATGACGGGAGAGCCGATCCATCCGGGAGAGCACCTCGAGGGGTGAGAAATCCAGGTCGGGTCGCTGCGCGTTCCACGCGCTGACGATCCGATCGACCTCATCCGCCTCGTTCATCCCTCCATCATCCCGCATGCGCCGGATCGCGACCCGATCGACGGAAGCACGGCCGCCGACATGGCAGACTTGTCACGCGGCCTGCAGGCTCTGCCCGGCCGCGGTCCGCCGTAGTGTAATGGCAGCACGACAGCCTTTGGAGCTGTTAAGTCCAGGTTCGAGTCCTGGCGGCGGAGCATGTCGCAGAATGCACTCGCCATCATCGTCCTCGCCGCCGGCCAGGGAACGCGCATGCGCTCACGTCTGCCGAAGGTGCTGCACCAGATCGGCGGGCGACCGCTGGTGGGTCACGTGCTGTCCACGGCCCGTTCGCTGGGCGCGCAGCACATCGAGGTGGTCGTGCGGCACGAGCGCGATCAGGTGGTCGCCGCACTGGCCGAGCAGTATCCGGAGGCCGTTTTCGTCGATCAGGACGACGTGCCGGGCACCGGCCGCGCCGTGCAGGTCGCACTGGATGCGCTGCCGGCCGACTTCGACGGCGATGTGCTCGTGCTCTCCGGGGACTGCCCGCTGGCGGATGCCGAGACTCTCACCGGCTTTCTCGCCGAGCACCGCAGGGCGGACGCCGCCGCCACGCTGATGACGGCCGTCGTCGACGATCCGACCGGCTATGGCCGGGTGATCCGCGACGCCGACGGCGGCGTGGAGCGCATCGTGGAGCAGAAGGATGCCGATGCCGGAGAGGTCGCCGTGCGCGAGATCAATGCCGGCATGTACGTCTTCCGTGCGCAGGCGCTGCGCACGTATCTGCCCGCAGTCGGCGTCGACAACGCGCAGGGCGAGATGTACCTCACCGATGTCCCCGCCCTGCTGCGTCGCGACGGCGGCCGGGTCGCGGCATCCGTCGTCTCCGACGTCACGGTCACCTACGGGGTCAACGACCGTGCGCAGCTGGCCGAGGTCGGCCGCCTGCTCAACCAGCGGATCGTGCGCCGCTGGCAGCGCGAGGGCGTGACCGTCATCGACCCGGCGACCACCTGGATCGACGACGACGCCAAGCTCGCCGCCGATGTGACCATCCTGCCGAACACGCAGATCCTGCGCGCCACGGTCATCGGCTCCGGCGCCACCATCGGACCGGACACCACGCTCGTGGACTGCGAGGTCGGCGAGGACGCCGTCGTCAAGCGCACCGATGCGAACCTGGCCGTGATCGGCGCCCGCGCCACGGTCGGCCCGTTCTCCTTCCTGCGCCCGGGCACCGTGCTGGGCGCCGACGGCAAGATCGGCGCCTACGTCGAGACCAAGAACGCGCAGATCGGTGAGGGCAGCAAGGTCCCGCATCTGTCCTACGTGGGGGATGCCACCATCGGCCGCCACGTCAACCTGGGTGCGAGCACGATCACCGCGAACTACGACGATGTGCACAAGCACCGCACCGAGATCGGCGACGAGGTGCACACCGGCTCGCACACGGTGCTCGTCGCCCCCGTTAAGCTGGGTGCAGGTGCGAAGACCGGTGCAGGCGCCGTCGTCCGCAAGGACGTCCCCGCCGGATCGCTGGCCATGAGCGTCGCCCCTCAGCGCAACATCGAGGGGTGGGTCCAGAAGAACAGAGCAGGAACCGGCGCGGCCGATGCGGCCGCACGGGAACGATCGGCGGAATAGGCGGCGCGGATGGGGCACAAGAAGAAGAAGACGATGGCGCTGGACCGCGAACGCGGTGTGGCACCCGGTCTGATCGCGAAGACCAAGAAGCGGCTCGTCGTCGCCGGCGGGCGCTCGCACCCCGATCTGACCGCCGCCGTCGCCGCGGCACTGGGCCAGGAGATGGCGCCCGTCGAGCACCGCACCTTCGCCTCCGGGGAGATCTACGCCCGCTTCGAGGTGTCGATCCGCGGCTGCGACCTGTTCATCGTGCAGTCCTTCGGCGAGCCCGTGAACGAGTGGCTCATGGAGACGCTGATCATGCTGGATGCCGCCAAGCGCGCCTCCGCCAAGCGCATCACCCTCGTCGCCCCCTACTACCCCTACTCCCGGCAGGATAAGAAGGGCCGCGGGCGCGAGCCGATCAGCGCCCGGCTGATCTCCGACATGCTCAAGGTGGCCGGCGCCGATCGCATCATGAGCGTGGATCTGCACGCCGCGCAGATCCAGGGATTCTTCGACGGTCCCGTCGACCACCTCTTCGCCAAACCCGTGCTGCTGAAGCACTTCGAGGAGACGCTCACCTCCGAGGATCGCGAGACGCTCACCATCGTCTCGCCTGACATGGGGCGTGTGCGCGTCGCCGACACCTGGTCGGACAGCCTGAACGCCCCGCTGGCGATCATCCACAAGCGCCGTGACCCGAAGGTCGCCAACCAGGTCTCGGTGCACGAGATCGTCGGCGAGGTCGAGGGCCGCACCTGCCTGCTGGTGGACGACATGATCGACACCGGCGGCACGATCGTCAAGGCGGCGCAGGCGCTGAAGGCCAACGGCGCCCGCCGCGTGATCGTGGCCGCCACGCACGCGATCTTCAGCGACCCGGCCTCTCAGCGGCTGCAGGACGAGGCGATCGACGAGGTGGTCATCACCGACACGGTCCCGCTCTCCGAGTCGCGCCGTTGGGACGGCCTGACGATCCTGCCCATCGCCCCGCTGCTGGCCGCGGCCATCAAGCAGGTCTTCGAGGACGGCTCGGTCACCAGCATGTTCAACGGCGACGCCTGAACGTCGCCGTGCGATACCGGTGATCACCTCTCTCACCGCGCTGCGCCAGCGGGTGCTCGGCGTGCTCGGCGCCATCTCGATGTACCGTCTGGTCTTCTTCGCCCTCGTGGCGCTCGCGGTGGTCGCCCTGGTGTTCTCCTTCACCGACCTGGTCGTGCCCGATGCGGGGAGATCCTGGCATCCTTCGCTGTTCTCGCGGCCGCGATCTCTGCGGTCGACGCGATCTCGCAGCGGATCCTGCGCCTGCCGTGGCGCGTCGAGTCGTCGCTGCTCACCGCGCTCATCCTGCTGTTCGTGCTGCAGCCCTCGCTGACCGTCGCCGGGTTGGCGGGAACAGCGCTCGCGGGTGCCGTTGCGAGTCTGTCGAAGTATCTGATCGCCTGGCGCGGCCGGCACATCCTCAACCCCGCCGCATTCGGTGCGACGGTGGTGACCGTGTTCGGGCTGGGCACGTTCTCGTCGTGGTGGGTGGGCACGCCGGTACTGGCCGTGGCAGTCGCCGTCCTGGGTCTTCTCGTGCTGTGGCGCACCGAGAAGGTGCGCATCGTGCTGGTGTTCCTGCTGGTCGTGGTCTGCGTCTCTGTGGTGCATCAGGCCGTGCAGGCGCAGCAGGGCGGTGCGGCTGCGATGCCGGCGGATGCCGTGCTGTTCGCCATCGGGCAGACTCCGTTCCTCTTCCTGGGCGCGTTCATGCTGTCGGAGCCGCTGACGCTCCCGCCGCGCCGCTGGCAGCAGTTCGGCGTCGCGGGTCTCGTCGGCGTGCTGGCAGGCTGGCCGATCCCGGTGATCGGCACGGTCACGCTCGGGCAGGAGCGCGCACTGCTGATCGGCAACCTGCTCGCCTTCGCCTTCGCTCTGCGCGGTTCGGTGCGCCTGGTGCTGGACAAGCGCCGGATGGTCACCCCCACCGCGCAGGAGATCACCTTCCGCACGAAGGGGAGACTGCGCTTCCTGCCCGGGCAGTACCTCGAGCTGGACGTGCCGCACCGCCGGCCGGATGCCCGCGGCACCCGCCGTGAGTTCAGCATCGTCTCCGCGCCGAGCGACCTTCCCACGCTGCGCATCGCGTACAAGAACGGCGACCAGAGGCATCCCTCCAGCTACAAGCGCGCACTGGCCGCAGCCGAACCCGGTACGACCCTTGCGGTCACCGGAACCTGGGGAGATTTCCTGCTGCCGCGTGGCGGGGCGATCCTCATGGTGGCGGCGGGGATCGGCGTCACCCCGTTCGTCTCGCAGCTGCGTCAGCTGCACGCGCAGGGTGCGGAGCGCGACGTCGTGCTGGTCTATGTGGCGTCCGAGGCGGCCGAGCTGGCATACCGCGACGAGCTCGAGGCGACCGGCGTGCGTGCCGTGGTCTTCACCCGTGATGAGCCGCAGAGCCTCGCCCCGAACTGGACCTGGGCGCAGGGCGTGCGACTGGATGCGGCGGGGCTGGAGCGCGTCGTACCGGACATCGCCGCGCGCCATGCATTCATCTCGGGCCCGCCCCGGCTGATCGCCGACCTCGCACCCGCGCTGCAGAAGGCGCGCAGTCTGAGCACCGACGCCTTCGCAGGTTACTGAGCGGCAGCTGCCGTCGGCGGGGCGGACGGCGCCGTCGGGGAGGCGTCCGCGAGCGGCAGACGCACGGTGAACGTCGTGTCGCCCGGTTCGCTGGTGACCTCGATCGTGCCGCCGTGCCCCTCGACGATGGCCTTCACGATGGCCAGCCCCAGCCCGGTGCCACCGGTGCGGCGGGCCCGGGAGGCGTCGCCGCGCGCGAAGCGGGCGAACATCTCCTCACGCACCTCCGGATCGATGCCGGGGCCGTCATCGTGCACGCGCAGCAGGGCGGTGCGATCCTGTCTCGTCAGCGCGAGGGTGATGTTCGTCCCGGCCGGCGTATGGGTGCGGGCGTTGGCGAGCAGGTTCGCCAGAACCTGATGCAGGCGTCCGGCGTCGCCGGTGATCATCATGACCTGCTCGGGCACCTCCAGCTGCCAGGTGTGATCGGGGGCGGTTGGCTGCGCGTCGGTCAATGCCTCCACGGCGATCTGGGTCAGATCGACCGCGTCGTGCATGAGCTCCCGACCCTCGTCGAGGCGGGCGAGCAGCAGCAGATCCTCGACCAGACGTGTCATCCGCAGCGACTGCGCCTGGATGCGCTCCAGCGCGGCCGTGGTCTCCTGCAGCGTCGCGTCGTCGGCATCCATGGCCTCTGCACCGTCCGCAGCACCCGCTCCGGCCGTGCCGGCCGCCCGCCGGATGGCCTTGAGTGACAGTTCGGAGTAGCCGCGGATCGAGGCGAGCGGTGTGCGCAGCTCGTGGCTGGCGTCGGCGACGAACCTGCGCATCCGCTCCTCGTTGTGCTGCCGTGCCGACAGTGAGGAGTCCACATGGTCGAGCAGCGTGTTCAGCGCCACGCCCACTCTGCCGACCTCGGTGCGCGGGTCGGCCTCGTAATCGGGAACGCGCTCGGTGATGCTCACCTCTCCGCGATCCAGCGGCTGACCCGCCACCCGGGTGGCTGTGGCCGCGACGGCGCGCAGCGGCCTCAGCCCCATGCTGATCGTGAGCGCGGTCGTCAGCGCCAGCAGCAGCAGGCCGCCGAGGGTGGCGAGGGCGATCACGGTGAACAGCAGCGTCATGGTGTGCTGCACTTCGGAACGCGACAGCCCGGTGGCCACTACGACACCGTTCTCGGTCTGGGTGGCCGTGACCCGGTACGAGCCGAACTCGGGCAGCGTCACGGTGGCCGAGTTGGTGTGGCGCAGCGCGTTCGTGACGATGCGGATGTCTGAGTCGGAGATCACCTCCCGCGAGCCCGGGGTCACGACGATGCCGGATGCCGGCATTCCCGGCGGCGCGATCAGCAGCAGCAGGTTGATGCCCTGCACCTGATAGCCGGCCAGGATGTCCTCGGCGGTGAGCGTGCGCCCCAGCGGCAGCATCCGGTCGGCCTGCGCGGTCACGAGGATTTCGTCTTCGCCGCCGTCGTGTCCAGCTGCTCCTGCAGTCGCTGCTCCAGAGCGCTGCCGAGCGTGGCGCTGGTGATGACGGCGACCACGACGAGGATGAGGGAGACGAACCCGATCACGGCGGCCATCAGTCGTGCCTGTAGGCTCACCGGTCGAACGAACATGACGGCCCTACTGCGGTGACTTGATCATGTAGCCGACTCCGCGCACTGTGTGCAGCAGGGGAGTGCGTCCGGCGTCGATCTTCTTGCGCAGGTACGAGATGTACAGCTCGACGACCGACGACTTGCCGCCGAAGTCGTAGCTCCACACCCGATCCAGGATCTGCGCCTTCGACAGCACGCGCCGCTCATTGCGCATCAGAAAGCGCAGCAGCTCGAACTCGGTGGCAGTCAGCTCGATCTCGTCGTCGCCGCGCATCACTTCGTGGCTGTCCTCGTTCAGCGACAGATCGGCCACGCGCAGGATGGACTGCTCGTCGTCGACCTGCCCCTGGCCTGAGCGCCGGATCACCGCGCGCAGGCGGGCGATGACCTCCTCCAGGCTGAAAGGCTTGGTCACGTAGTCGTCGCCGCCGGCTGTGAGGCCTGCGATGCGGTCGCCGACTGAGTCCTTGGCGGTCAGGAACACGACCGGCACGAGGTTGCCCGCCTCGCGCAGTCGGCGCAGCACGCCCATGCCGTCCAGATCTGGCATCATCACATCCAACACGAGAGCGTCGGGCTCGAAGTCGCGTGCCGCCTGCAGCGCTTCCAGCCCGGAGCCGGCGGTGCGCACCTCCCAGCCCTCCATGCGCAGGGCCATGGCGAGAAGGTCGGTGAGCATCGGCTCGTCATCGACTGCGAGGATGCGCAGCGGGGCTCCGTCGGGACGACGAAGGTCGGGGTGCTCGTGGCTCATGACTCCAGTCTGCGCCAGCACCCCGACCTTCGTCTATGGGATCCCTATGAGAGATCTGTGGGTGAGGGACCGGCGTCCTAGTGCGTGTCCTCGGCCTCGACCTCGGTGCGATCGCCCGACCACAGCGTGTGGAAGGTGCCTTCGCGGTCGACCCGCTTGTAGGTGTGTGCGCCGAAGAAGTCGCGCTGACCCTGCACCAGCGCCGCCGGCAGACGGTCGGCACGGATGCCGTCGTAGTACGACAGCGACGACGAGAAGGCGGGGGCGGGGATGCCGGCCTGCGCCGCAGCCACGACCACGCGACGCCAGGCGGCCTGTGCGCGCGTGATCGCCTCGGCGAAGTACGGCGCGGTCATCAGCACCGGTAGCTCGGGGGTCTGCGCGTAGGCGTCCGAGATGCGGTTGAGGAACTGCGCACGGATGATGCAGCCGCCGCGCCAGATCTTCGCGACGGCGCCCAGGTCGATCTTCCAGTCGTATTCGGCGGCGCCGGCACGGATCTCATCGAATCCCTGCGAGTAGGCGACGATCTTCGAGGCGTACAACGCCAGTCGCACGTCCTCGATGAACGCTTCCTCGTCATCGACGGAGAACGCCTCGGCGGGGCCGGGCAGCCCCGCTGCGACGGTGCGCTGCTCGGGGTGCGAGGACAGGGAGCGGGCGAAGGTGGCCTCGGCGATGCCGGAGACCGGCACGCCCAGCGAGAGCGCGGTCTGCACGGTCCAGGCGCCGGTGCCCTTCGCGCCCGCCTGGTCGAGGATGACATCCACCAGCGGCTCGCCGGTGGCGGCATCGACCTGACGGAGCACCTCGGCGGTGATCTCGATCAGATACGACTCCAACTCGCCGGTGTTCCACTCGGCGAAGATGTCGGCGATCTCGGCCGGGGTCTTTCCCGTGCCGCGGCGGATCAGGTCGTAGGCCTCGGCGATCAGCTGCATGTCGGCGTACTCGATGCCGTTGTGCACCATCTTCACGAAGTGGCCCGCACCGTCGTGTCCGATGTGCGTGACGCACGGCTCGCCCTCGGCGACCGCAGCGATGCTCTTCAGGATCGGTCCGAGGGTCACCCACGACTCGTCTGAGCCGCCGGGCATGATGCTGGGGCCGAGCAGGGCGCCCTCCTCGCCACCGGAGATCCCGGCGCCGACGAAGTTGATGCCCGTCTCGCGGACCGCCTTCTCGCGGCGGATGGTGTCGGGGAAGTACGCGTTGCCGCCGTCGACGATGATGTCACCCGGCTCGAACACCTTCACGAGCTCGTCGATCACCGCATCCGTCGGCCCGCCGGCCTTGACCATGATGATCGCGGTGCGCGGCTTCTGCAGCGACGCGGCGAACTCCTCGTACGAGTACGCCGGAACGAACTCCGCCTCCGGATGCGAGGCCACCAGCTCATCCGTCTTGGTGCGGGAGCGGTTCAGCACCGCCACCGTGTTCCCCTCGCGGCTGGCCAGGTTGCGGGCCAGGTTCGACCCCATCACAGCAAGTCCGACGACTCCGATATTGGCTGATGCTTCGGGCACTGAGAGCTCCTCGATCGTGGTGCAGGTGCTTTCAGCGTATCCGCTGGCGGGCGACCGGGATCCCGCGTTTCATCGAAGGACGGCTCAGTCCTTGCGGTTGGTCGCGCGGCCCATCCAGTACATGGCCCCGATGGACGAGACGGTGCCCACGACGACGATCGCGCCGATGAGCCAGAAGACGACGTGGGAGAGGAAAGCGGCATCGAGCATGCCAACAGCCTAGCGAGCTTTCGGGTACGATGGAGAGGTTCCTCGGCGAGGGATGCCGCCCGTGCGCGCATCCGTGATCGACGCGGCGATGTGAGCCCTGGTGGTCTCCCTCTTCGCGTCCGCATTCGAGGCGCCGAAACCCATCGACCACCGTGCGGCCCCGCCGCACGTCTGAAGGAGAACATCATGTCCGACGACAACAAGGTCCACGTCGACCTCCGCACCAACTTCGGCAAGGGCTTCGCGCGACGCCTGCGCGCCGAGGGCAAGATCCCCGCGGTGGTCTACGGCCACGGCGGAGCCCCGCTGCACGTGGCGCTGCCCGGTCACCAGACCTCGCTGATCATCCGTCGCGCCAACGCGCTGCTCGACCTCGACATCGAGGGCAAGTCGCAGCTCGTGCTGGTCAAGGACGTGCAGCGTGACCCGGTGCGCCAGATCATCGAGCACATCGACCTGCTGGTGGTCAAGAAGGGCGAGAAGGTCGCCGTCGAGGTGCCCGTCATCGTCACCGGCGAGTCGTTCTCGGGCACCATCGTGACCGTCGACCTCGCGACCATCAAGCTCGAGGTCGAGGCCACGCACATCCCGCAGCACGTCGAGGTCTCGGTCGAGGGTCTCGAGGAGGGTGCGCGCATCACCGCGGGCGACGTCACGCTGCCCAAGGGCGCCGCTCTGCTCGACGACCCCGAGGTGCTGCTGGTGGCCGTGTCGCTGCCGGCTGCCGAGGTCGCCGAGGACGAGGGCGACGCCGAGGCCACCGAGGCTGCGGCTCCGGCCGCCGAGGAGCCTGCTGCGGAGTGATCCGCTGATGGATTCGACAGAGGGGGCGCGAGCTATCGCGTCCCCTCTGTCATATCGCTGGTGAGGCTGCGAGAGGAACTGAGGAGCATGGCATCCACCTGGCTGATCGTGGGCCTGGGCAATCCCGGGCCCCGTTACGCCGCGACCAGGCACAACGTGGGTCAGCTGGTCGTGGACGAGCTCGCCGCCCGTCGGGGTGAGCGCTTCCGCGAGCACAAGGCCGGTGCCCGGGTGGTGGAGACCTGGCTGCGCCCCGGTGGCGACAAGCTGGTGCTGGCCAAGCTCAACTCGTTCATGAACGTCTCAGGGGCTCCGGTCGCCGCGCTCGCGCGGTTCTACTCCGTGGAGCCCGAGCACGTCGTCGTGATCCACGACGAGCTCGACATCCCGTACGACAGCATCCGCCTGAAGGTGGGCGGCGGGCACGGCGGGCACAATGGGGTCCGCGACATCGCGCGCGCCCTGGCCACTCCCGAGTTCCCGCGAGTACGGGCGGGAATCGGGCGCCCGCCCGGCCGCCAGGACCCGGCGGACTGGGTGCTCGCGCCCTTCGGGCCCACGGAGCGGAAGACGCTGCCGAACTTCCTCTCCGATGTGGCGGATGCCGTGGAGCAGCTCGTCGGCGAAGGGCTGCTGGCCGCCCAGCAGAAGCACCACTCGCGCGGCTGACGCGTTCCGGCGGTCAGAGGCCGCTGGAGGCGGAGGCGAAAGCGCCGATCCCCAGGAAGATCGAGACCACCAGGAAGAAGCCGACCGGACCCAGCACCGACAGCACGATGGCGGTGATCCCCAGGCCGCGACCCCGTCGCTTGGCCGCTGCGACGATGCCGAGCACGATCGCACCGATGCCCAGTGCCGTGCCCGTCCAGAACGTGATCTCCGCCCACAGGACCTGAGTGCGAGCGGGCGACAGCACGGCGAGGTCGTCGCTGAACGAGGAGTCGACGCTGATGGCGACGCCCGGCAGGAGCGCACCGATCTGATAGGCGATCAGGCCGCCCACGATCGGAACGACGATCGCGGCGAGGAGTGCCAGGACCAGCGCTACGGCTCCCGTCGTCCGTGTGCCCTGCGGACGGGCGGGAGGCACCTGATAGCCGCCTCCCGGGTAGCCGCCCACGGATGCCTGATAGCCGCCCACCGGCACCTGGTAGGCGCCCGGGGGAGCCGCCGGAGGCGCGGGCATCGCAGGAACGGGCATCGCAGGAACGGGCGGCGGGCCGACGGGGCCGTCCCCGTCGGGGGCGGGGAACTGCGGGGTGCTCACGACATCCTCCGGCTCAACTCCTGCTGCGGGCCGTCAGACCCGGCGCAGCAGCCCGATCTTGTCGTAGACGTCGGCGAGGGTGACATCGGCCACCTCGTCCGCCTTGGCAGCGTTCCCCGCCAGCACGCGGTCGAGCTCGGCCGGATCGTCGAGCAGCTCGTTCGCCCGCTCGCGAACAGGACCGAACTCGTTCACGACGACCTCGGCGAGCCCCTTCTTGAAGTCTCCGTAGCCGCGGCCGGCGTATTCGTCCTCGATGGCGCCGATCTGCTGGCCGGTGAGGGCCGCATAGATCGTGAGCAGGTTCGAGACCCCGGGCTTGTTCTCGCGGTCGTAGTGCACCGAGCCCTCGGTATCGGTGACGGCGCGCATGATCTTCTTGGCCGATTTCGCGGGGTCATCTAGCAGCCACAGCACTCCGGCATCGCTCTCGGCGGACTTCGACATCTTCGCCGTCGGGTTCTGCAGGTCGTAGATGCGGGCGGTGTCCTTCTGGATCACGGCCTTCGGAATCGTGAAGGCCTCGCCGAAGCGCTTGTTGAACCGCTCGGCGAGATCGCGGGTGAGCTCGACATGCTGCTTCTGGTCGTCGCCGACGGGCACCAGCTCGGACTGGTACAGCAGGATGTCCGCAGCCATCAGCACCGGGTAGGTGAACAGGCCCACCGAGGTCGAATCCTGGCCGTAACGGGCCGACTTGTCCTTGAACTGCGTCATCCGCCCGGCCTCGCCGAAGCCGGTGATGGTGCTGAGGATCCAGGCGAGCTCGGCGTGCGCGCGCACATGGGACTGCACGTACAGTGTCGACTTCGACGGCTCGATGCCGGCGGCGATGTACTGCGCGGCCGTGCGTCGGGTCTTCTCACGCAGCTCGGCCGGGGCCTGCGGCACGGTGATGGCGTGCAGATCGACCACCGAGAAGAACGCGTCGAAGGAGGACTGCATCTCACGCCACTGCAGCAGCGCCCCGATGTAGTTGCCGGCCTGGAGGGAGTCGGCGGAGGGCTGCATTCCGGAGTAGAGGCGGGGTCTGGTCACCGTTCAATCCTATGCGGCGCATCGTGCGCGCCCGATTCCGTCTCGGGGTACGCGTAGTCGACCACGACCGGCGCGTGGTCGCTCCAGCGCTCGGCATAGGATGCGGCGCGCGCCACGTGGTAGGACTGCGCGCGCTCGGCGAGGGCGGGGAGGCCAGGTGGTAGTCGATGCGCCAGCCGGTGTCGTTGTCGAACGCCTGGCCGCGCGCCGACCACCAGGTGTACGGACCGTCGACTTCGCCGTGGAAGCGGCGCCCCACATCCACCCAGCCCAGCCCGGTGCCGACGGTGCCGTCGACACAGGTGATCTCACGGCCGGCCTCGCCGAGGAAGCGATCGAAATACGCCCGCTCGCGCGGCAGGAAGCCCGACTTCTTCCGGTTGCCTCGCCAGTTCTTGATGTCCAGCTCGCGGTGGCCGACGTTCAGGTCACCGGTGACGACGGCGAGCGCGTCGTCGGCCGCGAGCTCAGCCAGCCGCGGACCGAACGCCTCGAGGAACTTCCACTTCTCGTCCTGCTTCGGGGTGTCGGCCTCTCCGGAGTGCACATAGGCGCTGACCACGGTGAACGGCCGGTCGCCGAGAAGGAAGTCGCCCTCCAGCCAGCGGCCCTTCGAATCGAAGTCGTCGTCGCCGAAGGCGGTGCGGGTGGCCAGCGCCGGCGTGCGGCTGACGATGGCGACTCCGGCGCGGCCCTTCGCCGTGGCCGGGTCGTGCACGATCGACCAGCCCGGGAACGCGGCTTCGAGGTGCTCGTCCTGGCCACGCACCTCCTGCAGGGTCAGGATGTCGACGTCGGCGGCGTCGAGCCAGGAGTGCATCCCATTGCGCACCGAAGCGCGGATTCCGTTGACGTTGACACTGGCGACACGCAGGTGGGGCATGCCCTCCAGCCTAACGAGGGCCCCCGACATCGGCGGGCGGGGGAGCGGCATCCGCTGTGGGCTCCGCCACGAGCCTGGCGAGCTCGGACTCCGCCTCCCGCACCGCCCGATCGGCGGCCCGCTTCCGGTACCAGGGGGCCTCCATCCGGGCCAGGCGTGCGTCGCGCAGTCGCGCGCGTCCCTCCGCGATGCGAGCCCGGCGCTGCGCCATCCGCCGCTCCTGCTCGGTCTGCTCCAGCAGCGGGACGTCGCGGTCGTGCGCGGCGACCGCGATCCACGCGGTCGCGACCAGCATGATCACGCCGTTGAGGCGGAACCACAGCAGCAGCCCGATGAAGATCGCGAACGTGGCCAGCAGCGGATTGGACGGCGTGTAGCTCAGCAGGAAGCCCGCCCCGAACTGCAGGATCGTCATCGCCCCGCCGCCGAGCAGCGCGCCCGGCCAGATCGTGCGCCAGTCCAGCGCCGTGCCGGTGAGGAAGCGCACCAGGGCCGCGAGTGCACTGGACATCAGCACGAAGGAGAGCAGGACGGTTCCCAGCCGGATGCCGCTGTACAGACTGTCGGAGCCGACCTCCCAGCCCAGGGTGGAGAGCAGCCAGCTCAGCACGGACGCGCTCACCGAGCTGAGCGTGGAGGCGATCACCAGCGAGATCCCGAACAGCGCCGCGGC